>NZ_FKKY02000002.1:0-317334 GCF_900079845.1 Aeromonas sp. EERV15 | reverse complement strand
TGCTGAAGCAAAACAAATCACGTAATCTAAGCATGGCCAACAAGCGCAGGCTCTGCTGTCTGAATGAACAATATTTGTTCGAATGTATGGGGTTGTTCAAAGTATAAACACTGATGCGTCAGCCCTGTCATGAAGCCTTCATCAGGGCATATGGTAATACTAGGATAATATTCATATAAGTATTCATATTCATTTTTTACTATCCACAAACTACCATCAGATAACTTGAATATTTCATCATTATTACCCATAAATGGTGACGGGCTAACAATTGATGACTCAATACATTTAGGGAGTGCTTCATAGCTGAATAGCATAAATATAAATAATATACTATTTTTTAAAAAATAACGTGACATTGTATTATGTTTCTTTATTAGCAGTTTTTTTTGCAAGCTCAGTTATCTTTTGGCAAAGGTCTTCATATTTTGAAGGTTCTTTTTCACGCATAACATTAATTTGATTAACAGCATCATCATGTACTTGGCGCCACACATTTTCATCGAACCATGAATTAGATTTAAATTCGTTAAATGATTTATCTAAAACACCAGATACAAACACAGGTGTTTTCTTATCATTTATACATTCTGATACAGCTGCTGTTACTTGGCCTACATTTTGATGTTGTTGTTTTTGTTCTAATGTTAATGGTGGTTTTAGACTGCAAATAGCCATAACCTCGCGATCGATCGTCCCATATGAAGATGCGTATCCGGTATTAGCATCAATGTAAGCACCTTGACCACGATGTTGATTATTTGCAATTATTTCATATCCATTTGGACATGCATCCGCAATTGCCTTGAGACAATCACCAGTAGAATTTACTCTGCCGTTGCAAGTTGCAGTAACGAGTTTAGTTCCTGCTCTAGGGCCTGGCATTTCGTTAATAGATACACAGCCGGACAATGCAATACAGGCAACAACACCAATGTATATAACTCTCAAAATAAACACTCTCTCTGTCAAAAAATATTAAGAATGAGGAATCAAATTATTTTATATTTTTCCTTCTCATTTATATCAAAATATTAGATTAAAAAACGAGACGGTAATATTTTTAGGCTTCTATCAATACCGATACCAAACAGTTCTAAATGCATATTGCGTGGCTAATTGAATGGTCATAATTAAACCTATAGCATACTGCCGCGCGATGCTTGGCTGCTGGCTTGCTCGATGAGGCGAAGAGATGCCTCTCCTCAAAGCTCAGCTTTCGCTTGTATGCTGTACAGGCCTTAGACCGCTGATCTTGCAATACCCAAAATGAATCGCAGAATAATTAGCTCCAGTTGGCAATGTTAAGCGAAGTGTTACACAGTGGGCTAGCTGTAAATTGAGTTTTGTATCAGAAGTGAGTTTTTTTTGAGCTAGATCAAGAAATCGTGTCAATGCGGATATTCCATTCTCTCTCATGGCGAGGTTTTGTAGCGCATACGTAACCCAGCGTCTGCATCTAATACTCTAGTCAGCCTGACAAGAGTATTGTGTGCATAACAGCATTATTTCGTATAACTGAACATAATATAGATATTAGTTATGGCTATTTTAGTAGGTACTTATGTTGATCGATCATTAAATGTGATTTATTGCATACAGAGACTACACATATCTAGCAGTTAATATTTGCAGGAACTATTTCAGGAAAATAAAAAGGAGGGGCTTTTGGGATAAAGAAATAGCAAATATAAATGGACTTAGCAAGCATGGTTTCTGTGTATTTTTATAAATCTAAAATTAAATCAATTGATATTAATGGTTTAATCTAGCATAATGTGAATATGTTATTGTTGAGTTGTAAGTTTATATTTATTTGTCATATCAATGACAAAGTTAAATAATTTGGATGTGATTTCGCTGCGAGTAAGCAGCGGAGTGTGAAAATATAGTGAGGTATTCAAGTGGAAGATAAGGTTGAGGTAGAACACTACAAAACTATCAATGGGAAAAACGCTATTAGAATTTTGAGGAATGAGAATTATTATAAAAATCTGATTAATGAACTCGAAAAGAAACAAAGTAAAATAGAAGGGCATAAAATTCTTTGTCTATCGATTGAGGAATATGATGATTTAAATGCTGAAATTGATATATTGCTTTATCATATATTTCTTGTAGATAGTGATGATAATCTTAGCAAAGAAATATCAGAGTTAAAAAAATTAAACCCAGAAATTGATTACTATGAGGTAATCGAGCCTCGCATTACAGGTGATAAATGTTCTCAACCTCTTCACTAATTATGATAAAATTATTATAGTTGTATATTTATACATAATAAGGAAATTAAATATGGCAGCGACATTATCCGAGAATGTAGTTATTAAAACAGGAGATAATCAATTTTTAACCCATGTTACTCATCAGATTTTGCTAAAAGAAGCGGTGATTGGGAGTCTTAGTTACTCAATTTATGAGTTTGGAAAGGCATTTGAATTTAGTGCTGCTAGAGTATGGCTTGCTAGAGAAGATAACTACATAGGTCGTCTGCAAAAGTACTTACTTGATGATCAATATAAAGTTGCAACGTTATCTGAGTTTATTTCGTCAGGACTGGTTGGCCCGCAGCGATGCGCGATCATTGATGATGTTGTAATGAACACACCCTATAGATATATAGGTACTGAGCTGCGTATGATCAGGGAATTACTAACACAATGCGAAATGAAATTTAGTTTTGCCATGTTGCCGAACTGGAAATCATTCTGTGATTGGCTTGGAATTAATGATGAGTATAAGACTGAGGAGCTAGGAAAGTTAGGTTTCTATCCATTAGATGACTATTTAGCTTTCCGTTATCTGGATGATGAAATGCTCAATATTTTGATAAATGACTCAGTAGTTGTGTGAGGAATGTTGAGATATAAAACTGTTATTTTCCTTATCCTATATGTATGAAGGGTGGGAGAGAGTAACAGTTTTAATGCTTACATCTAATACGTATTCTTATCCTCTTGTCGTTCTTTTTTCGTAAGTGGCAGATCGAAAAGCTTTCTATCGATATTTTTTGTAAGAAAATTATCTAAACGAGCAGTAATCTGATCTTTCAACGTTTCATTCTTCAACATCAACCCCATAACCATTGAGCCAATAAGAATCTTTTTCCTAAGCTCAGCCTTATTTCTACTCTCATTCTCTTGATTTTTTAGGCGTAAAATCTTACTTGCCAATTCAGCCTTTTCTTTTTCTAAACGCTCAATTCTTGACGGATTACTATTATTGTTATACATATCAACGAACCCATTGACTAATTACTAATTAAATAATAACATTGTATTAATGAATATTTCAATGACTATTCTACTTAATCTATAAAAAAGTCTACCCAATAAATGCTGTTGCCAAATATTAAGAGCAGAAGCGCTAGAAGTATAAGAGTGATACATGTATTGAATGCCAAGGCCATTACCACCGCATGGTGCGCACTTACTCGTTTCTCCTGCTTCGCGGAGAAACGGTGCTCAAGTCAAAATCAAAGGCAGGATATGGCAGAAAGAAAAAATCTGCTTTTAGATAAATAAAAATAAAATGGAAAAAAATGGCAAATTATCACCTATCATTGACTAATGGCAGCAAGGAAGCAGGGAAATCTGGCAAGATAAGAAACGATTATATTAAACGTGAAAATAAGTATGCCAAGAAAAATAATGAGTTGTTATATTCAGACTGTGGGAATATTCCTCATTGGGCAAAAAGTGATTCAGAGTTTTGGCATGCGGCAGATCTTTATGAAAGAAGTAATGCACGAGTATATAGAGAAATTGAGTGTTCACTTCCTAATGAACTTACAATTGAGCAGCAAAAGGAATTAGTTAAATCCTTTGTAAGATGTGTCACTGAGAAAGAAGGGTTCCCATGGTCATTAGGCATACATGAAGGTAAGTCACAAGACATTGGTAAACCTAACAATCCTCATTTTCATCTTATTTTCAATGAACGTATAAGCGATGGAATAGAGCGAACAGCAGCTACACATTTCAAGAGATATAATAAAAAAAGTCCTAAAAAAGGCGGCGCAGAGAAATCAAAAGTAACTAGGGAGACTGAATGGCTTAATGAATTAAGAAAAAATTGGGCTGACATGCAGAATGCCGCCTTAGAAAAGGCTGGTGTAAAGGTCAGAGTAGACCACCGCTCCCTAGCAGAGCAGGGGATAGATAGACTTCCTACAACACATCTTGGTGTGAAATCAGTTGCTATGAAGCGGAGGGGAATTACAACTAATATATTCGATTTTAATAAAGAAAGAGGTTTACTTATCAGTGAGATGCAAATTTTAAAAAAAGAAATAAATTTTATTGATGACAAGTTGTCAATTGAAAAAGGCTTAAAGGAAGAAAAAGCAATCTTCCATATGTTAGAGCAACTCAAAGCTATGTGTTGTCAAAAAATAGATATAAAAATAGAAAATAAAAATGAAATTAAAGATTTACACATGAATGAGGCTGAGAACATTGCACACCTTCTTTTAAAAGAAAATGCAGATAAACACAATATTGAAATAAAACCATCTATATCAGAGCATTCTGGAATGCTTTTTGTTTCTGACACTAGCGATATCAAACTAAAAGTGTTGAATGATGCAGGATTTAATGCGGCGGCAATAATAGAAACTCGCCATGGAGTATATGATGCTTGGATTAAAATAGCAGAAAGATTAGATCCAGAAATAACAAGAGAGGCAGCTCATTTATTAGAAGAAGAGTTTAATGTCGATGTGTCATCTAGTAGGTATGGAAAACTCTCAGGTTTTAACTGCCATAAAGATGGGGAGAGTTTTTTTGCTAGATGTATTCAAGCTACAGGACTAATTGCAAAACGAGGTAGGCAAATGATAGAAAAAGTACAAAAAAAATTAGAAATTAGAAAAAATAGGTTAGCACGCCTTACCAGAATAACAGCCTGGATTCATATCCCTTACAAAAAATTGAGTTTTATAGATAAGTGCATTCAGGTCTATCAACCATTGGTGAAGAAATTTCATGATGATTTAGAACAATCTGATATTACTTTTGCAGAGATAATGATAAAGAATGGGTATAGTGAAAAATTGATCATGAAAGCTATAATTGAATTAAGTCCTGCTTTAACAGAAAATGCAGATGAGTATGCAAAAAATGTAATAACAAGCACACCAACCATTAGGTTTATCCTAAAACACAAGGGAGATGTAATCGAGTGGTAGAACCACATGCTCGGCATTCAGAAAGTAACGCTGGTTAAATTATGAAAAATGGACTTGATAATAAATTAAGCGTTGTCTATCTCGGAGGTAGAGGAAAATATCTGCTCTCGCAGAGACCGCTATAAAAGCCTTGCGGTGAATTTAAAACCGTCTTTATAATGTGCGGGATGAAGTGGATACAATAGATAACTTATCTGCTGATTTTGGCAGGAGAGCCATCGTTGTGTGCAATCCTCATTACACCGCCAGCTCTTGCTACTAACGTATAGCTCTGGTTGTTAAGAGTTCCATACTTCAGAGGTGAATCTTGTGATATGGATGTAGACCCAGGAAGAATTGGAAGTCGAAGACCTATCGCCCAGAAGGCTTGGTATTAAAATGGCGATGTGCTCTTACACATCACCACTATGTGAAGCGAAAAGACTTCGATAAATTAATATCTATAGCTCATCAAAATCCCCTGAGCACCATCATTCATAATTCCAGGAGCGAACACCAACTGTTGATCATACGGAGTGGTAAACACGTAGCTAAACCCAGTGGCAATGACCGCACTGGCAATCACATCTCGCCAGTAATGGTATCTGACTCCACACGAGACCAGCCCACGGCCCCAGCAGCAATGTAAGCAGGAAGCCCGTAGCTCCAACCGTAGCGCATGTGCAAATAGCTAGCTCCGCTAAAGGCCCATGCCGTGTGTCCAGATGGGAAGCTTTTCGAACCACCATTTGGCCGTGTTGCATCTACGGTGTTTTTTAAAATCTCGACAGTTGCCGTAGTCGATACAAAGGAGTAGCCAAAATCCTTCAACCCTTCATAGTCTTCTTTATACCAGGAGATCCCAGCCGCTATAGCGGGTATGGCAAACTGTCCAATATCACCATAAGTCTCAAATGCACTAGACGCATATACTGGACTAAAAAAACTACTAATAAACGCTGCGATAAATATTTTGTTTTTCATATAAAGTCCATTTCATGTTCATTTATCATCACATTAATCAAAATGATATAATTATCAACAGTTTTCTTGATAAACATGAAGTGACGCAGGAATAGAGTTTTAGCTCCACTTTTAATGGTTTACATTTGGGCATTTTAAGAGCTGTCAGCCTCTCGCGCGAAAGTTCCCATTGCTTTTTGTTCATTATTTGAACGGTTGGCTAAAATTTCTCCCAAGTTAGATCTCATATTGACGTAGTTTATTCCATTTTATTTCCTCACATTTATCAGCAATGGATTCTATTTTTCTCAATGTATCATCTAACATGATATCTAAATTATTAGTTATTTAACCAGAATGAACTTAATCAGCTAATCATTTTTGTAATTTTACTCTCTTAATAATAATTTCCATGATGTCATTTCAATCCAACACGGTAACTTATGTACAAGTATATCTATTCACCTCTATGACTAATTGTAATATGTGTACTGACCTTAGATGATTGATGCACGACTAGAGCTGATATTAATACTAAAAATATGACGCTGGTACTTGTCACTCCAAATCCCAATCCGCCATGTTTTTCCGGTTGTGATAGCAAGTCACCTATAGATGCACCTAACGGACGAGTTAGCACATAGATTATCCAAAACGTTAAAACTACATTTACTCTAGCTATTAAATAGACAGCATACACAATGGATATAAGTCCGCCAAATAACAAGGTGGACTTTATGTATCCAATATCCATACCTTCTGAAACCCAATCTCCCGCTGCGGTTCCCAAAGCAAAAGTCACCAGAATGGCACTCCAATAGAAAATCTCTCGCTTAGGCGTATCTATAGAACGTATTGATAAAGTTTTTTCTTGGGTATACCAGAACCAAAATGTAGCAAGCAGAACAAGCGTAAACATGCTAGTTGAGACTTCCAATGGAACCCCTACCTGATCGGTTAGGTTATCTGTCACTAGCGTACCAAAAATACTAACAAGCACTACAGCTAGCCAATACTTCCAGGGAGTATATTTATCTGCGCGCAGTTGTATCACTATAGTTGAGAGTAAAATAGCCCCCATAAGTATGGATGTTATAGTTAATCCAAGTTTCATATTAAATATCAAGTAGTCAGCAGCAGTCTCTCCTACAGTGGTGGACATCATCTTAATGATCCAGAAGGTCATCGTTACCTCTGGCACTTTATTGAATAAACTCCTTTCTGATATACTCATGCTGTTCATTTGAAGTCCTTACAATGACATTTTCACAAGTCGTAATTCTATTGTTCAACTCGTCATGAATTGCTCGCCAATAATATTGGAGCAGATCATGTTATCCATGATGCAGCTCCAATGTAGTGTGCTTTTATAACTATCTCTCAGCGTCTAAATCCAAGGGGATCGTATCATTCTGTTTTCTTTTCATACTAGAAATATAGACCAGCACGGCAATCGCTAACAGTAACGTAATTGAAGCCGAATAGCGGCTGAGTTCCAAGCCGCCCTTGCTAAGTGGCTTATCCAGAAAGTCACCAACAACAGCACCGAGGGGACGGGTGATAATAAACGCAGCCCAGAACAACAATGTGCGAGAAACCTTAGTCCATAGGTAAGCCGCTACGATAGCTATCAGAATGCCACCAAACACTATAGAGCTGCCCGCATACCCAAATCCGGCATCATCGGCAGTCCAGTCTCCTAGAGCAGTACCGAGTGTTTGTGAAAACATGATGGTGATCCAATAGAACATTTCTGTTCTGGGTGAGGAAATCTGGCTGGATGATATTTCTCCCTGGGCTCGATACCAGACGCCAAACGAACCAAGCAGCAAAAGGAAAAGTATGGCGGAACCGCCAGCATAACCAATACCTAATGAACGATCTGCGAAGTCAGCCAGGGTTGTTCCAACAGTCGTCGTTGCAATGATGGTGACCCAATACAGTGTCGGGTTATAGGACTTGGCGGAGATCTGGGCGCTGACGGCCACAAAGAAAATGACTGCAAAAATGGCTGTACTTACCAGATAGCCTAGATCCATCGACATGGACACTGCATCTCCACCTGTTTCACCAAGCGTTGTTGCTAGAATTTTGGTGAGCCAAAATGCCAATGTTATCTCGGGCACTTTGCTTACTAAGTTGTTCGTTTGGTTATGCATGGTTCACCCTATCCTGTGGTTAGACGAATCGCCGTCTATCGCAGCATGTTGGAGATTTATTAAGAAAGACTTAAGCAAACCGTGCCCTGATAGAAATGTTTTTAGCATGGGGCAGCAAATTGAGGGGGGTGAAATGGTTACGTCAACGGAGTGGTTTTATTGGGCCTTGTTGTCCGCAGTTTTTGCTGCCATGACTGCAATTTTTGCCAAGGTGGGTGTTCAGGGGGTGGACTCAGACCTAGCTACCTTGATCCGAACTGGGATCATCATCGTTGTTTTATCAGCATTTATTGCTTACACAGGCAAATGGGTCAACCCGTTGGAGTTATCACTTAAAACTTGGCTTTTCCTTGGCCTGTCCGGTCTTGCAACAGGCGCATCATGGGTGTGCTACTTCCGAGCACTAAAAATCGGGGATGCTTCTCAAGTCGCCCCAGTAGATAAACTGAGTCTTGTCTTAGTTGCTGTATTCGCGTTCACATTCCTTGGTGAACGTCCATCACCCCGAGAATGGCTTGGTATCGGGCTGGTAGCTGTGGGTGTCTTGCTGCTGGCGTTCAAACGATAACGACCAACGCAACAGTTAACGCAGCTTAGGTTTCATCCATCTTTCGAGTAAGCACACGAGTATTTCCAAGCTCGTTCAATTGTTTGGCTCTCCTTGGATCCGGCATCAGCACATTGAACCCCACTTAGGATGTGGAACTACGCATCTTAACTATGAGAATTCAGCTGTCGAAATTGTCTGTACAACAGACATTACTAGACATTACTGTCGGCTTATTAGTAAAATCAACACTTTAAAATGGAACGTTTTTTGAGCTGAAAGCATCTTAAGACTTTCTTAATTTTGGTGATGTAATCTACATGAGACGGGGGGGTTGTGATTTGCGTCACGTTTTTCGGTGGTAAATGACTAAATGCTGATTAAGTCTTTGTTCAGCTTTGTTACCATTCTGCCGCAACATGACGGGACAGGGTGTTTCGCCTAGATATTTATATTTTGAGGCTGTTGATGGAGCTGCTATGCCTTTCATAATAAAAATTAAAATTGTGCCACTTGTTTTTTTATTGGCATTATATTTTGCATTCATGCTGAACTGGCGCGGAGTTCTCCATTTTTATGATATTCTTTACAAACTAGAGGGCTTTAAGCTTGGGTTTGCGATCTCCCTTCCAATTTTGTTGGTTGCAGCACTGAATTTTGTGTTTATCCCATTTTCAATTCGATATTTAGTAAAACCATTTTTTGCTCTTCTTCTCGTATTGAGTGCTATCGTCAGCTACACCATGATGAAGTATCGTGTCTTGTTTGATCAAAACATGATTCAGAACATTTTTGAAACGAACCAAAGCGAAGCATATGCCTACTTTAGTTTACCAATATTAGGCTGGGTTACGATAGCAGGAATAGTTCCAGCAGCGTTATTGTTTCTTGTTAGGATTGAGTACGAGACAGCATGGTACAAAGGAGTCATTCTACGCATATTATCTATGGCAGCATCTTTATTTATTATTGGTATTATTGCGGCATTATATTATCAGGATTATGTTTCAGTAGGGCGAAATAATCCGAATCTCCAACGTGAAATTGTCCCTGCCAACTTTATCAACAGTTCTACTAAATACATTTATAATCGTTATTTTTCAGAACCAATTCCTTTTGCCACTTTGGGTGATGATGCTGTACGGGCTATGGATAAAGATAAACCCACCCTAATGTTCCTGGTTGTGGGTGAGACTGCTCGTGGTAAAAATTTCTCAATGAACGGTTATGAGAAGGATACAAACCCTTTTACCAGTAAAACTGGTGGGGTCATCTCATTTAAAGATGTTCGCTCGTGTGGAACGGCTACAGCAGTATCTGTGCCCTGCATGTTCTCCAATATGAGGAGAAAGGAGTTTGATGATAATCGAGCTCGCAACAGTGAGGGCCTGCTCGATGTGTTGCAGAAGACGGGGATCTCTATCTTTTGGAAGGAGAACGATGGCGGTTGCAAAGGAGTCTGTGATCGAGTTCCTAACATTGAAATTAAGCCGAAGGATTATCCGACATTCTGTGATAAGAACACATGTTATGACGAGGTTGTACTGCAAAATCTAGATGATGAGATCGCACGGATGAAAGGGGACAAGCTTGTTGGCTTCCACCTGATAGGTAGCCATGGCCCAACCTACTACAAGCGCTACCCTGAAGCTCATCGCCAGTTCTTGCCTGATTGCCCACGTAGCGATATTGAAAACTGTACAGATGAAGAGCTTACAAACACCTATGACAACACCATTCGCTACACCGACTTCGTGATTGCAGAGATGATTGCCAAGTTGAAGACTTACGAAGATAAGTACAACACCGCGTTGATCTATGTATCCGATCACGGTGAATCACTAGGAGCATTGGGGCTTTACCTGCACGGTACACCTTATAAATTTGCACCAGATGATCAGACCCGCGTGCCTATGCAGGTTTGGATGTCACCCGATTTTACCAAAGAGAAAGGGATTGATATGACATGTTTGCTGAAAAATTCGGCGATTTACCGATACTCACATGACAATCTTTTTCCATCTATGTTGGGACTTTTGGATATTAGAACTAAGGTTTACGACCAGACATTAGATATATTTAAACAATGTCGATATAACTAAATTATTCGTCCATACTTTTTAATAAAAATTCGCGTAGAATTGAAGGGTTTATCAGGGAGAAATTATGTTTTCGGTAGTAAAGATAAGAGTTGTTTCATTTGTCTTATTATTGGCCTTGGTCTTTTCGTTTTTACTTAATTGGCCAGTTTTGCTCCATTTTTATGACATCCTGTCCAATCTTGAACACTTCAAGGTCGGCTTCGTCATTTCAATTCCTTTTTTACTCGTTGCGGCTCTTAACTTCGTCTTCATGCCTTTTTCGATCCGCTATCTGATGAAGCCCTTCTTCGCCTTCCTCTTTGTTACGGGTTCTATTGCCAGCTATACCATGATGAAATATCGGGTGATATTTGATGGTGACATGATCCAGAACATATTTGAAACCAATCAAAGTGAAGCATATGCTTACATTAATCTACCAATCATTATGTGGGTTTTGTTCACAGGTGTGCTTCCTGCCATATTAATTTTCTTTGTGAAGATTGAGTATGCATCTACTTGGTATAAAGGTATTGCTCAGAGAGCACTATCTATGCTGGCCTCGTTAGCAATAGTTGGGGTTATTGCTGCCTTGTACTACCAGGATTACGCATCTATTGGTCGTAACAATCAGACTCTAAATCGTGAAATTGTTCCCGCTAACTTCATGTATAGCACCAGTAAATATCTTTATAGACGCTATATGGCTGAGCCCGTCCCCTTTGCTACTTTGGGCGATGACGCTACACGAGTAGCGAAAGAAGACAAACCCATTCTGATGTTTTTGGTTGTTGGTGAAACTGCTCGTGGTAAAAATTTCTCCATGAATGGCTACGAGAAAGAAACTAACGCTTTTACCAGCAAGATTGAGGATGTCATTTCTTTTAACGATGTTCGTTCATGTGGTACTGCTACAGCAGTATCAGTGCCCTGCATGTTCTCCAATATGGAGAGAAAGGAGTTTGATGATAATCGAGCTCGCAACAGTGAGGGCCTGCTCGATGTGTTGCAGAAAACGGGGATCTCCATCTTTTGGAAGGAGAACGATGGCGGCTGCAAAGGAGTCTGTGATCGAGTCCAAAACATCGAAATCAAGCCGAAGGATCATCCTAAATTCTGTGATAAGAACACATGCTATGACGAGGTTGTTCTCCAAGACCTTGATAATGAAATTGCGCAGATGAAAGGAGATAAACTGGTGGGCTTCCACCTTATTGGCAGTCATGGCCCAACCTACTACAAGCGCTACCCTGATTCTCATCGCCAGTTCTTGCCTGATTGCCCACGTAGCGATATCGAAAACTGTACTGATGAAGAGCTTACAAACACCTATGACAACACCATTCGCTACACCGATTTCGTGATTGCAGAGATGATTGCCAAGTTGAAAACCTACGAAGATAAATACAACACCGCGTTGATCTACGTCTCCGACCACGGTGAATCTCTCGGAGCATTGGGGCTTTACCTGCACGGTACACCGTATAAGTTTGCACCGGATGACCAGACCCGAGTGCCTATGCAGGTCTGGATGTCACCAGGATTTACCAAAGAGAAAGGAATAGATATGACGTGTTTGCAGCAGAAAGCTGCTGATACCCGTTACTCACACGATAATATTTTTTCATCGGTGCTGGGTATCTGGGATGTCAAGACCTCAGTCTATGAAAAGGGGTTAGATATTTTCAGTCAATGCCGTATTACACAATAAAATTTGGGGGGCTCAGGCCCCCAATCATATGTCAAATAGTTAGTTTCATTACTATTGCTCATTCATCAACTCGAATAGTGTATCGATTAGCCCCTGAGTTTATCTCTGAGTGAGGCTGGAAATCCCCATGAGCATCAGGATGGTGTAGATGCTCTGGTCATCGTAGAGCTGGCGTGGCCCTCTCTGACCGTGATAGTGATGGAACCTGCAACCCCGAAGGTAAGTGAACCTCGATTAATCTGGTTAGGGTCAGTTGGTGATGAGGTAAAGCGACATGCCCAAGATGCAGCGTTGAAAGGGATGTTAGTGATCAGGCCCCCCCAGTGAGTTCCATTCAGGCTGCATCGATTTGGGCAACAACGCCGCTAAGAATACTACCTTGTCTAACGATCTGAAATTTCTACGCCAGAGGGTACGCGTTTTTTTCCCGTAATCATTGCTCGAATCAAGTCGCCCTTGGTTAGATGGTCAATTACAATCACGGCCAGTACATGAATAAAGATTACAGCCTGTAAAGCCGTGGCAAAACCACCATGAATCTCTTCCATTACATCATCAACAAACATATCTTCATAGTTAGTCAGAATCCCTGTTAGAGCTGTGCCGATCAAGCAAATCAACAATAAAATTATCATCAATGAACCAACTGGATTGTGACCTGCGTGATAAGGATGCTCGCCTTTAATCGTCGCTTTAAGGTAACCGACTACGCGTGCAGGCGTGGGAAACCACTGAGTAAACCTAGCGTAATGAGAACCATAAAAGCCCCAGACTATTCGAACAAGCAGTAATACTGACAGGGTATATCCAACATAGCGATGGTTCCGATGACCCTCTTCAAGAATGAATAGGTTGAGTACACAAAGTGTAACTGTAAGCCAGTGAAATCCCCGTACTACAAGATCCCAAACCTTGATTTTTTGATTATCTGACATTATTTCACTCCATGAAGTTGGTGTGTTATATGACACGCAGCAATGCGTTATCTCACTGCACAATGAGTAAATACACTATAACTTCCATTTCTTAAGAAAAACTTAACAACTATAGCTTATAGCTTTTGCAGTCTAGTTTACTGGGCACTAAAAATGCCATGTGGCTCGACATGAATCACAACAACTGAGTTCGGTAGCTTATCTTCAAGTTCTCATTCGATCTGGTCACATGAAACATCACATGCAATCACCAATGCAGATAAATGGTTAACCTGCTGGCTCGAGTGAAACACTATCATGAATTGCGTGTCTCCTTTTCCAAGAAATGACTATGGAATAGCGAAGGTGTAACACTATTCGTAGCAGTTATTTAGTAAGAAATTACGTCCACACACAATAGGAAAGTTATAATTCTGTTCATTAATCGAACTAACCGTTTTTATAACAAGTTTATCTCAATTATGATTAGTATCATAAACTTGTAAAAAATAGTTGCAGTTATTATTTCTGCAATGCATCATTAATGCGTTGCCTATGCTTTTAACGTTATAAAAATTTTCTGTAAGGGTTGTTAGCCATTAACATTCTTCATTCGTACTTTTGTGGATTCTGTTGAGTGGGTTAATATAACGGTCTTTTACCAGATGCCCATAATTTAAACGTTTTCAGATAGAGATTAATAATGGTTTGTTTACTCAACCAAAGGAGTTTATTTATGATTTTTAATAGAGGGGAATCATGGAGTTAGTGAAAACTAGAAAATGTAAAGTTCCAATGGATAGGGGGGCAGGGCTGGTTAATTATGATCAGGATTCATTTTTAGTCGAAGGGCTTTTGGATGAGAATTCATTGGCTGGCTTCTATGGCCCAAGTGGTTCTCGTAAGTCATTTTTGATAATCGATATAGCTTGTAGAGTGGCTACAGGTAAGCCTTGGCAGGGCTTGGATGTCAAGCAGGGCTCGGTTATCTATGTTGCTGCGGAAGGCAGTAATGGAATGATAAAGAGAATGAATGCCTGGGTTAATAAATATAACAATGGCGAAGATATAAAAAATTTTTATCGTATATCTCAGCCTATGTTTGTGTCTAAGCAAGAGTTTATCGATGATTTGATTTTAGCTACAGAGGATGTCTTGCTTGAGACGGGGATGCCTGTACGGTTGATCGTTATCGATACTTTGGCAAGATGCTTCACTGGAAATGAAAATACAGCAGAAGATATGGGGGCATTTATTGCTGGCTGTGATCAGATAAAGGTTAAATCTGGCGCAACAATTTTGATTGTACACCATACTGGTAAGGACATAGCTCGTGGAGCTAAAGGAGCATACTCTTTCAAAGCTGCACTAGATAATGAGTATTTTGTTACAAAAGATGAAGATAAAAAGAGTCTTTCTTCAAAATTGGTTTGCACAAAGAGTAAAGATGGAAATGACGACCTGGATATGTCAATTGGTTTAAAAATAGAAACTCTTGGCAGAACGATTAAAGGGAAAGTTATCGATACCTTAGTTGTTATTGATGGTGAGTACGATAATAAGAATGAATATGTCAGCTCTAATGATGGAAGCAAGGAAGAAAAAATAGAAATAAATAGCACAAGGGGTGTAAGTGGTGTCTATTAAAATAATAAATTATAAAGTTAATTTTTTTGCTCTTGTTGATCCATTGCTAGGTAGAATAACAGGGCTGTTCATCCCGATTGCTAATGGTAAGCGTGAAAGCAACGTGGTTTTGAGTTCGGTGTTTAGTGAACAGAAAATTCGAGTTAATATAGAGCAAGGGTTGGATTATTCTGATCAAAGCATTCTCTTTTCTTTAATTGCCCTTGCCGGTATTGATGGGAAAATTATAAATGAAAGCTCTAAAGGGCCTAGATCTACTTATTTATGGAGTAATTTGAATGCTATGTATAATGCTGCAAGTGAAAATGCGATATTGCTTTCAACTACTCAGGCGAAAATTATTAGTGTTTTAGGTTGGAATAAATCTGGTCATGAATATGATAGATTGAAGGAGGGTCTTGATAGGTTGAGTAAAGTTGATTTACACCTCATATCAGAGGGTTATGAATGGAAATCTAGCATGTTAAGCTATTTAATCTCAAAAAATGATATAGGCCGAGAGGATGTTGTTGATGTAGTTGTAAATCCAAGAATTGCACGAGCTATTGATGGTGGGCAATTTAATCGGATTTGTTTGGAGGAAAGAAAACAGCTTAAATCGAATGTAGCTATGCTGGTTCATGCTTGGTTATCTTCTAACATCAACCCTGGGGAAGTGCTCACCCCGTTCCTCGATACCCTTGTACAACGCATCTGGAATACTGACAAATGCAAGTCGAACACAACAGTATTAACTGCTTATGAAAAAAAGGAAATAAGGCGTAAGCGGGGCATGATGGTTGACGCATTGAGGGACATTGCTGAGCTCAGAGGGTGGCAGGTCGAGCTAATAGGAAATGGCGCTACTGGGAAGGCTACGGTGCGGCGACCGAGAGTATTCAAGGGGGTAGTGAAAGAGGTCTAATGACGTTATAACGTGGTTCTTATGACGTTATATCATGGTACTCATCACGTTAAATCGAGGTGCGAAAATTTAGGCGGTAATCCTCTGGAGACCATACTGCGCAAGGCTTTGCATGTTTTTATAGAATCCACTACTTAAGAATGCTCTAAGAGAGCATTCTTAAGAAGGTTTTTAGAGTATTTTTTTGCGTTTAAACATGACACAGAGGTTAATCGCTATTAACGGCTCTGAAACGCTATATCCAAAGACCCAATCAAAAGACTTAGTAAGGCACTTACCTAGTTGAACATGCCGTCTAATGAAGATCTAGGGCCTTCTAGCGACATCCTATTGGTATTACACTGATAGGGTTGACGGAGGGTTCTAAAACGAGAATCGTTTTTGTAGTTTTTTGTTTTTTGCTCAGCAAGCTGAGCAGCATTAGCCAGAATTTGAGGGAATGATGATTAGGCTCAATCGCATCAGTTCTGATTTACATTGATGTACCGCTTAACTGTCGTTGTATTTTCATCCAATAAAAATAACGCGAAGCGCTCAAAAATCTTAAAGCGAAGCGCAACATAAAATATACTAATCAAAAGCAAAGCGTTAGGCGCGTTGCGAAGCATAAACGCGCCAAAGGTTGAGGGGGTATTAGATAGTATTTTTATTTTTTTTGGTCTTGTTTCGTTTTATTTCTGCATTTCTAAGGGCTCTGGTTGTTGCATGTGAATAATGATCCTCAATCATCTTAACACTATTCCCAACGTGCATTGCAATATGAGCAAGAGGAACCTCATTAATGATTTCATTTGTTATGTATGTATGCCTGAAACCATAAAGTGTGCCTTTTACACTGTTTTCATTTGCAAATTTCTTCCAAATCTCAGGCGGTCTATTCAAAGGGAAAATATTACCATCACCACCACTCTCTCTTGCATCAGTAAAGTTTTTAAAACCCAACAATTTAGAGATCGGTATTAATACTTCTTTTATTACTCGGCTATCTGTTTTTGCATTCCCTTTTGCAATTAATACTTCCCTTCCGACTTTTTTAGTTTCTTTTAGCTTGCCTTTATTTATTCTGCAATAGTAATCTACATAACCATTTTCATCACGACGAATAATATCGTTCCATGTTATTCCTGTTGCTTCCTCTCCAGTTCTGACGCCAGTCAAATAAAGAAATTTACAATATAAAAAAAGTATTTTTTTGTTTTTATCATCTGTGTCTGCATTACACCAGTTAGAAAGTTTATTAAAAATTAGTTCTATTTCATCTGTTTCCCAGTACTCAATTTTGGCTGTTTTTTTCGCATCAACCTTATTCTTCATATCAGGCAAAAATGAAATCAATCCCTGCTCTTTTGCTTCACTCAAAATCCTTTTCAATAGAATATGAACAGTATTTTTAAAAGTTTTACTGGGTGCTAGCGATCTTTTTATATCATCAATATCTTCAGGGGATAGCGGCTTTTTTCCTGCTTGAACATCTAATAGATCCTTTGCCTCTCTTGCAGCAACAAGTCCTTTGACATATTGCCTCCAGAATAATCTGATTGATCTTTCGTTAACATCTTGAATTGCCATCCCACCAAAATATGGGGTTAGATGGTTTTTTATCACACTAACGTAGTAGCCATCATTAGCTTTTTTTCGATCTTTATAGAGCTCAATTATTTCATTTGCTATCGTTTTAAAAATTACGTTCTTTTTTATTTGGATACCATTGGACAACTTGTTATCGAGCGTAAATGCGATCTTATATGCCATTACCTTAGCATCATTTAAATCAGCTGTTTTAGTACTTTGACGATAATCAGATATGCCATTGTTTGGTTGATGAACGCGACAGTACCACTTGGAGCTCTGTTTTTGTTTGTATAGCGAGATCCCGTTGCCAAGAGTGACACGACAATCGGGCCTGGATTGCCCCCCTTTAGTAGTGCGCTCAGAGACCATCCTCTCGATCATCTGCTCCAATTCTTCCCGAGATTGCAGACTCAAGAACTCAGATAAGCCAGCCATAACTGCTCCCATTGATACGTATGCAATTCTGATACTACCACCGTGTATAGAATTGTGTATATGGTTTTTGTGAGCGTCTCAAGCTGTTGTTTTTGTTGTTGTTTTTTGGTTATGGTTCGGATTGCAAATCAGGACGACGCCACCTGATGGCATCGTAGTGGTTGAGTAGCGGTGCAAGATGACACTCCGAGAGGAGGTTCAATGCCGCGCGACCCGATGACGGCATATCCGGGGCCTATCTACAGAAGGTGCACCAGATATTCGGGGTGCGAGATTGTACTCGCCCCCACGTCATCATGCAATTTGGCAGGAATGTAACCGGAATGGAAAATCAGTTTTTGGCAATGTGTGGTGATGATTGAGCGGGAGTTGCCGGTGTTCAATTACCCGGTACGAGTTGAAACTGGGGGAACTGTTCACTCATAAAATTGCGGGGGCTGTGGCCATTGCCTGCGGTGGCCAGCCACTCCCAATCCAGTTTTGGTGAGCCGGCTTTGAAGCGCTGATAGGCAACACCCTGATGGATGGTCAGAAAGAGGGTCGTGGGGAGCCCCAGCTTGTTGCTGTAGCGCACCATCAGCTCGCCCTGATAGTCGTTGCTTACTCTGACTTTGAGCGCCTGCAGTGTCAGACCGGTTGCATGGCCATGCTCGTCCCAGACTTCAAACATGATGTGAATACTCTGATGTTGATGCTGCCACAATCAGCGATATTGGATGCAGTTACAACTGTCAAATCTGACAAGGTCGGGAAAAATCAGGAGGATGGCAGAAAGCGAAAACCCGGCGCGAGGCCGGGTTTTCTTGAATGATGGTGGAGGGAGAAGGATTCGAACCTTCGAAGGCAGAGCCGTCAGATTTACAGTCTGATCCCTTTGGCCGCTCGGGAACCCCTCCACAGGGGTAAAACATATGTTATTCGGCTATATCAATCGGGAAAATGGTGGAGGGAGAAGGATTCGAACCTTCGAAGGCAGAGCCGTCAGATTTACAGTCTGATCCCTTTGGCCGCTCGGGAACCCCTCCACGGGGTATTTCCTGATTGTCACTACTTTCGCACTTGAATGGTGGAGGGAGAAGGATTCGAACCTTCGAAGGCAGAGCCGTCAGATTTACAGTCTGATCCCTTTGGCCGCTCGGGAACCCCTCCCCAAGTGCGAGGCGCATACTAGCAGATCCCCAGCGTTTGTGAACCCCTGACAGGCTGATATGACAGTAAAAAATGACTGTTCGTTGTTTTTTGATACAGCAAGCTCAAAATTCAAACTTATCAGCTAGTTGTAAGCTGATTTTCTGCGCAACAGCGGCATGGGGTAATGGGCGGTGAGAGGGGGTAACGTGCACCGGGGCTACCCGATGGGTAGCCCCGGTGGAGATCCCGGGATCAACGCTGGAAGGGATAAATGGATCCGAGTTTCAGGATCTGGGTCAGCTCGTCCAGCGCGCTGCGGGACTCCTGCACCAGTGACGGATCCCGCAGGTCATCGAGGCTCAGACGGTCGCGGTAGTGGCGATCGACCCAGTTGTCGAGGCGGGCGAACTGGCGGTCGTTGATAAGGCAGGCCGGATTGACGGCGGCGAGCTCGGCGTCGTTCATGGCAACCCGCAGCCGCAGGCAGGCCGGGCCGCCACCATTGCGCATGCTCTGTTTTACATCCATGTAGTGCACAGCCTTGATCGGGGTGCCCAAGGTCAGCAGCTTGTCGAGATAGGCCGAGACCGCCAGATTGTCGCGACACTCGGTGGGGGCAATGATCGCCATCTCGCCATTGGCCAGGGTGAGGATCTGGGTGTTGAACAGGTAGGATTTCACCGCATCCAGCACCGAGACCTCGGCGGTCGGTACTTCGATAAAGTGCAGCTCTCCTTCGCCAAACTTGCCGTTGATCTCGGCCAGCACCGCCTCGGTGTTGAGGAATGCTTGTTGGTGGAAGAACAGCACGTTCTGGTTGCCCACCGCGATCACATCGTTATGGAACACTCCCTGATCGATCACCTCCGGGTTTTGCTGGATAAACACCACGCTCTCCTCGCCGAGGCCATGCAGGCGGGCGATAGCCTGGCTCGCTTCCAGGGTCTGGCGAGCTGGGTAGCGCTTTGGCGCCGGGCGGGAGTGGTCGAAGGCGCTGCGGCCATAGACGAACAGCTCGACCCCCGCTTCGCCATAGGCGCGGCAGAGCCGGGTGTGGTTGGCTGCCCCCTCGTCGCCGAAATGATCATTTTCCGGCAGATGGAGGTGGTGGCTGAAGTGGCGATCGTTGTTGAACACCGCGCGCAGGATCCGGCCGGTGACATCCGGCTCGAGGGAGCGGTGAAACTTGTTGGTCAGGTTGGCAGGGGTGAAGTGAATGCGGCCATCCCGGGTATCGGCACTGGGGGAGACAGTGGCGGCGTTGGCGGTCCACATGCTGGAGGCCGAATAGCAGGCGGCCAGTACGGCGGGTGCCTGTTTGGCGGCCTGCTCCAGCACCCAGGCATCGTTGCCGGTGAAGCCGAGTCGGCGCAAGGTGGCCAGATCGGGGCGCTCCTGCGGTGCCAGTATCCCCTGGGTCATGCCAAGGTCGGTCAGCGCCTTCATCTTGCGCAGCCCCTGTTTGGCGGCCTCTTTCGGATTGGAGGCTTCCTGGGCATTGCTCTGGGAGGCAACGTTGCCGTAAGAGAGACCGGCGTAGTTATGGGTCGGGCCGACCAGACCGTCGAAATTGACCTCGAAGTGCTTCATTGAGTACATCCTTTTCGATTTTTATGAGAGGTTGCGGTTCCTTCCGCGCGTGCTGCGCCGGGGTTGGGCCATTATAAGGAGATTTTATTTTTTTGTAACAAGCCGGTAACTAGCGGCCGCTTTTATGTCGTTTCAGATATAAAAAGAGGGGCGGTATGGCAGAAAAATGAAAAAGCGGTTGCGTCTGGCCCGCAGCCTTCGCATTAATAAATAAAGACGCAATAAAAGATGTAATGCGGTTCGGGCTGGTCAGGCAAATTTGCTCACAAGATTGCTTTTTCGCGCCAAATCTCTTATACAGCCCCACAAAACCGCACACCAACCCCGTCGGGTGCAATGAGGATAATAGTTACAGCATGGGCAAATCACTGGTCATAGTGGAGTCTCCGGCCAAGGCCAAGACGATCAACAAATATCTGGGCAAGGACTACGTGGTGAAATCCAGCGTCGGTCATGTTCGCGATCTGCCCACCAGTGGCAGCGCCAGCACCGAGCCCAAGAAACCTGTCATTCGCGGCATCAAGTTGAGCGAAACCGAGAAGGCTGCCAAGGATCGCAAGGCTCTGTTCGCCCGGATGGGTATCAATCCGACCGCTGGCTGGCAGGCTAACTACCAGATTTTGCCCGGCAAGGAGAAGGTGGTCAGCGAGTTGCAAGCGTTGGCTGAAAAAGCTGACATCATCTATCTCGCAACCGACTTGGATAGAGAAGGAGAGGCGATCGCCTGGCACCTGCGCGAGATCATCGGGGGTGACGACAGCCGCTACAAGCGGGTGGTGTTCAACGAGATCACCAAGAGCGCCATCCAGGAGGCGTTTGCTCAGCCATCCGAGCTGAACATCCACCGAGTCAATGCCCAGCAGGCCCGTCGTTTCCTCGATCGGGTGGTGGGTTACATGGTCTCTCCGCTGTTGTGGAAGAAGCTGGCCCGCGGTCTGTCTGCGGGTCGGGTGCAGTCCGTAGCGGTGCGCCTCATCGTCGATAAAGAGCGTGAAATCAAGGCGTTCGTACCGGTCGAGTTTTGGGATCTCAATGCCGACCTGCTGACCGGTGAGCAGTCTGCCCTGCGTATGGATGTGGTCAGCCGCAATGGTGCCGACTTCAAGCCGGTGACCCAGGCTGAAACCTTCGCCGCCGTGGCTGCCCTGGAAGGGGTCGATTACAAGGTAGTGAACCGGGAAGACAAGCCGACCGGTTCCAAGCCGTCCGCGCCGTTCATTACCTCCACCTTGCAGCAGGCTGCCTCTACCCGCCTGAGCTTCGGGGTGAAGAAGACCATGATGATGGCCCAGCGTCTCTATGAGGCGGGTTACATCACCTACATGCGTACTGACTCCACCAACCTCAGCAAAGAGGCGGTCGAAGCGCTGCGTGAATATATCGGCGAGCAGTATGGCGCAGCCTATCTGCCCGCTGAACCGCTGCTCTATGGTGCCAAGGCGGGAGCCCAGGAAGCGCACGAGGCGATCCGTCCCTCCAGCGTGCTGGTCACGGCCGAAATGCTGGAAGGGATGGAACCGGATGCCATGCGTCTATACGATCTCATCTGGCGTCAGTTTGTCGCCTGCCAAATGACCCCGGCCCAGTACGACTCCTCTACCCTGACCGTCAAGGCCGGTGAGTTCGAGCTCAAGGCCCGTGGCCGTATCTTGCGCTTCGCTGGTTGGACCAAGGCGCTGCCGCCGATGGGTCGCAAAGGCGATGACAGCCAGCTGCCTGCGGTGACCGTGGGCGAGGTGTTGAAACTGGTCAAGCTGGATCCGCGCCAGCACTTCACCAAGCCGCCTGCACGCTTTACCGAAGCTGCGCTGGTTCGCGAGCTGGAAAAACGTGGCATCGGCCGTCCTTCCACTTACGCCTCCATCATCTCCACCATCGTCGATCGTGGTTATGTGCGGGTCGAGAGCCGCCGTTTCTTCGCCGAGAAGATGGGTGAAATTGTCACCGATCGTCTGGTGGAAAACTTCGTCGAGCTGATGAACTACGAGTTTACCGCCAAGATGGAAGACAAGCTCGATGGCGTTGCCGAAGGGAGCCTGGAGTGGAAGCAGGTGCTGGACAGCTTCTACGCCGAGTTTACCCAAGAGCTGGAAAAAGCGGACAAGCCATCAGAAGAGGGCGGCATGCGTGCCAACCAGATGGTGATGACCGATATAGATTGCCCGGATTGCAGCCGCAAGATGGGGATCCGTACCGCCACTACCGGCGTGTTCCTCGGCTGCTCCGGTTATGCCCTGCCGCCGAAAGAGCGTTGCAAGAAGACCATCAACCTGGTCTCTGCGGACGAGTTTGTCTCCACCACCGACGGGGATGAGGCCGAAACCGAAGCGCTGCGCGCCAAGCACCGCTGCGAAGTCTGCGGTACCGCGATGGATGCCTACATCATCGATGACAGCCGCAAGCTGCACGTCTGTGGTCGCAACCCTGACTGCGATGGCTACGAAATCGAAAAAGGCCAGTTCAAGCTCAAGGGCTACGAAGGGCCGAGCATCGACTGCGACCGTTGCGGTAGCGAGATGCAGCTCAAGAACGGCCGTTTCGGCAAGTACATGGGTTGCACCAACGAGACCTGCAAGAACACCCGCAAGATCCTGAAAAACGGTGATATTGCACCGCCGAAGGAGGATCCGGTGCCGCTGCCTGAGCTCAAGTGCACCCAGTCCGATGCTTACTTCGTGCTGCGTGACGGTGCGGCCGGTCTGTTCCTGGCTGCCAGCAACTTCCCCAAATCCCGCGAGACCCGCGCGCCGCTGGTGGAGGAGCTGCAACGCTTCAAGGATCGCATCTCGGCCAAGCACAAGTATCTGGCCGGTGCCCCGCTCACCGATCCGGATGGCAACCCCGCCATCGTGCGCTTCAGTCGCAAGACCAAGGAGCAGTACGTGATGAGCGAGGTTAACGGCAAGGCGACTGGCTGGACCGCTCACTACGACAACGGCACCTGGCAACAGAGCTTGCCCAAGCCGAAGAAAGCGTGATGAAAAGAGGCCCCGACAAGGGGCCTCTTTGCTTATGGATAGCGGTATACTGAGACAGCTGCAAGGAGTGCAGCTGTCGTCAATCGCGAAGTACACAAGGAGGTTGAGATGGAGATTAACGAGATCCGGCCGGGCATGAGCTGCATGACCCGGGAAGGTGCAGCCTATGTGCTGGAGGTGGACCGGCAGAGCCTGCTGGTGCTGCTGCAGCGCGAGGACGAGACCATACCGGTGCAGGTGCGCAGCGACGAGATCCTGGCGCCACTGGAGTGATCCGGCAGTGACCCTCTCAAAACGGCAGTAGAAAAAGCAGCTCGGCCAAGTCGGGCTGCCATTGCCACTCCTTCATTCTGACCCGCCCGCCGATCACCGGCACCCCCTCTTGTTGCAATCGTCCCATCTGCTCGGCAAAGCCTTGTGACCCTTTGGGTAACGAGATAGTGCCCGCGGCGCCCAATACCCGATGCCACGGCAGTACCTTGTCGGTTTCCCGCAATACCTTGCCCACCAGTCTTGCCCGTCCGGGCAGCCCGGCCAGATCGGCCACCTGACCATAACTGACCACCTTGCCCGCCGGGATCAGGGCGATGATCGCCTCGATTCTTGCCACTTTTTCATGGGAGGGGTGAAACATGGATGCCTGTTATTACGGTGGTACGGATGGGCCATTGTGGCCTCTTGGCGGGGCCGGGAGCAAGAGTGCGGGGAGGGGGCGGAATATCGGACATCAGGGGCTGGCGGGGGCTGAAATGAAAAAAGGCGGCCAAGCGGCCGCCAAAATAGAGACAACATTACCTCTGTGGCATCCGGTAGCGCACCTGCAACTGATCGAGGATCTGCAGCTGGCCCGGCAGGCGAGCGGCGAAGTGATCCCAGCCCTTGTGGGCAGGATCGCTCCAGGCCACCTCGGCCGTGGCCAGCATGCGCGGGAACAACATGTAGTCGAGACGATCACGAGAGGTGATCAATTCTGACCACAAGGGGCTCAACACCCCGAGGATGTTATCGTTGGCATGGAAATCGGCTGGCGCAGGATCGCACGCATAGACCTGCTCCAGATTGAGGGTCCCCGCCCAGTAGAGGCCGGGTTCATGAATGTCCTGGCTCCAGGCCAGATCCAGATAGAGGGACTGGGCGGGCGCCATCACCACCGGATAACCGGCCGCGGCAGCGTCCAGTCCCGCCTGGAAGCTGGTCCAGGCACAGACGGCGGCGTTGCGGCTCACCTTGTCGCCATGCAGGATCTCCTCCCAGCCGATCATCCGCTTGCCCTTGTCGGCCAGATAACGCTGGCAGTGGCGCAGCAGATGACCCTGCAGCTCGCGGCAGTCGGAGTAACCCTGTTCGGCCATCAGCTGCTGGCAGGCGGGGCTGTCGGTCCAGACCCCGGTCGGCACCTCGTCACCCCCCATGTGGATCTGCGGGCCGGGGAAGAGCTCGCACACCTCCTCCAGCACCGCCTCCAGAAAGCGGTAGGTGCCGGGCAGGGCGGGGTTGAGCACGTTGTCATCGAAATGCTGGACCGAGAGGTAGCGGGAGTGATCCGCCGCCTCCACCAGCAGCTCGGGCAGCGCCTTGATGGCGGCGTGGCAGTGGCCCGGAATGTCGATCTCGGGAATGACGGTGATGCCGAGCTCACCGGCATAGCTCACCAGCTCCTTTACCTCGCTCTGGGTGTAGTAGCCGCCATAGGGTTCGGCGCCGCCGCTAAGCTGGGGGGCAATCGCCAGATCGTGGCCGCGCCAGGCGCCCACGTCGGTCAGCGCCGGGAAGGCCTTGATCTCGATCCGCCACCCCTCGTCATCGGTCAGGTGCCAGTGGAAGCGGTTGAACTTGTAGAGGCTCATCAGTTTGAGCAGGCGCTTGATGGTTGCAGGGGTGTGGAAGTGGCGGGCGCAGTCGAGAAAAATGCCGCGAAAGCCAAAGCGCGGGGCATCCTCCAGCGTGACGCAGGGCAGGCTCTCCCCATGTTGCAGATACCACTGGGCCAGAGTCACCAGCCCGTGGCGCCAGCCCGCTTCGTCAGCGGCGGCAATCACCACCTCCTGCGGCGTGATGGTGAGCTGGTAGGCTTCGGGGGCCAGTTTGGCCTCGGTCAGCCGGATTTCGGCGTCATGATCCTGCTCCAGCGCCAGTGACGTCAGCTCGTTGAAGTGGGCCAGCAGTCGCGGCACATCGTGAGGAGCGCTGACATGGGCCCGCTCGGCCAGCCGGAAGTTCCCCTCCAGCAGTACCAGATGGGCCGGTTGCGGCACTATGCCGTAGAGAGGTTCGTCGCACTGGGGGTCTACCTCGGGCAGGTCCGGTTTGTGGCTGACCGGATTATCCAGTGCGAGATCCTGCGCCGCCAGCGTCACCGGCAGCAGCTGGGCGCCGGTGGTGGCCTCCGGCAGGCTGAGGAAGAACCCCTGCGGCATGTCGGAGAGCTTCTTGATGGGGGTCTGGCGGCAGCAAAAGCGCAGATCGCAGCTGCCAGCGTTCGGGACAATCACCTTGTAGCTGCCGCTCTGGCGCTCCAGCTCGCCCCCTTGCAAGGAGTCGGGGTCGATATGGCGGGCCAGACAGAAGTGCAGCTTCCACCGGGTGCCCGGCAAGCTGGACAAGGTGAAGGTGAACCAGACATCCTCGCCGTCACGTCGGGCGACCTGGGTGTGGATCAGGGGTGTAGACATGGAAAATCCTCTGATTGGGCAAACAGGATGGCACCATCGAGCGCATCTGCCTGGGGGGGGATCAGGTTGAGCTGGCCGAGACGGGGAGCGAGGCGGGTGCCAATTCCCCCCAGCAGGGCGATTTGTCTGGCACCGAGCTGGGTCATCCCCTCCAGCAGGATCCGCAGTTGTTCGCAGGTTTCGTCCAGCAGCTGGTTGGCGAGCTCGTCACCATCACTGGCGGCATCGAACACCCAGGGGGCAAAGTGGCCATAGTCCGCCGGAATGGCGCGGGCGGCCCAGCGCACCACTTCCGTTTGATCCCGCTTGAAGCGATCAAGCAGCCGCACCGCCAGGGTGCTGGGGGGCAGAATGCCGTCGTGGCAGAGCAGGGATTGCTGAATGGCGCGCAGCCCCAGCCAGGCGCCGCTACCTATGTCTGAAATAGGGAAGCCGCGGCCGGAGCAGGTGCGGATCTGCCCCTCCTGATAGACCAGCCCCGCCGAACCGGTACCGGCGATCAGAATGGCTCCTTCACGGCCACCAAAGGCGCCGAGGCAGGCACCGAAGGCATCGGAGGTGAGCTTGACGCTGGCAAAGGGGAAGGGCATGGCGAGCATGGCGTGGTAGCAGTCGGCCAGCTCGGCGGAGGCGAGCGCCAGCCCGACCCCCATCTGTTGTTCGCACTCTATTCCGAGCCCGGCAGTGATCCGGGCGCTGGCGATGGCGGCCAGCACATTGGCGTGGGCATGGGCAATACCCAGCTCCAGATTGGAGCCTGCCGAGCGCCCCTCGCCGAGCAGCTTGCCCGCCCGATCCCGAATGCGGGCGCGGGTGTGGGTGCCCCCGCCATCGACCCCGACCCAGAACTCAATCATGGCGACCTCCCTGCTCATTTCGGTCACTCAGGGCACTTTGCCAGCTGATGGCCAGAGCAAACCAGGCTGCGTGGGGGATCCACTGCTCGCCCCAGCGCCAGTTCTGATCCAGCCGATCCTTGTACTCCTGCGGGATAAAGGCCACCTCATTTTCGTCATCAAACCCTGAGGTGATGCCGTTGCAGATGCCCCCCTGCGCATTGGGATAACCGGCGGTATAGGCGGGGTTGTTGATGCCGTGGCCCGCCAGCATGCAGGCGTTGAACGGGTTTTGCCCGAGGATCCAGTCGAGCTGGCGCTGGCCATAAGTGTTCAGCGGCTGGCTCTGGCGGGGGAAGTGGTGAGCGGCGGCAAAGGCCATGGTCGCCAGCGACGCGAGGCGGGCGTTCTCCCCCTGCCACCAGTATCCGGATTCGTTGTTATGGGGGATAAAGAAGCTGACGCGCGGCGCTTCATCGACCCCTTTGACATATTGGCGGGCGAGGGAGAAGGGGTTGCCTGCGCGGGCGCACAGCGCCAGCTCGGCGGCCAGCGCCTGCTCCACCACGGTTTGTACCCGGGCCTTGTGCTCCTGATCCGGCTCCACGTCTAAATATTCCAGCAGCGCCAGCACCGGCAGACCCGCCTCGGCGGCATGGTAGTAGGGGCGCGAGCCATCTTCGTTGGCCGACCAGTAGTGACCCAGCTCCGGATGAATGCGCTGGCGGGCGCAGAGCTTGCTGGCGCGGGCTCTCGCCTCGACCAGCCACTCGGCGCCGAAGGTGCGGGTCAGCTCCACCGCCGCCAACAGGGTGCAGTAGTCGTCGATGATGTTCTCGCATCCGTCATCCAGATAGGTGAGGTTATGCTCACGCAGGTGCTGGTAGCCGCGTTTGGCCGCTTCGGCGTAGCGGCTGGCATCGAAGTCGCCGCTGACGCTCTCGCGGGCGGCGCGGGCCAGCGCGGCGATGGCCATGCCGCCCCCTTGGCGGAAACCGGCCTGCCAGTTGGCAGACTTGATCCCCTGCTGGGTGGCATAGGCGCACAGCTCGCGTTGGGCGGGGTCCTTGCTCCACTTGTCGAACAGGGTCATGAAGAAGAAGCCCGACTCATCCTGCATCCGGCAGAGGAAATCGGCGCCATGCAGCGCCTCGTCATTGAGCCGTTTGCAGAGGTTCACCCCGTCGATATCGCGGCGCGGAGCCAGCAGTTCCCGGCATTTGAGCAGGGCCCACACCACCATGGGGGTCTGCTGGGGATTGAGGTAGTTGGCGTAGGAGAGGTGGCTCAGGTATTTGCTCATGTCGCCGCTGGCATCGAACCAGCCGCCGCGTACATCTTTGTGCTGATCGGTGCCAAACAGGCGGGCGCTGCGGTCGGCCCGATCGAAGGTGCCGCTGGCGCGCTGGCCCTTGAAGTAGTGAATGACGTCGGAGAGGCAGCGACTGGCCAGCAGATCCTGGCCGATGGCGAAGCTGGTAGATCGGACAATGCGCTGCTCCGTAGCGGCTGCGCCTATGGGGGCTGTGATCGCCTCCAGCCGATAGTGGCCGGGCTCCTTGAAGGCGGAGAAGTCGGCGCGCCAATAAGCGCGCCCCTGCCAGCCGGGGACGCTGCCAGCCGCTTGCAGTGGGGTTTCAAACAGGATCTGGCCATCATCCTGGCGCAGCAGCCTGACATAGCCGCCGAGATCATGGGCGTGGGAAGTTTGCAGCAGGGCGACCTTGTGCCCGTCGCACTCGTAGCCCACTTGATTGATCAAGAGTTCCATCAAGGTATTACTCCTGTGGTTCACCGGCGAACGGTGAGGCACATAACGGGGCTGTGGCTACCCCGTATCGAGGCATGGCCGGACAGGGCTGTCCGGCCGGTATAAGGCTCACCATCACTCGTAGAGGTAGCAGCGCACGAAGTGGTTGTCGGCAAGCTTGGTGATAGCAGGCTGCGTCTCCTTGCAGCGGGGCATCGCCTGATTGCAGCGCCCGGCAAACGGGCAGCCGCAGGACTCCGGCGTCCAGAGCGGGATCTCCCCCCTGCGGCCACCCTCCAGCTCGGCATGGATGCTCTTCTCGGGATCGGGCACCGCCGAGATGAGCAGCTGGGTGTAGGGATGCTGCGGATGGTGCAGGATCTCGTCCACCTCGCCCCACTCCACCATGTGCCCCACATACATCACCGCCAGATCTTCCGCCACATAGCGGGCGGTGGCGATGTCGTGGGTGATGTAGAGCATGGAGACCCCCAGCTCGTTCTTCATCTGCTCCATCAGGTTGAGGATGCCGATGCGAATGGAGACGTCGAGCATGGAGGTGGGCTCGTCCGCCAGCACCACTTCCGCCTCCACCGCCAGATTGCGGGCGATGTTGACCCGCTGGCGCTGGCCGCCAGAGAGCTGGTGCGGATATTTGGCCGCAGTCGCCTTGGCGGGGGTCAACCCCACCTTCTCCAGCAGGGTGTAAACCATCTCCGGCAGATCTTTTTTATCGATCACCTTGCTGTGCAGCAGCAGGGGACGGGCGATGTGGTGATAGATGGTATGGGTCGGGTTGAGCGAACCGAACGGATCTTGCCACACCATCTGCACGCTCTGGCGATAGTCCAGCAGGGCGGTGCCCTTGTTGAACTCCTCCAGATCGTGGCCGCGATAGAGAATGCGCCCGGCACTGAGTTTGTACATCTTGGCGATGATCTTGGCGATGGTGCTCTTGCCGGAGCCCGACTCCCCGACCACCGCCAGGGCGCGGCCCCGGTGCAGGTTGAAGGTGATGTCGGACAGTGCCCGCATCTTGCCACTCTTGATGGCATTGGAGTTGATGGGGAAGTCCTTGTAGAGGTGCTGGACTTCGATGATGGGTGCATCGGTTTTGGCGATTTGCATGACAGACATCCTTAACAGCCAGCGGCCTTGTCCAGATAGATCACGGAATCTTGTTGCAGCCCCTGCTCTTCATAGAGGTGGCAGGCGGTCTGTTGGCCGGGGCGGATCTCGGCCAATTGGGTGTACTCCTGACGGCAGCGATCGTGCACCTTGTTGCAGCGGGCTTGAAAGCGGCAGCCGACCGGCACCTCCAGCAGATTGAGCGGGGTGCCGGGGATCCCTTCCAGCACGGTTTTCGGGCCGTGCAGGGGCGGGAAGGAGTTGCCGAGCCCTTTGGTATAGGGGTGTAGCGGCGCGGTCAGGATCGCCTTGGAGGGGGCCACCTCAATCAGTTCACCCGCATACATGATGCCGATGCGATCGCAGAACTCCACCATCAAGGAGAGGTCGTGGGTGATGAACAGAATGGAGAAGTTGAACTTCTCTTTCAGGGCATAGACCTTCTGCAGGATCTCCCGCTGCACCACCACATCCAGCGCCGTGGTCGGCTCGTCCATGATCAAGAGCTCTGGGTTGAGCGCCATGGCGATGGCGATCACCAGCCGCTGGCGCATGCCGCCGGAGAACTGGTGTGGGTAATCCTTGAGCCGGCTCGGATGGATGTCGACGATGGTCAACAACTCCTGAGCGCGTTTAATGGCCTCGTAGCGGGTCATGCCGGGGTTGTGGGCCAACAGCACGTCGCAGAACTGCTCCTCCATCCGCAGCACCGGGTTCAAGGCGTTCATGGCGGACTGGAACACCACCGACACCTGTTGCCAGCGGTAGGAGCGCAGCCGCTCCTCGTTGTAGTGGAGGATGTTCTCCCCCTTGAACAGGATCTCGCCACCGCTGATGTAAGCGGGCGGCTTGTGCAGCCGGGCCACCGAGAAGGCGACGGTGGATTTGCCACAGCCCGACTCACCGGCGAGACCGAAGATCTCACCCTGTCTGATATCGAAGCTCACCGAGTTGACGGCGCGCACGTCGCCATTTTCGGTGATGTAGTCGACGCAAAGATTGCGTACTGACAGCAGGGGATGCTTGTTCATGCTGTCTTCTCCTGTGCGGCAGAGAGTGGTGTTGCGACCGGAGCGGCCAGTTTCTTCCAGCGGTTGAGCCCTTTGTGGGAGCGCAGCTGCGGGTTGGCGATCTCGTCGATGGCAAAGTTGAGCAGGGCGAGGCCAGCCCCCAGGGTGGCGATGGCGAAGCAGGGGGCCAGGATCTCCCACCAGGCGCCGATCAGGATGGCACTGGAGGTCTGGGCGTTGTAGAGCATGATGCCCCAGCTCACTACGGTCGGGTCGCCAAGACCAAGGAATTCCAGGGTCGCTTCGGTGACGATGGCGTAAATGATCGAGCCGATAAAGCTGACCCCGATGATGGAGATGAGGTTAGGCAGGATCTCCACCAGAATGATGCGCCAGGCCGGTTCGCCCAGCACTTCGGCGGCGATGACGAACTCTTTTTCCCGCAGGGCCAGGGTCTGGGCACGGATGACCCGCGCGCCATAGGCCCACGAGGTCAACCCTATTATCACGGCAATCACCGTCGGTGACGCCTCCCCGATAAAGCTCGCCAGCACCAGTAGCAAGGGGAGGTTGGGGATCACCAGCACCACGTTCATCAAAAAGGTGAGGCACTCATCGATCATGCCGCCGAAGTAACCGGCAGTGATGCCAATCGCCACCGCCAGGGTGCAGACCAGGATACCGGCACTGAAGCCAACCAGCAGCGAGACCCGTGCGCCGTTGGTGAACTGGGCCCAGATATCGTGGCCCATGCGGGTGGATCCCATCACGAACTCGGTACTGGGCGGCTGGTGCGGGCGAGCCACCCGTTTGGTAGGCTCGTTGCTGGCCAGAATGGGGGCAAAGAGGGCCATCAACACGAAGGCTACTACTATGGCGAGGCCACAGGCGGCTTTGCGGTTACCCAACAAGATTTTCAGAATAGTCGGCATACGCATCTTATTTGCCTCCTGAACGCAGACGGGGATCCAGGAAGACGTAGAGCACGTCGGCCAGGAAGTTAAAGGTGAGCATGGTGATGGTCATGATGAGCAGCTGCCCCTGAATCAGCGGGTAGTCGCGCGCCAGAATGCCCTGATAGAGGGTCAGTCCCAGCCCCGGGTAGTTGAAAATCACCTCGGTGATGAGGGAGCCACCGATGACGAAACCGAGCGCCATGGAGAGCGCTGTGACGCTGGGCAGAATGGCGTTACGGGCGCCGTAGTTGAAGATCACCCGGTTGCTGGAGAGCCCCTTGGCCTTGGCCATGGTGATGTAATCCTCACCGAGCAGGTTGATCATGTTGTTGCGCATGGTGATGAGGAAGCCCCCCACCTGCACGATGGCCAGGGTCAGCACCGGCATGATGGCGTGGGTCATGATGCTCTTGATGTGCTCCCAGCCCCAGTCAGCCGGGATTTCCGGGCTGTAGGCGTAGCCGATGGGCAGCCACTCCAGGCTGACCCCGAACAGGAACAGGGCGAGCAGGGAGACCACCACCGGCGGAATGGCCTGCATCACCAGAGTGAGCGGGGAGAGAATGCTGTCCATCCGGCCACCGCGATACCAGGCGGCGAAGATGCCGACGATGGAACCGATGGAGAAGCTCAGAATGGTGGAGGTGCCGACCAGAAACAGGGTCCAGCCAATGGCACGGCCCAGCACGTCAGAGACCTGCTGCGGGTAGAAACGCACCGAGGTGCCGAGATCCCAGGTGAAGACGCTCTTCACATAGGTGAGAAATTGGGTGCCGATGGGGCCGTCAACAAAACCGAAGGTGGCTTTGAGGGCTTCCAGGGCGGCGGGTTCCATCATGGCGCCAGCGCGGGCAAACATCACGGAGACAGGATCCCCAGGCATGGCTCGGGGTAATAGGAAGTTGATGGTGGCGGCTACCAGAAAGGCAACCAGGTAGAAGGAAAAGCGTCTCAGTATGAATCCCATGATAGTACCTTTTACTGCAAGCCTGCCCCGCGTCGGGTATAGCTACCCCAACCCCGGCAGAGCCGGGCAAGAAGGGGATTAACGGGGAAGATGGCCCCCCGCAGGGGGCCGGGATTGTTTAGCTGTTTGGCTTGAGGGACAACACGTGCAGCAGACGCTCAGGGGTGTCCGGGTGGAGCTGAGGTTTGGCTACCGGGTTATCAGCACTGAACCAGCCGTTGAAGCGCTTGGTGCTGTACTCATACCAGGTCGGGTTGTTGAAGACCGGAATGATGGTCTGGTTGGCACCAACACGATCCTGGATGGCGAACATGATCTCCTTCTGCTTGGCCGCATCGGCGGTCTGGGTAAAGTCATCGATCAGTTGGTCGAGGGCCGGATCCTTGAAACGGGGCGCGGCGAAGCGGTTGCCACGGTCACCCATGTTGCGGGAGTGGAACGCGGTCTCGAAGTACTTGTGCGGGTTGGCACCGGCAAAGTAGCCCTGCAGCGCCACGTCAAAGTCACCAGTGATCAGGTTCTCGGTCCAGACGGTTGCTTCCGGGGTGGAGGTCTTGGCGTTCAGACCCAGTGCCTGCAGCCCTTCTACGCCGATCTGTACTGTGTTGACCCAGTCAGTCCAGCCGTTCGGAACCAGTACCTTGAACTCGATCTTTTTGCAGCTCGGGGTGTCGAGGAACTTGTCGCCGTCACAATCCTTGTAACCGGCCTCTTTCAGCATGGCCTTGGCGGCTTCCAGATCGAACTTGTTGTACTTGCCGTACTTCTTGTCCACTTCCGGGTTGTTCCAGGAGTCGAAGGCTTTGCCCAGACCTGACGGGTATTCGTTGACGGTGGGGTAGCCGTAGCCCGCGATATCCACCATGGACTGGCGGTCCATCGCCATGGAGAAGGCGCGACGGAAGTTGATGTCGTTGAAGGCTTCGTTGTTGCCCGGGTTCTTGGTCTGGAAGTTGACGTTGAAGGCGACTGTGCCGGAGGCCGGGAACCAGTATTTGTTGTTCTTCGGATCGTTGCCGACATAGAGGCGCTCGATATCCGGTACGAAGGAGCCGAACCAGTCGATGTCACCCTTCATGACCGCTGCCAGCACCTGGTCGTTGGTGGCCATTTGCGGCATGCGCAGGCAGTCGATGGCCAGGTTGGCGTTATCCCAATAATGCGGGTTGCGGCACTGGGTATAGAGCTGGGCGGAGAAGTTGTCCACTTCGGTAAATGGGCCGGTACCGACCGGCTTGTCGTTGGTGAAGGCAACCGGGTCTTTCACCGATTTCCACTGATGCTCCGGCACGATAGGCACCAGCACCAGATCATTCACCACGTTGGTGTTGATCTCGGTCAGGTCGAACTTGACCTTGTTGGGGGCCAGCTTCTCGACGCTCTTAATCTGGGTCCAGATTGAGCGCTCATCCAGCGCCTTGTTGGCCTTGACCAGATTGAAGGAGAAGATGATGTCATCGGCATCAAAGGCTTCGCCGTCGGACCACTTCACGCCATCACGCAGATCGAAGGTGACGGATTTCAGGTCATCGCTGAACGCATAGTTGGTGGCCAGACGATAGACGGGTTTGCCCCCTTGCATATCGTTGAAGATCACCAGCGGTTCATAGATGAAGTGGCGGGTAGTGTGCAGCAGGCCCGCTTGCAGGAAGGGGTTGAAGTTCTTAACCCAGGCGGTCTCTTGTTGCGCGACCATGGTCAGTACGGTTTTGTTGTCTGCGGCCATGACGTTGCTGGCAGCGCCGGCAAGCATCATGGTTCCCAGCATTACAGCGGTAGAGATTTTGGATACTTTGGCAAGCATATGTTTTCCTTTCTTATTTTTTGGCATTCCTGAGGGATTCGCCTTGTTTTGTGTGAGCACCGACGTCGCATGCTGAGGAGGTCGGCCCTCGGTGTTGGTCAGGTGTCTAACCTTTGTCGTTCTGTTTTCCAACGCCCTTAGCAAACCAGACTTAACAGAAAAACAACAACTATTGATTTCGTTGTTTCCGTAAAAATCGACGAGGTTACGTCAAATTCGTCAAAATCCATTTTTATCAGTTTAAAATCATGGGTTTATGTTATTTGCCTTTGCGTAAGAAGTGGCAGCAAAAAAGCGGTAGATGACAAATTTGTGAATTGGATCTGCTCGCTGTTGCAGGGCTTTACGAGGCTTTGTTTTGCGCAAAAAGAAACCGGCTTGCCAATTGTGACCCAGCGCCCGTTTAGGGCACAGGGTCACACCTTGCGATTGGCGAGTTGACGCAGGGTTTGGGCGCTGTGTTGCAGTTGCTGGCGCTGGTGGTCATTGAGCGGGCAGTGACCCAGCACGTACTCGGTGGTGGCCACCACTGTCTTCCAGCGGGGTGATTTTGGCAGGGTATCCAGACTCAGGTATTTATCGAGGGTGCGGGTCTGCGGGCTGGATCTGTCCATATAGACCCGCCACAGCTTGCTCTTCTCCGCCAGCACCAGTTTGCCTTTGCCAGTCCCCTGCTGCCAGGCATCCAGGGTGAGCTGCATGGTCTCTACCAGCGCACGGCGCAGCGGCTCGTCATCCTGCTGGCGAATGAGGTCGTCGGCCAGCGAGCGGAACTCGCCACCAAGGCGGCTCAACTCGCCCAGCAGCTGCTCATCCTCGATGATGGCCTGACGGGAGAGGTTCTTGAGGGCATTTTCCAGCGCCATCACCCGGTTCTCATCCTGACGCAGCTCGGTGGTCAGGGTGAGGGCAAAGGCCGCCTGTCCCCCCAGTGAGATGGGCAGGGCGCGGGCATTGAGCACGTCTTTCTGCCCGGCCACCAGAAACTCCAGATTATGTTCCCGCTCGCTGGTCAGGTTGGGCCACTGCTGTTGCAGCGGAGTGGCCAGCCACTCATCAAGGCGTTGCCCCTCCATGGCTGTCGGCTGCTGGCCCAGCAAGCGCGCCAACACCCGGGAGGCAAACAGCACTGTGCCCTGCTCGTCGATGAAGATCATCGGGTCGGCCCCCTCGCCAAGCAGGGCCAGCAGCCGCTGCTGATCCTGATGCAGCCGATCCTGCAGGGTGAGGCGATGTTCGATCTCCTGTTTCAGCAGCCGGTTTTCCACCAGTGAAGCGCGGCCAGCCTTGGCCTCCAGCAGCGCCTTGACCCGGGCAAACAGCTCCTCCTTGCAGAAGGGTTTGACCAGATAATCGTTGCCACCGGCCCCAAAGCCCTCTTCGATATCCTTGGGCTGGTTGAGGGCGGTGAGCAGCAGCACCGGCAGCATCTCTTTCGGGTGCTGCTGGCGCAGGCGGCGGCAAACATCAAACCCGGAAAGGGTCGGCATCATCACATCGAGCAGAATGAGATCGACCGGCTCCTCGGCCAGTTTGGCAAGTGCATCGTGGCCGTCGCTACTGGGCAGGATGCGGTAACCGCAGGGCTGCAGCAGATGGCGCAGGATGTGCAGGTTGATGGGCTCGTCATCCACCACCAGAATGAGCGGTGCACCTTCGGGGGGAGGGGGCAGATCGTCGCTCTCCCAGTCCGGCAGGATCAGCGGCTGCTGGCGCACCAGTTGATGCTCGATCTGGCGGCTGTCGAGCGTCAGATTGGCGGCTTTGCCGGTGGCCAGCGGCAGGGTAAAGGCGAAGGTGGAGCCGACGCTCGGCTCGCTCTCCACAAACAGTTCGCCTCCCATCAGGTGCACCAGCTGGCGGGTGATGGAGAGGCCAAGGCCAGCCCCTTGCTTGCTCACCTCCGGGCTCATCTGTACCAGCGGTTCGAAGATGTGTTCCAGATAATCCGGGGCGATGCCGATGCCGGTGTCGGTCACCTTGATACGCAGGAAGTTGTTTTCAACGATGGCACTGAGTACCACCTTGCCCTGCGGTGTGTACTTGATGGCGTTGCCCACCAGGTTGTAGAGCACCTGTTCGAGCCGCTGTTCGTCGGCCTGTACCGGCGGCAGTTCGGCTGGGCTGATATCCACCAGGGTGAGGGGTTTGGCCTGTACCAGATGCTGGCAGAGATCCAGCACCAGCCGGATGACCCCTTTGGATGAGACTGGCTGTGGATGGATCTCCAGCTGGCCGTAACGCATCTGGTGGTAGTCGAGCAGATCGTCCACCAGACGGGCCAGACCGTCGGCACTCTTGATGATGAGGCCGAGCTGCTTTTGCTGCCCTTCCGTGAGGCTCTGCTGGCTGGCGAGCATCGACTCGGCCATTCCCTTGATGCCGTGAATGGGGGTGCGCAGCTCGTGGGAGGTGTTGGCCAGCAGTTCATCTTTGAGCTTGTCGGCCTGTTGCAGGCTGAGGTTCTGTTTGTGGGTCAGCTTGACCTGTTGTTGCAACTCCTGGGTCTGCTGCTCGATCAGTTCGATTTTATCCTTCACCGAGCGCTGCATATGGCGAAACGCTTCCGCCAGCCGGTCGATGTCATCGCCGGTACGCTCGATGGCGATGGGGTGATCCAGCGCGCCGTCAGCCACCTGTTCGGCAGCTGCAGTCAGGGAGCGCAGCGGTGCGGTAATGGAGTGGGAGAGCCAGCGGGAGAAGAGGATCAGCAGCAGTACCGAGCCCGCCCCCAGCACGATCACCAGGGTTTCGAGCTGACGGATCGGGGCATAGGCTTCCCGGGTGGAGATCTCGGCGATAAAGGCCCACTCGGTGTCGAACACCTTGACCTGGGTGTAGGCGGCCAGCACCTCGTCATCCTGATAGGACCTGAACAGTCCGACCCCTTGCTCACCCGACAGTGTTTTGGTGATCAGCGGGGTTTGTAATGGCCTGAAATTGGGGTTGAAGCTGTTCTCGACGCTGAACTCCGGCGCCAACCAGGCATCGGCACGCATTCGTTTGTCGGGGCCAATCAAAATGGTCTCGCCGGTTTCTCCCAGTCCTTCCCGCTCCGCCATGATCTGGTTGAGCTTGTCTGGCAGCAGCTCGAAAATCACCACCCCGCGCACATAGTCGTACTGCATCACCGGGGCCGCCATGTAGGCCACTATCTGGCCGGTCAGTTCATTGCGGCCAAAATCGGTGAATTCGAAAATCTGCTGTGGCTTTTGGCCACCATCGAGGCGGCGTTTGATCTTGGCAAAGGTTTGGCCCAAGCCGCTGCCCTGATAGGGGCCGGAGAGCAGATTGGTGGCAAAGTTAGGGTGCTTGGTGACGGAATAGACCACGTCACCATTGAGATCCACCAGAAAGATGTCGCTGTAGTTGGACTTGCGCACCATATCGGCATAGCCGCGATGAAAGCGCTGATGAACCCGGCCATACATTTCATCAGCCAGGATCACGGCACTGATGGAGGGCTCGATCTCCACCTGGGGTTCCGGTTTTTGCAGTTGATCCCAGGAGCCGGGCAGATAGCGGGCCTGGGCGCGGGAGCGGGCTTCCTGTGGTGTGGTGCCGAGTTGTTCGAAGGCGCCGGTGAAACCGTAGAAGCGGCCGATACTGTTGCCGGCAAAATCCTGTTGGGAGAAGTTGATGATCTGCTCTTTGAGGTTGTTGAAATAATCCTCGAGCTGACTCTTCTTGATATTACGGACCGAGACCAGATGGTTGGAGGTCTGGGTGGTGAGGTCCTTGCCGTGGCTGTAGAGGAAGAAGAGGGTGATGACCAGGAATGGCACCATCCCCAACATGAAAAAAGCCAGCATTAGCTGCGGCCTGAGTCCACGAAGCTTGAAGATCCATTTCATCTTGTGATTTTCAATTGAGAATCCGGTTATTAAGCCGTTCAAGTTTCGAACTAAAGCCTAATCATTTCAATGACTTTATCCCAAATTCGCTTGGTTGGTCACAGCTGGGTGAGGAAATTTACAGCAAACCGTTTAAACCCTGAGCAAACAGTTGGCCAGGGGGCTTAAAATGACAAAAAAGGGTTGTGCTGGCGCTCGTGATCCGTATAATTCGCCTCGTTGTCAGGCAACTGGCACGCGGCAATAAAGCGGGAATAGCTCAGTTGGTAGAGCACGACCTTGCCAAGGTCGGGGTCGCGAGTTCGAGTCTCGTTTCCCGCTCCAATTTTCCATCGCACCAACGATGGATATCACTTTCAAGACAATCAGTCTTGTCAGCATGGCGCGTTAGCAAAGCGGTTATGCAGCGGATTGCAAATCCGTTTAGTCCGGTTCGACTCCGGAACGTGCCTCCATGTTGTTCCTCTCCTTGGTAATAAAATCCTTTATCGGTTCCTCGTGGTCAGTATCCTTGCTGAACCAGCAGTTGTTCGCATCCTGCCTGTTTCCACTCCCGCTCTAGATAGTGGCTCACATCTGTCATGTTTTGCCCCCGATATTGAAACTGCACTTCGGTATTGCGTTGGTTGAGATCTGCCATCTGTTGTTTCAGTGCACCGCATTGCCACAGACTGACGGTGGGCACGCCCCGTTCGGCCAGCACGATGGCATCGTCTCTATTGAGTTGCCACTCCTCCAGTTGGGTCCAGCTCAGGGCTGCCATCAGCGCCAGCATTGCTACTTCTGTCAGTTTCATCTGTGTGTCCCTTAACCATGTTTCTCCAGTGATAACTGTGGCAAAGCGCACGATTTTCGCAAATGTGTTAATTGTTGGTTAATGACGTAAATTGTTTTCATAAAATCCATCAAAGCGCCTTTTTTATGAAAAAAGAGGTCATTTCTGTAGTAATCCTACATGGGGAGGAGTAATCTTTACTCAGTGGTCTTACCAGTAGGAGTTGCATCATGTTTCATCCCTTTTCCCTGACTCAGATTATTCTTCGTCGCATCTATGTACTGCTGGTGGGGACTCTGGCTTTCCCCGTGATGCTGTTTCGCAGTGATCGCGCTCGCTTTTACAGTTATCTGCACCGGATCTGGAACAAAACTAGTACCAAACCGGTGTGGCTCAAAATGAGCGAACGCGGCGAGCGGATCTTCTACTAAATCCCCTTCACGCTATTTAAAAAAAAGAGAGACAGCTGCGGCGGTCTCTCTTTTTTTATCTGTCTGCGGCCAGCAGGCGCACCACATTTGAGCCATCTTGCTAGCCGGATATTGTTCACATCTTGTACTTGGCCCTGCCTGTTGGCGGGGCTTTTTTATGTCTGAAGCACCTCTTTTGATGGTGGCGGTAAAGAAGAGTAACGGGATGAAATGCGTCATATGGCGCTTTTCTTGTTCATGAATTGGTGGTCGGAATGAAAAAGTTTATCTGGATAATAGGTATTTTAAATCAACAGCTTACAAATGTTTTTTGAGCTTTTTAATTCTTTTTTGTGTTTTTTTTGAAAGGAAACGCCCCGTTTGCCGGTTCTATTGCAGGTACCCGGTTGCGACAAATCGGGGATATCAGCAACATCCAACGACATCAAAAGGAACATGAACATGAATGTTAAAAAAAGCACTGCTATCGCCTCCGCCCTGACCGGTCTGCTGGCGCTGGGCGCCCAATTTATCGCGGCACCAGCCATGGCTGCCGATGAAAAGGAGAAGTGCTACGGCGTGGTCAAGGCCAGCAAGAATGACTGTGCGACCAAGAGCAGCTCCTGCGCCGGTACTGCCAAGGAAGATGCTCAGGGTGATGCCTTTGTGGTGATGCCCAAAGGGCTGTGCGAGAAGCTGGTCGGCGGTTCGCTGCAACCCAAGTAAGAGACATCGGGCAGGGGATGGCCAGCGGGCCGTCCCCTGCATCTTCTCTGATTGGCGAAAGCGAGTCTTGCGATGAACCCTTTGATTGGTATCGGATTACGCACTCCCCATTACGACGAGATCAGGCAAACGCTGCCGGCAGTCGGTTGGCTGGAGGTGCACAGTGAAAATTACTTCGAACGGCACAGCCACGGTTTTCAGGTGCTCACCGAGCTGGCGCAGCACTACCCCGTCAGTTTGCACGGCGTTGGCATGTCCCTCGGTTCGGCCGACCCGCTCGATCCGCATCATCTGCAACAGTTGGTGACACTGGCCGCGGCGATCAAACCGGTACGGATCTCCGAACATCTCAGCTGGGGCAGCATTGGCGGACGTTACTTCAACGATCTGCTGCCGGTGCCCTATACCCGCGGCTCCCTGCGCAACATGAGCGACAAGATCCAGCAGGTACAACAGACCCTGGGTTGCCGCATGCTGATTGAAAATCCTTCCTCCTATCTGCAACTGGCCGGGGAGATGAGCGAATGGGAATTTCTCGCCGAACTGCAGCAGCGCAGCGAGTGCGGCATCCTGCTCGACCTCAACAATCTCTATGTCAGTGCCTTCAATCACGGCTTCTCTTGCGATGAGTATCTGGCGACGATCGATCTCGCCACCGTCGGGGAGATCCATCTGGCCGGTTATACCGAGAAGCAGCTGCCGGAAGGCTCCCTCTATATCGATACCCACAGCGCCCCTGTGGTGGCGCCGGTCTGGGAACTCTATCGCCAGATCTGCCACAAGCAGGCCATTCCCACCCTGATTGAGTGGGATCTCGAGATCCCGCCGCTGCCGGTCTTGCTGGCAGAGGCGGCGAAGGCCAGTGCCATTCTGGATGAGGCGCGCGCCATGAGTGCGCCACGGGAGGTGGCCCATGGCTGAGCTGGCACAGCTGCAACAGCATTTTGCCGATGGTCTGCTGGGGGCGCCTGACGCCATTTCCCCTCACATCAGCTCCCGGCTCTTTTCTGCCGAGTCTGTGCTGCAGGTCTATCGCAACCACTTCATCCTGAGCCTTGGCGAGGTGCTGGCGAGCAGTTATCCCGCCGTCAAGGCTATGGTCGGGGATGACTTTTTTGCAGCGGCGGCCCGTGGCTTCGTATTGGCCGAGCCGCTCAGGGAAGGGAGCGTCATGCACTATGGCGCCGGGTTTGGCCCGTGGCTTGCCCGCTTGCCAACCACTACCGGATTGCCTTGGCTGGAGGCGCTGGCGCAGTTCGAGTGGCAGCTTGAGCGTGCCAGTCTGCTGCAGCTGGAATCACGCTGCTGGCCAGCCGAGTGTCTGGCCGCATTATCGCCGCAACAATGGGAGCGGCTGCGGCTGTTGCCAGCCACGGATCTGCTGCTGGTTGCCAGCGATTATCCGGTGCTGGCCCTGTGGCAGATGGCGCTGCACGGTGGTGAAGCGGTGGAGGCGCTTGATGCCCCCGTCTGGCTGGCATTGAAGAAACAGCCGGATTGCCGGGTCGTACCCTTGCCCCTGACTGCGGGTGAGTGGGCGCTGCTACAGGGTTGTCTCGCTGGTACGGCACTGGTCGAGCTGCTGGCGGCCGACCCTGCGGCCAGTGAACATCTCACCCGCCTGATAACCCTTGGCCTGCTGGTGGATATGGAGGTGATGCCATGATGGGAAACAAATGGCTGGCGTTGGCCAGCTCGAGTGGCGATTTGCCGCGCTGGAGCAGTGCAGGTGTGCTGTTGTTGGCGCGGCTGTGGGTCGCCTCGGTCTTTATCACTTCAGGCTGGCTCAAGCTGACGGCGTGGGATTCAACCCTCTATCTGTTTGAATCCGAGTATCAGGTGCCTTTGCTGCCCTGGTTGTGGGCCGCCTATCTGGGGACGGCCGCCGAGCTGCTACTGCCGCTCTTCCTGCTGGCTGGGCTTTTTACCCGTCCGGCCGCCTTGCTGCTGTTTGGCTTCAATATCATGGCGGTGATCTCCTATCCGACCCTCTGGCCAGGCGGCTTTTACGATCACCAGCTGTGGGGATGGATGCTGCTGACCCTGACCATCTGGGGCGGCGGTGTGCTGAGCATGGATCACTGGCTGACACGTCGCAGTCATTGATTTATCAGTGATTTGTCCAATGACAAAGAGCGCCATAAGGCGCTCTTTGTCATATATAGTAGCCCACGTTACCCCCATCACAGAGAGTAAGGAACAACCGATGATCATTCGTCAGGCCAGGGGTGCAGATATTCTCGCGTTGGTGGAATTGCGCATGAGGCTTTTTTGCGAAGTAGGGGAGCTGGCGACTCCGCAAGCAGACCCGGCTTTGTGGCAGGCGACCTTTGATTACTTTACCCGGGCTGCGGGAGACGAGAGCGCATTTTCCTGGTTGGCCGAGGCCGCCAAGAAGGGGGGGGATCCGCAGATTGTGGCGGCGGGGACGCTGGCGCTGTTCGTGCGGCCACCCTATCCCGGCAATCTGGCGGGGGTCGAGGGGTATCTGCTCAACATGTATACCCTACCGGAATGGCGTCAGCAGGGGCTCGCCACCGCCTTACTCGATGCAATTACTGCTTATGCCAAAGCACGTGAGCTGGGCAAGGTGTGGCTGCATGCCAGCAATGAGGGGCGTCCCCTCTATGAACGGATCGGTTTTGTCACCAATCCGGACTATCTGGAGTGGCGACCTGGTGCAGGCTAGCCCGTAGATTAGCGCAGCGTAATCGGACGTTCGTGAGGCTACTATCAAAAGTGCCGTAGGGTGCAATGAACGAAGTGAATTGCACCGCTTATTTGGTAACAGAAAGTGTGGAGTCTGGAAGGTCGAGGTGATTACGCGGATGTCCGAATACGCTCCGCTATTCGAACCTACGTGCTCCCCATCTTTGCCAGCTCGTGTTGCGTCATCCAGTACCCCGTTAGCTGTGAGCGGCCAGTTGAGCGAGATAGCTATTTACCTCTGCGCGAGTCGTGAAACGGCGCTTATCGTTTGGGAATCGTTCAAACAGCTCGCGATGGAATTGGCGGGAGCTTTTGCTGGCTCGTTGCCCATATTCCGATGCCCACACCAGCAGTTGTTGAAAGCTCTCTTCGGCTGCCATTGCATCGCGCTGCCTGGCGCTTTGTGAACCGCGCAATAGTAGTGAATCACGGCATACAGACCAGTCGAGATCCAGAAATAGCAGGGTATCGGCGGCATCAAGCAGTTGCTCGGCTAGGGCGCCAAATACCCCTTCGACCACCCATGAGGGTTCTTGAGCAAGTGTTTGAATGGCATGGTCAATTTCATGCTGGGGCCGTTTTTGGTTAAACCCGCCCGGCTGCCAGACAATGGTGTCCAGATTGACCTCGCGGATAGTTAACTGCTCAGCCAATCGAGTCGCCAACCAGCTTTTGCCCGATCCCGAGTTGCCAATAATCAGAATTCGTTTCATCTATGAGCTCTCTTTTTTGGAAAAGATATCTGGAGGTTGGAAAGTAGAGGTGATGACGCGAATGTCCGAATACGCTTCGCTATTCGAACCTACGGGCTGAATGTTGGGTGGGAAGACATTATGACGTGAGAAAACATGAGCCATCTGTTTGCTATTACGTAGTAAACGGTGGACTTCACGTTGTTCAGCACCAATCTACAGTTTCGGTTGGTTGGTGCTGAGCTCGCGAAGCCCAACATATGAGATAACACAGACTGTATCTCTAGTCCTTAGTAAAAAAATTAGTTAAATCGATTTTTAGGTTTTGGTATCTTCAATACATCCCATAACCCTGGATGTATTTCAAAGTTGAATGAATAATTTATTCTAAAGTCTTCATCATTGTATGACCAGTAATAAATGTCACCACCTTCAGATCTTCCACGCCTATAAATGTTTGCTATTGCGCCAGCATCAAACAGATTCTCTAGCATTCCTTTAAATGTTGCTTCATTTTCGAATATAGGATTTACATTTTTTGCTTTAGATAGCGCAAGTTCGTAAGTGAAGCCACGTTTTCCAATTGATGACAAAAAATTGAAATAAATATCTAATCTTTCATCGTCAACATGCCCAACAAGTTCAGACTTTATTTCTCGCCATAAATATGATGAGTATTTTTTTGATGTGTTGGTAAATGTATGACATTCGAAACGGTCCAAATTGGCCCCATAGTCATCCTGAATGAAATTAAGCATTCTTATTATATCTCTTGGTCTCCCTAATGTTCGATGTAGAATATAAATTTTGAAGCTTTCATTAGCGATATGAGTTGGCATGATTTCTTTAAATATTAATGAACTGTCTTTTGACTTGTAATAATTAGACGACATTGATATTTTGTGTGCAAGCATATCAAACAGTTCAGTTTCTCTAGGGTTTGATGCCTCCCAATTTATTGTTAATGAATTGTCTTCAAAAACCCTGTTTATATTTGGTGAGACGAGTTTTTTGATTATATCATTTCTTATTACTGCACAAACCTTTGATTTTATTTTGTACTTTAAAAACAGGTTGTTAACTTTTTCTATTGCACTGATAAAACTTATTAATCCATCTTTGAAATCTCTTGTGTCTGAAAATTTATCATCAAGCTCATCATAAAAGACAATAACTTCTCTATTTGCTTCCAGTAAGGTATGCATGACGAAATTTTTTAGATTCTCTAGGTTTTCTAAGTAACTTCTAATCCCTTCCTTTGCTGTTTCCTCATCTGTTTGTTTTAGTCCAAACCCGAAGTCAAATAATTTTATGCCTAAAGTTTTCTCACCGTGAACTTTCTTAGTCATCTCTATGGTTTTTTCTATTTTTAAATCGCCACTTACATGACCAAAATATTGTAAGAATCGATTCAATACATCTACCCTGCTAGGGTTAAAGTAACTTTCATTACTAACAATATTTTTAGATAAGTTTATATAAATCATCCACTCAAATATAGGTACATATTTTGTGGGTGATACATCTACACCATTAAAGTGACGCAATTCATGAAATACAAATTCTTTTAATGACTCTACAGCGGAAACTTTATTTTCTTTTTTGTATGTAGCACATACGACGTTCGCGAAGAGTGTTTTGCCTGTACCTTTCCTGCCGATTACTACAAATTTTTTAGGATTTAATATTTTCTCTTTTGAACTGTTAATATCATAATAAAAATCTTTAAAATCATCAAGGTGTTGTATCTCATTTTCACCATAGGTCTCACCAAGTTTTATAACATTTAGTTTTGGTCTCATTTTATTCCTATAATTTCTCTGTTACTGTTGTTTTTGGGGCGTATTTGATTCATTGCATTATTTGGCAACACGAAAGTACTTCAACTGATAAATTGCAATTGTATTATATCTATGTTTGATTATCTGAATTTCATAATGGTTAAGAATCTTCATCATCTTACACAAGATATGGTATTAAATTATCTATGAACCTTTCGGTAGACATCGTTGTTATTGAAGTCATACAGATGCTGGTTGGAGAAAATAAAAAATGGTATTTTGGCGACAATATTTTGAGCAATAACATTACAGAGATAGGGGTAAAAATTCACGCTACCGCCCGTGGATTACAGCCTCCAGCCTGCTGCGGTTATCCGGCGATGTGGTGGATGGCGAAACGGCTGCACAGGGTTATCTCTGCAAGAGTGGTTGCCAAGTGGAGCATATTAGTCGAGAGAGGAGCAGGGTAAAACCGCCGTCGGGCAAAAACCTGCCAAAGATCAATAAATTGCTCATTAAGTGGGTGTTATTTGTCCGCTTGGCGCTCTGAGCGCAAGCAGAGCTTCATTTCTTGCCGGGTGCTACCGCCACTCAATACTCCAGAAACTTCTCCCCGCAGCGTTCGCAGATCAGATGTTTTACATGGGTGGTCTGGTAGGCCAGTGTTTCACCAAACGCCCAGTTGGTGATGCTGCTGGAAGTAAAGGCTTGCCAGAAGGCTTTGCGCGGATCCTTGGGCATGATGTCCTGGCTGTGATCGCGGGCGACCAGCACCACGATATGGCGGGTACGTTCCCTGCATTTGTCACAGCGATGGATTTCACTCGGCGGGTTCTGGTCGTGCGGGTGGCTCATACATTGGCTCGTGAAGTGAGGCAGGTGCCCATCATATTCCTCTCCACTTGGCTCTCAATCTCTCCTTGCCGGCGCAGTGAGCAGCCTCACGTTTTGCGCTGCTGCAGGCTTGTCCAGCCAGCTCAGGCCGACTCCCGCTTCTGCGGTTTGCTGGTGAGCAGTGATGATATGGCAGGTGGGGCGAGCTCGGGCTGCCCAGCCAGCTCAGGCCGACTCCCGCTTTTGTAGGCTGGGGGTGATGATATGGCGGTTGGGGGCGAGCTCGGGCTGCTGCATCCGGGTCAGCAGTCGCCTTGCCGCCTGACGGCCAATCTCCCGCGCCGGTGAGCTGACGAAGGTGAGGGCAGGGGTGGTGAGTTCCGCTTCCGCGACGTCGTCAAAGCCGAGCAGGGCCACCTGCTGGCCGATGTAGTTGTCCTTGCCCACGGTGCGACCGCTCGCCTCCACCCCGTAAATGCCGCCGAGGGCCACCTCGGGGTAGTGGCAGAGAATGGCGGTCACCTTGGGGTGCTGGTGCAGCAGCTGGGCGATGGTGTCGGCTGCGCTGCGCTGGGTGCGCTCGCATTCGAGTACCCACTCCGGTTTGAAGGGGAGGCCGTATTGCAGCAGGCTGGCGCAGTAGCCGCCGATACGCTCGGCACGGGTGAGGGAGTCGGCCCGTCCGCCGACGTAGGCGATATGGCGGTGGCCCTGTTCGATAAGGTAGGTGGTGGCCTGCTGGGCGGCGTGGGTGTTGTCGGGGCCGATAAAGTCCACGTCATCACGATAGTAGGAACGGGCGGCGCACACCACCGGCAGCTCGGAGTCGATCAGGGTCTCCAGCGTCTTGGCCGCCGCGCCGCGCACCGGATTGAAAATGATGCCCGCCACCCCTTGGCGCGACAGGGACTGGATGCTCTGCTGCAACCGCTCCGGGCTGTGGCCGCACTGGGTCAGAAACAGCAGGTAGCCCTGCTGCTCCAGCACCTCGCTCACCCCGGCGGTCACTTCGGTATAGAAGGGGTCGGTGATGTCTCGCAGGATCAGCCCCACCAGATTGGATTGCTGGCTGCGCAGGTTGGCGGCGGCGCTGTTGGGCACGTAGTCGAGCTGCTTGATTGCCTGCTGCACTCTTTCGGCGGTGGCTGGCGAGATGCGCCCCTTGCCGTTGAGCACCATGGAGACGGTAGTGACCGAGACTCCCGCCAGCTGGGCGACATCGGTGATCTTGACGTTTTTCGAGACGAGCGGTTTGGATGGCATAGGGCGAACGGGGTGCGATGGCTGGTTGAGTGCGAGGCACCAGCATACCTGCTCAGATGCTCAAGTGAAACGTTACATCACCGTTGGGCCGATCCGGCTCACAAATTTGGATTTCCCTGCCAGCCAGCCCCCTCATTCTGTGATCCTGTCGGCACTTGTAAGTTGATAAAACGTTTTATCATCCAGCAAAACCTGATGCTGACCCGCGCCTCTGCTTCGACATTGCTTCGAGCTGAGGGAGGGCAGCCACAGACATTGCTGTTTATTCACAAGGAGCCGTTTCATGGCCAAGCCTCAAGCCAAATCCACCATCTGGGAGTTCCTGCAGAGCCTCGGCAAGACCTTTATGTTGCCGGTCGCCCTGCTGGCCTTCTCGGGCATTTTGCTCGGTGTCGGCAGCTCGCTCACCAGCGATGCGGTCAAGCAGAGCATGCCCTTCCTCGACAATACCGTGCTGCAACTGCTGTTCCTCTGGATGACCAAGGTGGGGCTGGTGGCCTTTATCTACCTGCCGGTGATGTTTGCGGTGGCCATTCCGCTGGGGCTGGCGCGGGAAGAGAAGGGGGTGGCAGCCTTTGCCGGTTTCGTCGGCTATGCAGCGCTCAACCTCTCCATCAACTTCTACCTCACCGTGGCCAACGTCATCGGTGACGGGGCGGCGGAGAAGGCCTACGGGGTGAAATCGATCCTCGGCATCAGCTCCATCGACACCGGGATTTTGGGGGCCATCATCGTCGGGGTCATCGTCGCCAAACTGCACGCCCGTTTCTACACCTACCGGATGCCCGATGCGCTCGCTTTCTTCGGCGGTGCCCGCTTCGTGCCCATCATCACAGTGCTGGTGTTGGGGGTGGTCGGTCTGGTCGTGCCGTTCGCCTGGCCCTGGTTTGCCGCTGGCATCAACGGTATCGGTGCGCTGATCTCCCACGCTGGTCCCTTCGGCCCCTTCCTGTTCGGTACTGGCGAGCGTCTGCTGCTGCCGCTTGGCCTGCACCATATTCTGGTGGCGCTCATTCGCTTTACCGAAGCGGGTGGCACTCAACTGGTGTGCGGCAACGAGGTGAGTGGCGCGCTCAACATTTTCTACTCCGAGCTTGCCTGCGCTGACACCACCGGTTTCTCGGTCTCTGCCACCTCTTTCCTCTCTCAGGGCAAGATGCCTGCCTTCCTCGGCGGTCTGCCGGGTGCGGCGCTCGCCATGTATCACTGCGCACGGCCGGAAAATCGCGGCAAGATCAAGGCGCTGCTGGTCTCCGGCGTGGTGGCCTGCGTCATCGGCGGCATCACCGAGCCGCTGGAGTTCTTGTTCCTGTTCGTGGCGCCGGTACTTTACGTTATTCACGCCATCCTGACCGGGCTCGGCTTTATGACCATGGGGCTGCTCGGCGTCACCATTGGCAACACCGACGGCAACCTCATTGATTTTCTGGTGTTCGGCGTGCTGCAAGGCACCGCCACCAAGTGGTATCTGGTGCCGGTCGCGGCTGCCATCTGGTTTGCCATCTACTACAGCGTGTTCCGCTTCGCCATCGTGCGCTTTAACCTGAAAACCCCGGGCCGTGAAATTGAGACCAGCGAGGCTGCCCAGCCCGCAGGCAAGAAGGCAGGCAACAGCGGTTACAACGGTGAAATCATCCTCAACGCCTTGGGCGGGGCTGATAACATCCTGGCGCTCGATAACTGCATCACTCGCCTGCGGATGTCGGTGCAGGACATGAGCCGGGTCGATGACAAGGTATTGAAAGCGAACGGCGCCATCGGGGTGATCAAGCTCGACGAGCACAACCTGCAGGTGGTGATCGGCCCGCAGGTGCATCTGGTGAAAAACCAGCTGCAGAGCCTGATGGGGGCCTGAACCGGCCAATAAGATCCGAACGGGGGGCGCAAGCCCCCTTATTTGCCTCTCCCAATATGTCTCCTGTTTATGGAGGGAGAAACTTCATGCACGATATTTATGACTTCGACCGCGTGGTCGACCGCTACGGCACCTACTGCACCCAGTGGGACTATGTGGCCGACCGTTTTGGTCATGCCGACCTGCTCCCCTTTACCATCTCCGACATGGATTTCGCGACCGCCCCCTGCATTCGCCAGACCCTGGCAACCCGCCTTGAGCACGGGGTATTTGGCTACAGCCGCTGGAATCACGACGACTTCAAGGGGGCGGTAAGCGACTGGTTTGCCCACCGTTACGGCGCGAGCCTCGACCCCGAGACGCTGGTCTACGGCCCTTCGGTCATCTATGTGATTGCCCAGCTGGTGAGCCTCTGGTCGGCGCCGGGCGAAAGGGTGCTGGTGCATACCCCCGCCTACGACGCTTTCGGCAATATGCTGGCCGCCAACGACAGGGTGCTGCTGCCCTGCCCGCTCAAAAAAGAGCAGGGGAGTTACCAGATTGACTGGGCCTGCTTCGAGCAACAGGCTGCTCGCCCCGATTGCCGGATTTTGCTGCTCTGCAGCCCTCACAACCCTACCGGCCGGGTCTGGACGCGGGATGAACTCGGCCAGATGGCCGCTATCTGCCAGCGCCACGGGGTCAAGGTCATTTCGGACGACATCCATATGGATGTGAGCTTTGCCCGCTATCTGCCGTGGAGCGAGGTGGCGCCGGACGATCACTGGGCGTTGGTGAGCTCGGGCTCCAAATCCTTCAATATCCCCGCCCTTGGCGGCGCCTACGCCTTTATCGCTAACGCACAGGCGCGGGCCGCCTATCTGCAGCGGCTCAAGGCGGCTCATGGGCTATCTTCCCCACCCATTCTCGGGGTGTTGGCCCATATCAGCGCCTATCGCGATGGCGGTGTCTGGCTCGATGCCCTGAAAAGCTATCTGCACGACAACCTCGCCCATGTAGCGGCGCGGCTCAACGCCGCTTTCCCCGCCATCGACTATCGGGTGCCCGAGGGAACCTATCTCGCCTGGATTGACCTGCGCGGCCTTGGCATCGACTCCACCGAACGGATGAATGAATTGCAAACCTTGCTGGTGGAGAAATACCGGGTCGCCATCATGCGCGGCGACACCTATGGCCCGGAAGGCAACGGTTATATCCGCCTCAACGTCGGCTGTCCGCGCTCGAAAGTTGATCAAGGACTCGACGCCCTGATCGGCGCGCTGGGGGAGGTTGTGTAAGGATTGATGCTTCTGGCTGGATGAGGCGTTGACTCATCCAGCCGGTGACCTTGATGGAGGCGTTCGGCTCGGTTACCGCGGGCTCAGAAGGTGGCGATTAAGGGGCTATTACGAGTGACCTGAGCTTGAATGTCTTGGCACAACATCTGAATGTGGGGCTCATCAATCTTCTCGCGGGGGATATAAATGCCGATAGTCCCCTTGTTGTACTCTTCCCCCATTTGCAGCGGGCAGATACCTAAGCGGGAAAAATAACCAGCCATGCTCACCGGATAAGGCATGACAGCATTGCTGCTATTGACAATATCAATACTGGTGAGCAGGGAGTTGCTGCTGTAAATGATTTTGTCATTCAATTTCATGGCGGCGCGTTCCTGTTTTTTTCTCGCCAAATCATCGACCAGATGCAGATATTTATCCTCATCCGGCGTCACCAGCAGGCTGGGATAATCCACCAGATCCTGCTTGCTGCATATTTTCCCTGTGAGGGGATGGCCCGCTCTGACAAATACCCCATCATGAGAAATAAATAGCGGGATAAATATCAGGCTGTAATTTTTGGCCAGCCCGTGAATTTCATGTCCGAGAAACAGATCGATATGATTGCCCAACAGCAGATCGAGCAGGCGCAGATGGTTGCCGACTTCAATGTTGATGGCGCAGGATTGGTTGGCTTGCTGATAGCGGGCGCTGACAGGTTGCAATACCGGCTGCCACCACGCATGTCCGGTGCCCACGTTCAGCGGCCGCGCGGTGCGCTCGCGCAGGGTGGCCAGCTGCCTGAGGGTATCATCGTAGATCCGCTGCATTACGCGCGCCTGCTCCAGCAGCAGCTCTCCGGCGGCGGTAAGCGTCACGCCGCCAGCGTGTCTGACTAGCAAGGTCGTCTCCAGACTCTCCTCAAGCTTTTTCATGTTGTGCGTCAGCGTCGGTTGGCTGAGCCCCATTTTCCTGGCTGCCAGACTGACATTTTTGTGGGTGGCCACTTCAATAAATTGTCTTAGATGTTTGTCCACTAACATGGCGTCCGGTCATGGTCTGGTGGTGCGCCAAGCTAGTGTAATCACCATGGGCTGTCAATTATTCCCCTTCGCTGACGGGCTATTTTTTATGTGGCTCCCTTCACGTTGTACCCAATTCATTTTTGCCATTCGATAGCCGGTTTGGTGCGGGCGATCACGTAATTTTACCTGGTTATAGATGTTATCTATGTCGCTGGTGTCGCGGTCTATTTTTCTGGTGAATGCTGACCACGTAGACTGGCAAAAACAGTTTTACTCAATGCTGTTTCAATAAAAAAACAAAAAAGTAACGAAGGGAAAATATGAAAATTCGTCCATTGGCTTTATCCGTGGCGTTATGCTGCGGCGGGGTTCTTTTGTCCGGTTGTAACGACAGCTCATCCAGCGGCAACGATAACGAGGTCAAACCCGAGGTGAAGGCGCCCTGGGATTTTGATCTCTATATGGTCGGTGAATTTAGCGGCTGGGGCCGTGAGGAGAAGTTCAAACTGACCTTCAAGGAGGGGGTCTATCGTCTGGACAACCTGAAGATGAACTCGGGTATGTCCCCCTTCAAAGTGGCTGGCCCCGAGTGGACCAAATATCCCGATTTCTCTGCGGACTCTCGCAAGGAGACCAGCATCTTCCCCGGTCAGGTCTACCCCATGTACTACCAGAACAACGGGCAGAACAACCGTCTGGTGGTGACGGAAAAGGGGCTGCTCGACATTCAGGTCAAGGTGACCAAGGCCGATCTGGCTGCACCGGCCATCGAGTTCTCCATGGTCCGTGATGACCCCAATTACAGCGAGAGCCTCTATCTGAAAGGGATTGATGGCAATCTGGAACCCGTGCTGCAGATGGTCTATCAGGGGGACAAGCAGTATGTGATGGTGGCCAAGCTGACTGCGGGTGAGCATAAGATAAAGATCGCCTCCGCGCAGGAGGGGATCGGGTTTGGGCTCAATGGCGTCATTGCATTGAACAACCCGGTCAAGATGCAGCGCTGCGATGCCCAGTGCCAGCTGGCAACAGTGCGGGTGGAGCTGGAGGGGTATTACAAGTTCCTGCTGGATGCCAGCCAGGATGAGAACGCCCCCCTGTTGCAGGTCAGCGTTGCAGGGGAGGGTGACCTAGGCATGATCAATCCCCATGAAGGGCATGAGCTGATCGAGAAGCGCGAGTATGAGACCTATAAACCCGGGGTGAAGGAAACGGCAACCTTCTCGGTCAAGCAGGCCAGTGACGAGTATCGTAGCTACGCGCAATCGACCACTCAGGAGCTGCGTGATCCGGGCGAGAACTTTACCACCTATCAGGAGCAGTCCGATCTGCCCCGCTTGCGATCCGGCAACATGGTATTTGATGCCCTGTTTGCGCTGGCAGCTCACGAGATGCGCCAGAATAGCGTGGCTCAGGTCAAGGATGGCAGTTACAAAGGTGGGCAGGCGATCCCTTGCGACTGCTTTGAAACCGGCGCCAAGTGGCATTACGTCTGGACACGGGATCTCTCCTACGCCACCGATCTGGGGCTGGGGGCGCTTGATCCCCTGCGGGCGCGCAACTCTCTGCAGTTCAAGCTCTCTGATTTCAGAGCCGAGCTGAAAAGCGAGCTGGACAGTTTGATCCCGCAAGGACGCCAGATCATTCAGGATACCGGTACCGGGGGCAGCTGGCCCATCAGTACCGATCGCATGAGCTGGGCCCTGGGGGCCGAGCGGGTGCTGGCCGCCCTGCCGGATGCCGAGCGCAGCGCGTTCTTGCCCGAGGTCTTTGAAGGGCTGAGCAACACCATAGAGAGTGATCGTCTGGCCGCTTTTGATAGCGCAGATGGCCTCTACGTGGGGGAGCAATCCTTCCTCGATTGGCGCGACCAGACCTATGCCAAGTGGATCACCGCAGATATCGCCCACATCGGCATGAGCAAATCCCTCTCCACCAACGTGACCCACTATCAGGGGTTGCTGCTGGCCGCGCGGGTGGCGGGCGAACTGGATCGCGATGAGCTGGCGAGCCGCTATAACCAGTGGGCGGGCGAGCTGAAACTGGCGATCAATCGTGCTTTCTGGCTGGCTGACGAGAAGATGTATGCCAGCCTGATCAACACCAGTACCGATCAGAGCCCGGCCTACAAGTTCGATCTATTGGGGGAATCCCTCGCCATTTTGGCCGGTGTTGCCGATGAGGCGCAGGCCAAAGAGATCATCAGTCGTTACCCCATGGGCCCTTATGGCGCACCGGTCTACTTCCCGCAGCAACCCGATATGCCGGTTTACCATAACCGCGCCATCTGGCCCTTCGTCTCCGCCTACGGGCTGAAGGCGGCGGCCCTGGTGCAGAACGTTGCCGTGGTCGATCACCATATTGACTCCCTGATGCGCGGCGCCGCGCTGAACCTCTCCAACATGGAGAACCTCGAGTGGCTCTCCGGCCAACCCTCCCTGATGGATCTGACCCACCCCGATTTGACGGGGCCGGTGATCAACTCCCAGCGCCAACTTTGGTCTGTCGGGGGTTACCTTGGCATGGTGACCGACACCACCTTCGGCTACAAAGTGGAAGAGGGGGGGATCCGGATCAAGCCGTTCATTACCTCCCACCTGCACCGCTTGATGGGGGCCAAGCCTGAGGCTGCGCTCAAGGGGTTGAACTATCGTGGCAAGCAGATCGACATCGTGCTGCACCTGCCGGAACTGGGCGGGGAGGGCAGTTACTATCCGGTGCAGAGCGTGACGCTCAATGGCATCCCGGTGGGCGAGCAGATCAGTGAAGGGATGCTGGCCGCCAGCAACCGGATTGAGGTGACGCTTGGTGCCGCCGTGGCGGACGATCAGGGGATCCGCCTGATCAAGGATGTGGCGCCGCTGGATGTCGAGAATCGTCAGGTATTTGCACCGACCGAGCCGACCCTGCTCGGGGTTAGCGAGCAGAGTGGCAAGCTGGTTGTTGTCCTGCAGGACCATGTCAACAAGGGGGCGCTCAGCTACAACATCTATCGGGATGGCAAGCTGGTGGCTTCCGGGCTGGATCGTGCGACCAACTGGGTCGACGACATGGTGTTACAGCCGGGCCAGGCCTATTGCTACAGTGCCGAGGCGGTCTATCCGGAGTCCGGAAACCGCTCCCATCATGCCAAGCCGGTTTGCTATCAGCCTGCGCAGCAACATATCGCCATCGATGGGGCCAATGTCTCCCATACCGGCAGCGTGAGCGCCGCCGATGGGAGCATTCCTGTCCCTCATCTCAAGGATTGGGGCCGCCCCGACGACAGCTTGTTGGTGCAGGGGGTCAAGCTCGATGGCAAGCGCACCATTCGCCTGCAATACAGCAATGCCCAGCATGCTATCAATCTGGGGGTGACCAACGGGGTGAAACGGATCTCGGTGGTGAGCGGTGGCCAGGTGGTCGCCAGCGGCATGGTGCAGATGCCCCATGTGATGAAAGAGGGCGACCTCAAACCGCTGCGTGACTCGACGCCGTTCGTGGTGGATCTGCCCGCCGGGGAGTATGACATCCGGGTGAGCGATTTTTACAACATGAGTTACCTGAAGGCGAACGACACCTACAACGATGCAGGCGGTCAAAAGGGCGCGGTCAATCTGATCGATCTCGCCAGCATCACTGTCTCGGCCCGCTAAGCGGTCAAACAAAACGGCCAAACAAAACCGCCCCGGACATCCGGGGCGGTTTTTATTTATTGCCGCTTTTATTCTCACCACTGTGGTCTGTGCGGGCGAGCAAAGGCTCAGCGATAGCGGCCACGTACCGAGCTGCTGGCACGGCCAGCCATCTTGATCAGGCTCTGGCGGGTGTGCAGGTGGCAAAGGGCCACACCGAGGGCATCCGCTGCATCCGCCTGCGGGGTGGCGGAGAGTTTCAGCAGATGGGTCACCATATGCTGCACCTGCTCCTTGGCGGCGCCGCCAGTGCCGACCACCGCCTGCTTGATCTGGGTGGCAGAGTATTCACTCACCGGCAGATAGGCGTTGACCGCGGCGACGATGGCGCTGCCCCGGGCCTGCCCCAGTTTCAGCGCCGAGTCGGCGTTGCGGGCCATAAAGACCCGCTCGATGGCAAACTCGGTGGGTTTGAACTGGGTGATGATCTCGCAGACCCCGTCATAGACCTGCTTGAGGCGCGCTGGCAGTTCGCCACAATCGGTGCGGATGCAGCCAGAGCCCAAGTATTCGGCCTTGCCGCCCACGACCCGGATAACCCCGTATCCGGTGATCCGCGAACCCGGATCTATGCCCAAAATAATGCTCATGGGTGTTGATTGCTCTAAAGGCGAGTGATGGTCGCCAAGATAGCAAACTGCGGCCAGTTTGGCTGCACACTGTATGTACGAACAGTAAAAAGAGGGCTTTAATGTGACAAAAACGGCCCCGAAGGGCCGTTGCGTCATAACAGAGTGCTGTCAGGATCAGGCTGCGTGATCGACCTTGTGTGGCTGGGAGAATCCTTCCAGCTCGCCCGGGGCGAAGTTGTCTACCTGGATCGCTTCGTAGCGCAGGGCATCGGCGGCCAGCAGTTTGTCCGCTTCGTCCTTGCTCAGGATGGAAGCGGCCAGCGCGGCGGCAACCAGCTCCGGCAGGGCCATCTTGCGGGGCAGTTTGCCCTCTTTCTGGGCCTGCACCAGCTTCTTCTCGTAAGGCTGTACCGAGACCATGGCCTGGAAGGCGCGCTCCATCAGACCGACCGGATCCGCATCGTCCTTGCCCACATAACAGAGGGCGGTCAGACGGTCGCGGAACTCGCCCGGCTTCATCATGGCCAGACAGATGGCGTGGCAGCGATCGTCTGCCGGCATCTTGTAACCGACGCCGAACGGGAACACCACCCGCTTGAGCACGGCACCTACTACCTTGTTCGGGAAGTTCTGGAAGAAGCCCTCGAACGCCTTGCCAATCAGGTAGAGGTTGCGCTCCACCGCGTACTGCACGAACGGCAGATCGGAGACCATGCGGCCCTGATCCTCGTAGTGCTTGAGGGTAGAGGAGGCCAGATAGAGGTGGCTCAGCACGTCACCCAGACGGGCGGAGATCATCTCCTTGCGCTTGAGATCGCCACCCAGCATCAGCATGGAGACGTCGGCACACAGGGCCAGCCCTTTACTCATGCGGGACAGCTGCTTGTAGTAGCGGGCGGTTTCGCCAGCCACCGGCGCGCTGTTGAACTGACCCAGGGTCAGCCCCTGGAACAGGGCGCCGAAGAAGTTGCCGGTGCCGAAGGCGATGTGCTTCATTAGCAGGGCGTCAAACTTCTCGAGACCGCGCTCCACGTCGGTGTCAGCCGCTGCTTCCAGCTCGGCAAACACGTACGGGTGGCAGCGGGTGGCCCCTTGCCCGAAGATCATCAGGTTGCGGGTCAGGATGTTGGCCCCTTCCACCGTGATGGCCACCGGAATACCCATGTAGGCGTAGCCGGTGTAGTTTTTCGGACCGAGCTGGATGGCACGACCGGCGTGGATGTCCATGGAGTCATCCATGATCTGGCGCGCCATCTCGGTCATGTGGTACTTGGAAATCGCGGTGACGATGGCCGGTGCCTGACCCAAGTCCAGGGAACCTGCGGTCATGCGACGGGCCCCTTCCAGCTGATAGGTGAGGCCGCCGATGCGGGCCAGCGCCTCTTGCACCCCTTCAAACTTGCCGATGGACATGCCGAACTGTTTGCGCACGTAGGAATAAGCACCCACGGTGCGGCTCGCCATATGACCGCAAGCGGTGCCCAGAGCTGGCAGCGAGATGCCGCGACCGGCGGAGAGGCACTCCACCAGCATGCGCCAGCCACGGCCAGCATAATCCGGGCCGCCGATGATCCAGTCGAGCGGGATGAACACATCTTTGCCGAAAGTCGGGCCGTTCAGGAACGCCAGACCCATGGGGTAGTGGCGATCGCCGACGCGCACGCCCGGGTGGCTGGTGGGGATGAGTGCGCAGGTGATGCCGAGCTCTTCCTTGTCACCCAGCAGTTTTTCCGGGTCATAGAGTTTGAACGCCAGCCCCAGCACGGTAGCGCGCGGCGCCAGGGTGATGTAGCGCTTGTTCCAGTTGAGGCGAATACCCAGCACCTCTTCACCCTTGTGCATCCCTTTGCAGACGATCCCCTTGTCAGGGATGGCGCCCGCATCGGAGCCCGCTTCCGGGCCGGTCAGGGCGAAGCAGGGCACCTCTTTGCCATTGGCCAGCCCCGGCAGCCAGAAATCTTTCTGGGCCTGGGTGCCGTAGTGCATCAGCAGCTCGCCCGGGCCGAGGGAGTTGGGCACCATGACGGTGACCGCCACGCTCAGGCTCTTGGTGGCGATGCGGGTGACGATGGTGGAGTTGGCAATCGCCGAGAATTCGCGGCCGCCGTAGGATTTCGGAATGATCAGGGAGAAGAAGCCTTCCTTCTTCAAGTAGTCCCACACCGGCTCCGGCAGGTCTTTGGTTTCGTTGACGATCTTGAAGTCGTCAACCATGGCGAGCAGGGTTTCGACCTGATTGTCGATAAAGGCCTGCTCTTCGGCGCTCAGTTCGGCCTTGCCGTAACCGTGCAGTTTTTTCCAGTCGGGGTTGCCGCGAAACAACTCGCCATCCCACCAGACGGAGCCGGCTTCCATGGCCTCCCGCTCGGTAGCTGACAAGGGCGGCAGTATCTTTTTGAAGATGCCGAACACCGGACGGGTTACCACCTTTTTACGGATGGAGGGCACGCCGAGCACAACGGCTATCGCCAGCACCAGCAGGACAAGCAATGTGATCATACCGAAGTTCCTTCTATTTCACTGTTTCCGTTGATTTGTTGTTGGTTGTTACACAGCCAGGGAGAGCCTGGTCGACTCCACGGGCGCCCCGACTCCGGACGCCAGATAAGGAATAACGTTGCGCACCAGCCCTTCCACATCAAGCTGCTGGCCAAAGTCGGCCAGGGCGATGTCGCGCAGCGCATCGGCGGAGGCCATGGTGAACACGACTGTGCCCAGGGTGAAGTGCAGGCGCCAGAAGAGATCCGCCGGCGACAGGGCCGGGTTGGCCTTGGAGATCGCTTGGGTGATCCGCATCAGAATGGGGCCGTAGTGGGCGGTGATAAAGCGGCGCAGGTGGCCCTGGCTGTCAATATAGCCGCGTCCCAGCAGCTGCATGAAGATGGCCGGACCGTTGGCCCGCACTGCCGAGAGTTTCATCAGCGGCTCGACAAAACTCTCAAAGAGTTGCAGCAGTGTCAGCTGCTCCTGCTCCATCAGCACCCGCAGGCGTGCATCCAGATCCGGCATGAACAGGCTCAGATAGCGGTCGAGCACCGCCTGGATCAGCTCCTTCTTGGAGCCGAAGTGATAGTTCACCGACGCCAGATTGACGTCGGCCTCACTGGTGATCAGACGCAAAGAGGTATCGGCGAATCCCCGCTCGGCAAACAGCACTTCAGCGGCATCGAGAATACGGTTTTTGGTATCGATTTTACTCACTGGACACCTCACTTAAACGAATGTTTAAAAAGTACGTTTCATAACGTGAAGTGTCAAGAGAATGTGAATGAGTGTTAGCGGAATGTTTTTCGATGAAAAAGCAAAGTGGGTGGAACTTAGTCAAAAAGCCGGACTCTATATCTATGCCACTGCAATTAAACATTAAGTCTCGCCCAACCTGCACCATGCTAGTTGGGCCTTTTTTTGCGCGTTTGTTACCGGTTTGCGGTTTGCAGGCCAAAAAAAACCGCCGCAGGGCGCGACGGTGGGGAAAGTGAGTTCGCGTCATCCTGACGGCAAACTATCGATGCGAGTTCAGGCATGTATCGACGGGGGCAGTATGCCAGCCAGAGCACCTCAGACTATGTCAGCTTCGCGGTATTTTGTGACAAAGTGTGGCAAGCACTGGCGTGGCCCAAGCTGCCGCTCTTTGTTATGCTGCCCTTTCAAAATATGAGGGGAGAGAAGATGAAGTACCCGGTCGATACCCACACTCACACCATTGCCAGCACCCATGCCTACAGCACCATTCACGACTATCTGCCGATAGCCAAAGCCAAGGGGATCAAGCTGTTTGCCACCACGGATCACGGCCCCGAGATGGCGGATGCCCCTCATGTCTGGCACTTTGCCAACTTGCCAATACTGCCAAGAGTGGTGGATGGAGTCGGGATCCTGCGGGGTATCGAGGCCAACATCAAAAACCTGGAAGGGGAGATCGACTTTCCCGAGCGCTATGAGTCGCGCCTCGACATGATCATGGCGGGCTTTCATGAGCAGGTATTCCCCCCCTGCGATCAGGCCGCCCACACCCAGGCGATGATCAACGCCATCAAGAGTGGCCGGGTCGACATGATCAGCCATCCGGGCAACCCCTCATTTCCCATCGACATTCAGGCGGTGGTCAAGGCGGCGGCCGACTATCGGGTGGCGCTGGAGATCAACAACTCCTCCTTCATTCATTCGCGCCCGGGTAGCGAAGGCAACTGCCGCGCCATCGTCGAAGCCGCGCGGGATCTGGGTGCCTATCTTACCTTCGGCTCCGACTCCCACGTCGCCTTCAGCCTCGGTGATTTTGACCACTGCCACCGTCTGGTGACGGAAGCCGGTTTCCCGCTGGATCGGATCCTGGTGCGCTCCCCCCGCGCCCTGCTCGAATTTCTCGAAAGCCGTGGCCGTGCCCATATCCCCGAGTTTGCAGACCTGTAGATATTCGCTAACACATTGAGCTAATAGATAAAACAGGATTGGTGCAGCAGTGACTGGCGTCATCCGCAAATAGCTGGGATGAGATGGCTGGGAGGACAATGAAGAATGCCTTGTTCATCCCAGCCCCTTGGCAGGAAAGGGCTGAGGCAAGCCTCGCTCTCGGTAAGTCAGGTTTTTTCTGGTTTTAAAAATTTCGCTATCCCGGCGTTTTCCGCTTTTTATGTGATGGAGATCACTGTACCATCGCCGCCCGACCTGCCACCCGGCCGCATCTCCCCCTGCGACGGCGCTGGCGTCACCCGATACATGCTGTCACCCGGAACGTGAATGACCCCAGGATGGGACCCGCCACTAACCTGTAGGTTTGTGGTCTGCGTGTCGCGTGGGTCGGCACCTCTCCCGTCCGATCTCCTGCGATACCTGTCTGCAGACTTGCCATATGAAACTCCTCTCTTCATAGGTGCAAGATGACACTGTTATTGAGTCTGGTCGGTATACTGGCCCTGATGTTTATTGCCTGGCTGGCCAGTGAAAACCGCCGCGCTATCCGCTGGCGCACGGTATTGGGTGCGCTCGCCCTGCAGACCGGCTTTGCCGCACTGGTACTCTATTTCCCCCCCGGACAAGCCATTCTTGGTGCCATGAGCAATGGCGTCTCCGCCCTGCTCGGCTTTGCCGATAGCGGGATAAGCTTCGTGTTTGGCGATCTGGCCAGTAACGGCTTTATCTTCGCGGTGCGGGTGCTGCCGCTGGTGATCTTTATCAGCTCCCTGATCGCCGTGCTCTATCACTTCGGCATCATGCAGTGGGTGATCCGGGTGTTGGGGGGCGGTATTCACCGCCTGCTCGGCACCAGCCGTGCTGAATCCCTGGTGGCCACCGGCAATATCGTCCTCTCGCAGGGGGAGTCCCCGCTGCTTATTCGCCCCTTCCTCGCCAGCATGACTCGCTCTGAACTGTTTGCGGTGATGACTTGCGGCATGGCCTCGGTGGCTGGCTCGGTGCTGGGCGGTTACGCCGCGCTGGGCGTAGATCTCAAATACCTGATTGCTGCCTCCTTTATGGCGGCGCCGGGTGGTCTCTTGATGGCAAAACTGCTGGTGCCCGAGCAGCAGCAAGTGTGCGATCAAGAGGAGATCCCGCTGGACAAGAGCGATTACAGCAACGCCATCGATGCGCTGGCGGGTGGTGCCATGAACGGCATGAAGATCGCTGTGGCCATCGGTACTATCCTGCTGGCCTTTGTCAGCGTGATCACCATGATCAACGCCGGTCTCACCACCGTGGGTGATTGGTTCGGCTGGGCCGATCTCTCCTTGCAACAGCTGCTGGGTTATCTGTTTGCCCCGGTGGCCTGGCTGATTGGAGTGCCTGCCAGCGAGATGATGGCGGCAGGTTCGCTGATTGGTCAGAAGGTGATCATGAACGAGTTCGTCGCTTATCTGGACTTTGTCCAGATTAAGGATGGCTTGAGTGCCCATACCCAGATCATCATCACCTTTGCCCTCTGCGGCTTCACCAATCTGGGCTCTATTGCGGTGCAAATTGGTTCTATCGGCACCATGGCACCGGAGCGCCGCCACGATGTGGCCAATATGGGGTTAAAGGCGGTGCTGGCTGCCACCCTGGCCAACCTGATGAGCGCCACCCTCGCCGGGATCTTTGTCTCACTGGCCTGATGGTTGACTCTATAGCCGGTTAGTCAGCGGCTCAAACAAAAGACCCCCTCTTGCCGTTGGGCAGAGGGGGTCTTTTTCGTTGGATTGATTACAGATCCAGATCGGGCAACAGCGCAGCTTGTTCCTGAAAATGGCGGCAGCGGCGTTCAACGTCGTGTCGGTAGCGTGCCAGATAAGCCCGCTCGGCGGGATTGTCTGTCTCAACCATGGCGATGGCGGCATCCAGATGATGGAGGATGTCGTTGGCCATCTTCTGCAAGGTCTGCTGCAACAGGCGTTTGGGCAGATCACACGCCTCGGCCATCTCCAGCAACTGCCATGCGTTGATCGCCTCGGGGGCAAACTCGTCGCCTATTGCCATGGCCAGATGCTGGTTGAACTCGGGGTAAAGCCCCACATTGACCAGATCGTACCAGGGGGTCGGCGTCAGTCCTGTTCTTGATACGAAGAAGCTGTAGTTCTTGCCGTGGGCATCGTGATTGTTGACGCAAAGGTTGAAGAGCAGCCATTGCAGCATGTTCAATCTGGCCTGCGCCGGATTGACACAAAGGGCGCTGAGGCTGAACAACCGTGGCAGGCTCACCCCTTCCCGAATATGGGCTACATCCCGCCCGTCACCGAAGTTGCGTTCATATTTTCGCGTGACGGGAAACCCCAGCCCCTGACAGGCATCGATCATATGACGACGGCGAACCCTCAAGCCATCCTCGTCAAGACGCCGATCAAACCGTTCCACCAGCAAGCCTCGGTGGGACTTCTCATCTTGACCAAATGTGTGCAGTTCTACCTGTGCCACCTGCATGCCCAGCAGTGCGGCCAGCCGCATGGTCACAAATTCATTGATCACCAGATGAGGGTGATGCTCGAACTTGAGGAGGTGGGTGGAACAGAGTTCGCCCTCGCCAAACCCCAGCGCCCCCTCGAGGCGCAGCAGGTTGAGCTTGGCCTGCACCCCCGCAACCGAGAGGCGGGGGCGGCCATCCCAGACTTCCAGCGGCCAGATCTCGGGCTGCTCGAGTCGCAGCAACAGCTCCTCTGGCGTGATGGGGCGAAAGTGGGTGGGAATGTCGGGCTCTGCGGGCAGAGTAAAGGTGACCGCTCCAGATACATCGCGACCTATGCCATGGATCAGGGCAAAGATATTGCTGCGCGAAACTGATAGCGCCTCAATCAGGTGCTCCAGCCCGCGATTTTCTGGCAGCAAGTTGCCCAGATATGCCCGGATCTGGGCGCTGCTGGCCGAGCCATCCAGCGCCAGCGGTGGTGAGAGCGGGAAGCCGCGAGCTTGCCACTCTGGCAGATAGCCGAGCTGAAAAGTATCCCGTTGGGAGTCATATTCAAGATGGCCGATCAGCTGGGTACCCAGCCTAAGTTCAAGCCGATGGCGCTCAGAACCACTCATCATCACCGACCTCTACTTGGCTGCTGTCGCTTGTTACTTGTGGCCCCGCTTCTTGCACCAGTTGCAAGCGCAGTCCCAGCGCGTGCATCACCTGCAGCAGGGTCGAGAGGTAGACATCCCCCCCCTTCTCAATCTTGATCAGGGTCTTTTTGGAGATGCCGCACAGTGAGGCCGTCACCTCCTGCGTCATCTTGGCGGCCTTGCGTCTCTCGCGGATCGCCAGCCCCAGCGAGGCGGGATCCAGTGCTTTCGGGGCGGTTTGCAACGATGCGTCTGTCATCATGATTACGAAAAAAGTGTAGGTTGTTACAACTTAACTCATGATAAGAGTAAGCAGCAATAAAAAGTGTACGATGGTGCACTTTGATGGTCTCGGTGCTATTTGCGATATAAAAGTGTAGAGGAGTTCACTTTTTAGAACAGAAGAGGTGGTGAGGGATGGTCTGGGGGCGATTCAGCCCGAGGGGCCGGGAGGATGTCGCTTGCAGAGCAGCATTGTACTTCACGTTCACTTCACCGAGCGGGGGTAGGGTAAGCACCAGTTTTCAGTTGGAACTTCACTCTATGCCCACCATCATCACCCACGCCACCGTACCTCTCTGCCTTGGGCTCGGGCTTGGCAGCCGGATGATTCCGCCGCGCCTGCTGTTGGCAGGGGTTGCCATCGCCATGCTGCCAGACGCCGATGTACTCGCCTTCAAACTGGGGGTCGCTTACGGCCATGTCTTTGGCCACCGCGGCTTTACCCACTCCTTGCTGTTCGCTTTTGCCTTGCCCACACTGGCCATGCTGTTTCATCGCCAATTTCGGGCCAGCGTCGCCACCGTCTGGTCATTTCTGCTGGTCTCTCTGCTCTCCCACAGCCTGCTCGATTCCCTCACCACTGGCGGCAAGGGGGTTGGCTGGCTCTGGCCGTGGCGTGACGATCGTTTCTTCGCCCCCTGGCAGGTGATCCGGGTCGCCCCCTTCAAGCTGGAGGCATATCTCACCGCCCGAGGTGAAGCGGTGATCCTCTCCGAGCTCTACTGGGTCTGGCTGCCGGGAATTGTATTGATGCTGGTGTTGATGGGATGGCGGGTTTGGGGAAGGGGGCGGTAGTGGTGGGATCAGAATGGGTTGTTGGATATATCTTGGCTGAGCAAAAATCAAAACTTGGGCACCCATCTTTTGTGTTCTGGCTACGTAACGGCTTGCACAGAAAGATGGGTGTCCTGATTTTTTTTTGAGCGGCTGCTTTTGGCGTTCCCTTTATCAGTTAACGCCGCACTCTTCGGCAATTGTGGAGAGAAGCTATAAAATTGTCCGACAGCAGCTCCTTGTTAGATTCATCACCAATCATCAGTGATTCCTTTTGCTCTATTGTCTAGTGCATCTTGGAAAGCTTTTAGCGCTTCCTGAGCTTCGGGATCAAGATCTGTTTCGTCAAGTTCACGCACTTTCTCTTGAATTGGCGCAATCTCTAAAAAGTTCTCAATATTCTCAAGTTTGATATACGTAGTAACTTTTGCTACGTAGTCCCCCATAGATTGAGAAGATGACTTACTCACAAATTTTTTCAGTAAATTTATACAACCTTCGGCACTCTGTGTCTGAAGCTTTAACCAGTCAATAACTTTAGCCTCATCACCCCAACGCTTCCATCTGTATAAAAAGGAAACCAAGTGTTCATTAGAAAGAAGCTCATCTGGTGAATTAACAGACATGTCATCCAGCTTTTTTACAAACTCTGCTTTAAGTAGAACAAATTCTATATCTTGGAGAATTTGGTCTGTGTCAGATTTTTCTCTGCATTTTTCATCACTATGCAAAATATGTTCAACAATAGAAATTCCGTTTGATGCTTTAAAACAGCTAAGCAAAAGCTCTCCTCTTTCTTTTAAATCATCAATACGTCTTAAAAACCATACAACAAGCCTTGCCGCATGTGTATTAGAGCTAAAAAATGTAAATCCAGTTGTCTCATGATCTATTTTGTCACCAATATCCAGAATGCCTTTAATATAGGTGCTGCCATTATCTAATGGAACTTCAACTGTAAATGATTCAAACTGTGAAAGTGCATTTTTTAAAATCCCACGTTCTTTAAGGGATAAGATAAATTCGGAGAATTTTTCAGAATCAGAAGTAAGGTCAAGCATTTCACGTAGGTCTGAGTTTGAAAGTTCGCCGCTTGGAATAGAAAATTGAAAATACTTGTCAAAGTTAGACGGATGGCAAACACGCATTTCCCTTAACCAAGTTCTGGCAAATTCTCCAGAATATAGTGTTCCTCTTAGAGCCCATTCAATTGTTGGAAATAGTTGTTCTACAATTTCTTTTACGGCATCCCGCTTGTTAGGGGAGGATTTATCCAATATTCCGTTGATTAAGCCAGCTATTGAATCCTTGCTTCGCTCATATCTATCCGAGCCATTTTTGGTAAATATTGCTTTCGCGCGCGCAATTTCTTTATAAACATCTGGCTCAAAAACTCTTAGGCATTCAATCGCAATAAGATCAACAGGGTTTACCTCAAAAGCACTCTTTCCTTTAAGTAAAGTAAAGTGGAAGGATAAAGTGGAGGTATATCTATAGACGTTTCTCAAATTGTCGAAGTATTTGTTCAGCGCGCCATGAAAGATATTTCCCCACCGCCCAGAGTCAAACATATTTGCGGCTGATTTATCTTGCTCAATTATTTTGTCTAGTCTGCTGAATAATAGACTGTGAAGTCGCGTGGTTTCTACTCTAGGAATATCAAAAGGTACTTGAATTATCTTCTCCAAATAATCACGACCAAGTTGTTTACCATCATTCATTTTATCTTCTACCAAGTCTCGCTGAAATAGAAGAAGAAACACTACATTCGGAAACTCTAGGTTCGCTTTTATAAGTTGAAAAACCATCCTTAACTGGGAAGACGTTAATCTATCCAAATCATCCATGACAACAATCAAAGGAGCTTTACGTTTTAGCAATAAAGCCGATAACTCAAGCCTTATATCGTTCAGACTCTGTTCTTTTTCTTTTGCCGTCTCCTCAATATTTCCACTTAACTTGTCAAGAAAACCTCTTCCCCACTTCAATGCTGCAGCCCAACAGCCTAAAACAATGAGCATAAAAGTACTCGTATTGTTTACCCAAGTTTCGTTGGAAAAGTTTCCGCCAATACCAATAAGTGTCGCAAGCACGAATAATGTGGGGAGGGCCGATGAAAGACCTGTGACTACAGTCTCACCTGTAGTTAGATAGCGCCCATACTTTTTAAGGGTTGCCGCTAATTTTTTTCCTGATTCACTTTTGTCTTTTCTATCGATTGATTTTGATATTTCTTGAAAAAAGGATGCGGTTATTTTTTCTTGAGCTGCCCATTCCCATGGAGAAAATTCAATGACATCTGGTTTATCTTCTGAAATTCCCTCTAGCTGAGATAAAGCCATATTTTTAATTGAAGATTTCCCTGATCCCCAGTCACCATGTAAGGCTACCACTAAGCTGTCATTTCCATGCCAACTTGCCATAGCATTTGCCAAGTCGGAGGAAAATCCTGAACGACCTAACAAGTCATCTTCTGCTTTTGTGATTGGCCGATCAGAGGAGAATCCGTGTAAATCAATTGGTTCCATGCAAGATCCTATGGGGCTATCATCTCGTATGTTGGGCTAAAAATCGTAGGTTGGTGCTGAACGAAGTGAAGCCCAACGTTTACCGCGAATATATCTGAAAATCTGTTTTATGGTTCTGCCACATTCTTGTTTATCCCGCTTTGGTTGGAGCAATAATGCTCGCCTGTTGGGCTTCGCTACACGCTGCGTCAACCTACAAAAGCAACGCTACCGCCCCTGAGTTCCAGCCCCCAGTTCGCTGCTGTTAACCTGCGAGATAGCAACAATCGCTTTCATGGCGTTCTTCCGAGAGGTTGATTGTCATTCGGGTATCTTAAGGGGGGGTGGAGCGTTGAAAAGCGGGTTTTGGCGGGAATCTGTGTTGGATCAATAAATTAGTCATTAAGGCGTGCGCTGAGTGAGCAACTCATTTGGCAGGGAATGTACAATTCCCCCTCACCCCAGCCCTCTCCCGGAGGGAGAGGGGGCAAACAGCCGGGAGCGCTAAGCGGGCACAAGCGACAAAAAGAAAGGGAGCCGGTCAGGCTCCCTTTGATGTGGTGATGCAGCGATACACCTATGAGTAAGGCTGATATGCAGCCGGATCACTACGGATAATGGCATTTGGCTAATGCCATTCCCTATCGATTGGTCGCGGCCTTCATCCCTTCCACAAACTCTTTCAGGCGAGTGAGCATATGCTCCGGGTTCTGGTGGTGGGTCTCGATGATCTTCACCACGGCCGAACCCGAGATGGCACCGGCGGCGCCAGCGGCTATCGCTTCACGTACTTGCGCCGGTTCGCTGATACCAAAGCCGAGCAGGGCGGGGGGCGCCTTGAACTCGCGCAGGGTGTTGATCAGGCCATCCACCGGCATGCCAGCCTTGGTCTCGGCACCGGTCACACCGGCGCGGCTCACCAGATAGGTGTAACCACTGCCCAGCTCCGCCACCTGTTTCAGGGTCTCGGCATCGCCATTGGGTGGGGCGATAAAGATGCTGTCGATGCCGAACTTGTCGGCGGCTGCCTTGTAGGGGGCGCACATCTGTACCGGCACGTCGGCCACCAGCACCGAATCCACGCCTGCCTGCTGGCACTTCTCATAAAAACCGTCGATCTGGCGCACATAGACCAGATTGGCGTAGACCAGCAGGCCAATGGGCAGCTGCGGGTACTTGGCGCGGATGCGGCCAAGCAGCTCGAAGCAGTCGTCCGGGGTGGTGTGGCTCTCGAAGGCGCGCAGGGCGGCGCCCTGAATGGTGGGGCCGTCCGCCACCGGATCGGAGAAGGGAATGCCGAGTTCGAGGGCATCGGCGCCCCCTGCGACCAGCGCATCAACGATGGCCAGGGAGAGTTCGGGGGTGGGGTCACCCAGCATCACGAACGGTACAAAGGCGCCCTGATTGACCGCATCCAGACGGGAGAAGAGTTGTGCGTAACGGTTCATGACAAGGTTCCTTCTTTCTCGAAAATGTCGGCAACGGTGAAGATATCTTTGTCGCCACGGCCGGAGAGGTTGACGATGAGCACCTGCTCTTTTTCCGGTTCACTGCGGGCCATCTTGAGGGCGTGAGCCAGCGCGTGGGAGGACTCCAGCGCCGGGATGATCCCCTCGGATTTGGCCAGTTCCTGGAAGGCGTCCAGCGCTTCCTTGTCGGTGATGGATACGTACTCGGCGCGGCCGATGGAGGCCAGATGGGCGTGCTGCGGGCCAACGGAGGGGAAGTCGAGCCCCGCCGAAACGGAGTAGGACTCCTGAATTTGGCCCTGCTTGTCCTGCATCAGATAGGAGTGCATGCCAAAGAAGACCCCCTTGCTGCCGTGACCCAGCGGCGCACCGTGCTCGCCACTCTCGATGCCATGACCACCCGGCTCGACCCCGATCAGGCGCACCTCTTTGTTGTCGATGAAGTCGGCAAACATGCCGATGGCGTTAGAACCGCCGCCGACACAGGCGATCACCGCATCGGGCAGCCGCTCCTCTTTCTTGAAGCACTGGGCCTTGGCCTCTTCGCCGATCATCTTCTGGAACTCCCGCACGATAGTGGGGAAGGGGTGCGGACCGGCGGCGGTGCCCAGCAGGTAGTGGGCGGAGTCGTAGTTGGCAGCCCAGTCACGCAGCGCCTCGTTGCAGGCATCTTTGAGGGTGGATGAGCCGGAGTGCACCGGAATGACGGTGGCCCCCATCAACTTCATGCGAAATACGTTGGGCTTCTGGCGCTCGCAATCCTTGGCACCCATGTAGACCCGGCACTTGAGGCCAAGCAGGGCGCAGGCCAGTGCGGTGGCCACGCCGTGCTGACCAGCGCCGGTCTCGGCGATGATCTCGGTCTTGCCCATCCGCTTGGCCAGCAGCGCCTGACCCAGCACCTGGTTGGTCTTGTGGGCGCCGCCGTGCAGCAGATCTTCACGCTTGAGGTAGAGGCGGGTCTTGGTGCCCTTGGTCAAATTGCGAGTCAGGGTGAGCGGGGTCGGGCGACCGGCGTACTCGGTCAGCAGCTCCTGAAATTCGGCGATAAAGGCCGGGTCTTCCTGGGCATCGACGAAGGCTTTTTCCAGCTGAAGCAGCGCGGGGATCAGGATTTGGGGCACGTACATGCCACCAAATTCACCAAAAAACGGGTTGAGCAGGGTCATGGTTTCTTCCTTATACCTTGAGTCAAAAACGGAACATCAAAAACGATACAGAGATCCAGTGGCCGCCTTAGAGCGCGCGCAGGGCGGCGAAGGCGGCGGCGAGTTTGTGGCCATCTTTCTGGCCAGGGGCACTCTCCACCCCGGAGTTGAAATCAAGGCCGAGGCAGCCGACTTGAGCTGCCTGCAGGGCGTTGTCGGGGTTAAGGCCACCCGCCAGCATCAGCTTGCTCTTGTCGAGCGTGGCTAGCATGGCCCAGTCGAACGCCTGACCGGTGCCGCCGCTCTGGCTGCCCACTTTCGTATCGAGCAGCAGGCGATCCGCCGGATAGTCGAGGGCGGGCAGGGGTTCGCCGCTCATGATGCCGACTGCCTTCCAGATCTGGCAACTTGCAGGCAGCAGCGGGCGCAGCGCCTCGATATAGGCTGCATCCTCATCTCCGTGCAGTTGCACCGCGGCCAGTCCCAGCGCCTCCACCGTTTTGGCGATGGTCTCTTGCTGGGCATTGCGAAACACTCCGACATAGGCGAGCGGCGCACCCGCCATCACGGCGCGGGCGGTGGGGATATCCACATAGCGCGGGCTTTTCGCCACAAAGATAAGTCCGCCGAACACCGCACCTGCCTGATGGGCGGCGGCGGCATCGTCGGCGCGGGTCAGGCCGCACACCTTGTTCTGGCCCAGAGTGAGCTTGCGCACTGCCGCTTCCAGATCCGGCTCGGCCATCAGGGAGGAGCCCACCAGAAAGCCCTTGGCGTAGGGGCGAAGGTCGGCCACCTGGGCACGGTGGTTGATGCCGGATTCGCTGATCACTACCCGATCGCTCGGAATATCTTTAGCCAGCTGTTTGGTGCGGTTGAGATCGACGCTGAGGTCGCGCAGATCCCGGTTATTGATGCCGATCACCGGCGCGCCCAGCGCGATGGCGCGGGTCAGCTCCTCCTCGTTGCTCACCTCGGTCAGCACGCCAAGGCCCAGCTCTTTGGCCACCGCGAACAGGGCGCGATAGCCCTCGTCGGTAAGCACGGAGAGCATCAAGAGGATGGCGTCCGCCTGATAATGGCGGGCCAGATAGACCTGATAGGGGTCAATCATGAAATCCTTGCACAGCACCGGCTGCTGGACGCGACCTCGCACCCGCGGCAAAAAGGCAAAATCCCCCTGAAAGAACTTCTCGTCAGTCAGCACCGAGATGGCGGTGGCGTATTTGCCATAGATGTCGGCGATGGCCTCCGGGCTGAAATCGTTGCGGATCAGCCCCTTGGAGGGGGAGGCCTTCTTGCACTCCAGAATAAAGCGGGTAGAGCCTGCCTTGAGCGCCCCGACGAAATCCCGATCGCTTGGGGTCAGCGCGCTCTGGAAGCTCTCCAGCGGCTGGGCCAGCTTGCGGGCGGCGACCCACGCCTGCTTGGCCGCCACGATTTTGCCGAGGATGGTCTGGCTGATGGAGCCCATGTTCAGAAAAGCATGGGGGGCAATAAGGTCTGACATCTCGTTATCCTTGCGAAGCTGCGAACTGCCGCTCGGGAGTTCTGCATGAGTGCCCTGCGGGCGTTCTGAATGACTGCTGTGCAATGTGGTGGCTGACATCATGCCTCCTGATGGCCCGCTTCCTGATGGCTCAGCATGGCCAGCCGGGCGGCCAGAGCCGCTGCCTTGCCACTCGCCAGCACTGCCAACACCTCGGCCGCCGCGCTCTTGAGATCCGCCGCCTTGCCCGCCATCAGCAGCAGCGGCGCCACGTTGGCGGCGATGGCGGCGTTGTGCGCCGGAGTGCCTTGTCCTGCCAGAATGGCGGCGGTGATGGCGCGGTTCTCTTCCGGTTCCCCCCCCTGAATGGCGCTCACCGGATAGGTATCGAGGCCAAAGTCTGCCGGGGTGATCATAAATTCGCGGATCTCGCCGTCACGGATCTGGGCTACCTGGGTCGGGCCGTGGATGGCAATCTCATCGAGCCCGGCGCCGTGAACCACCATACCTGTTTTCAATCCCAGTGCCAGCAGGGTTTCTGCGATGGGGCGCACCAGCTCGGGGGCATAGACCCCCATCAGCTGATAGGTGGGGCGGGCGGGGTTGATGAGCGGCCCCAGCACGTTGAACAGGGTGCGGGTCTTGAGGGCCTGACGTACCGGCATGGCGTGGCGCACTCCGGCGTGGTACTGGGGGGCGAACAGGAAGCAGATGCCAAGCTCGTCCAGACAATGGCGCGCCTGCGCCGGGCTCATGTCGAGCTTGATCCCCATCTTGTCCAGCAGATCGCTCGAACCAGACTTGCTCGAGACCGAGCGGTTGCCGTGCTTGGCCACTTTCAGGCCGCAGGCGGCGGCGACCAGCGCCGAGGTGGTGGAGACATTGATGGTATTGAGGCCATCGCCACCGGTGCCGACGATGTCGCAAAACGCATAATCGGGACGCGGGAAGTCGCGCGCTTCCGCCAAGAGAGCTTCAGCGGCGCCGGCGATCTCCTCCGGGGTCTCTCCCTTGATCTTGAGGGCGGTCAGCAGGCTTGCCAGCACTATGGGATCCACTTCGCCACGTACCACTTGCCCGAAGGCGTCGCGGGTACTTTCACGGCTCAGAGACTGACCCTGATAAAGGGTGTTGAGATGTTGATGCATGTTGGTCTCCTTACCTTAACGCACGCCGCGTGTCGAAAAAATGCTTTCTGGGCGGGTGATATGGGCGAGCGCCTGAGTCAGCAGGCGGGCCCCTTCCGAGGTCATGATGGATTCCGGGTGGAACTGGAAACCCAGCACCCGCTCATCCTGCTGCTCGATGGCCATGGGCATGCCCTGATAGTGGGCAATCACCGTCAGCTCTTCCGGCACATAGGTGGCGACCAGCGAGTGGTAGCGGGCCACCGGCAGCGGGCTCGGCAGACCGGCGAAGGCGCCGTGGCCGTTGTGCTCGATGAGAGAGCGCTTGCCGTGGACGATTTCACCCGCCGCACCGACGGTGCCGCCATAGGCTTCGCACAGGGCCTGATGTCCGAGGCAGATACCGAGGATAGGCACCTGACCACGGGCCAGCTTGATCAGGTCAATGAGGCAACCCGCTTCATGGGGCGCGCCCGGCCCGGGGGAGAGCACCAGCACCGCATCCCCTTCGCAGGCGGCAATTTCGCTCATGATGCGGCTCGCCGGCAGGCTGTTGCGGTAGATCCGCACCGGATAACCGAGGGAGCGGAACTGGTCGACCAGGTTGTAGGTAAATGAATCGAAGTTATCGAGCAGGAAGATATTAGTCATGGCTCACGTCCTTATGTTGCTCCTGCTGGGCGCTCAGGGCTTGCAGGGATGTGCCATGGCTGGCGGCGATGGCGGCCAATACGGCGGCCGCCTTGGCGCGGGTTTCATCCGCTTCGGCTTGCGGTTTGGAGTCATAGACCACCCCGGCACCGGCCTGCACATGGGCCACGCCATCTTTGACAAACGCCGAGCGGATCACGATGCAGGTATCCATCTCGCCTGCGCCGTTGATATAGCCGACGGCGCCGCCGTAGCTGCCGCGGCGTTTGCCTTCCACCATGCGAATAAGCTCACTGGCGCGGATCTTGGGGGCGCCGGTGAGGGTGCCCATGTTCATGCAGGCCTGATAGGCGTGCAGGGCGTCAAGATCCGAGCGCAAGGTGCCGACCACCTTGGAGACCAGATGCATCACGTGGCTGTAGCGATCCACTTTCAACAACTCCTTGACGTAGCGGGTCCCCGGCTCCGAGATGCGGGCGATGTCGTTACGGCCCAGATCCACCAGCATCAGGTGTTCGGCCACCTCTTTTTCGTCCTGACGCAGCTCCAGCTCGATGCGGCCATCCAGATCCCGGTTGATGCTGCCATCCGGGTTCAACCCCCGGCGACGGGTACCGGCGATGGGGTACATCTCCACCTCGCGGCTGGCGGCGCAGAATTTCACCGCGCTCTCCGGTGAAGCGCCAAACAGGGTGAAGTTTTCATCCTGCACGTAGAACATGTAGGGGCTGGGGTTGGTCTGTTTGAGGCGGCGATAGGCGGCCAGCGGGCTTGGGCAGGGCAGCGAGAAGCAGCGGGACGGCACCACCTGGAAGATGTCGCCACGGCGGATAAAGCCCTTGAGCTTCTCCACCTCGGCGCAGAACTGCTTGTCGCTCTTGTCCACGCTCATGCCGCCGGTGAGGGCCGCAGTGGCCAGCTCGGCGCAGAGGGGTTGCTGGCAAAGTTGTTTGAAGTCGGTGAGCCGCTCGCTCAGGCGGGTGTATCTGTCGTCTATCTGGCTCTCATCGCTATCGCCGCCGAAGATGCAGGCCAGCAGTTGGGTAGAGCGCTCGATATGGTCGATGGTGATCAGGGTCTCGGCCACATAGAAGCAGTAGTCGGGGCAGTTGTTGCTCCCCTCCGGCACCTCTGGCAGATCCTCGAAGGAAGCGATCAGGTCGTAGGCGAAGCTGCCCGCCATAAACAGAGCCTCTTTACCTAGCTGGCACTGCAGCTCCTGTTGCAGGGTGCGCAGCACGTCCAGCACGCTGCTCCCCTTGAGGCGGGAGTCTTCATCCTGCTCCCGATCGGAGGCCGGGAAGTCGAGCTGCAATTCGCCATCTACCAGCGAGCGGGCAACCACCGCAGGCAGCCGCTCGGCCAGCAGGCTCTGCAGCTGGTCGCCGTTGTCGTTGAGGGTGCGCACCCGCACGGTGCGACCACGGCACTCGATGCGCAGGCAGGCATCTACCAGCAGCAGGCTCTGCTTGCCCGCCTTGGAGTCTATCTCGACTGATTCCAGCAGCAGGTTGTTGGGGCGCCCTTGGCAGAGTCGGGTGTAGAGCGCCAGCGGGTCAGCCACATAGGGGGCGTTGAGCTTGAGGGTATCGAATTCACCCAGAGGAAGGCGATGTGTGGCTGTCATAGTGCGTTCCCTTGCGTGTGATGCTTTTTACCGATGTTCATGACATTGAATTCCTTGAAAATTAAATTGGTTTAGGCGGTTTCATCAGGGGCGCCATCGCCAGGTCAGTGTTCTTGTCTGAATTCTCGGTTTCATCACAGGTCCATTTGCCGGATAATAAAAAAGCCCGCTGGGGTCAGCGGGCTTTTTATTTGGGTTCTTAATTTGCTGTCAGATTACAGATACAGCAACGACCACACGCCCGCATGTCAGGGAGTGTGCCACCACCAGCTTGCTTTCAGGGTGATTGTCGTTTGCATGATAAAATCCTGTAAAAAGATGTTTGCAATGAAGTGCCTACAGAAAACGATAAAGCCGCGGCCAAGTCAAGTCGCTTTTTAGCCTTCTTTCACCGATTTGCCATGAATGGTGACCTGACCACGAGAGCGGAATTACCTGATGAGATTCGATCTGCACTGCCATACTACTGCCTCCGACGGTGTGCTGAGCCCGGCCGACCTGGTGCGCCGCGCCGCCGAGAAACAGGTCGAGGTGTTAGCGGTTACTGACCACGACACCCTTGATGGCCTTGATGAAGTGCGCCGCACTATCGAAAGTGAGCAACTACCGCTGCGACTGGTGAGCGGGGTCGAGATCTCTACCGGCTGGGAGCATCACGAGATCCATATCGTGGCGCTGGGGGTGGATGAAAAAAATCCGCTGCTGGTGGCATTTTTAGCTGGCCAACGGGCCCGTCGCGAGGCGCGGGCACTGGAAATCGGGCGTCGTCTGGAGAAGTGCCTGATCCCCGGCACCTATGAAGAGGCCAAGGCGCTGGCCGGTGACGCCGCCGTGACCCGTGCTCACTTTGCCCGGGTGCTGGTGGCACGCGGGGTGGCCGACAACATGCAGAAGGTATTCAAGAAGTACCTGAGCCGGGGCAATAAAGGCTATGTTCCGGCCGAATGGCCAGAGATGAGCGAGGCGATCAGCTCCATTCACGCCGCTGGCGGGCTGGCGGTACTGGCTCACCCCAGCCGCTATGGTCTCACCGCCAAGTGGATTAAGCGGTTACTGGTGGCTTTCAAGGCGGCCGGTGGTGATGCGATGGAGGTGTCGTTGCCCCAGCAGAGCCCGCAGGAGCGGGCCAACCTGGGTCAGTGGGCCAAGGATCACGACCTGTGCATTTCGGTGGGATCGGATTTTCACTTCCCTTCCAACTGGACTGAGCTGGGCCGCCACCTCTGGTTGCCCAAAGAGGGGATGCCCGTCTGGCTGGCCTATCCCGGCCACTTTGGACTCACCACCGAGCAACACGCAGAGCTGCTGGCGAGCCGCTAACGACGCTAGCGAAGTGGCCGCAAGCAGGTGAAGTGGCCACAAACAGGTTAAGGTAGTGTCATGGGTCTGGAACCCGTGACCATACGAGCGGGCAGGTATTGCTGCCCCCATTGCGAGAACAAGCTATGAGTCAGCATTTTTACGTACATCCGGAAAATCCTCAGGCCCGTCTGATCAGTCAGGCGGTACAGATCATCCAGAATGGCGGCGTCATCGTCTATCCGACCGATTCCGGCTATGCGCTGGGTTGTCAGATGGGTGACAAGGGGGCGCTGGAGCGCATCTGCCGTATCCGTCGCCTCGATGCCAACCACGACTTCACCCTGGTGTGCCGTGATCTCTCCGAGATCGCCACCTACGCCAAAGTGGACAATGGCGCGTTTCGCCTGATCAAGAACAACACCCCGGGCGCCTACACCTTCATCTTCAAGGCGACCAAAGAGGTGCCACGTCGCCTGATGAACGAGAAGAAGAAGACTATTGGTATTCGTGTGCCGGATAACCTGATTGCTCAGGCGCTGCTGGAGGCGCTCGGCGAGCCGCTGCTCTCCACCACCCTGATCCTGCCGGACTCCGAGATGGCCGAGTTCGATCCGGAAGAGATCTTCGACAAGCTGGGCAAGCAGATCGATCTGGTGGTCAACGGCGGTTATCTGGGCGAGCAGCCCACCACAGTGGTGGATTTCTCTGACGATGAGCCGGTGCTGCGTCGTCGCGGTGCCGGAGATCCGACCCCGTTTGAGTGAGTCTGCCGATCCTGTCTCCGTGACGGCCACGCCCCAGGCGGGCGCACATATCGCGGAGGCAGCGGGGGAGTCCGTTCTCCCCCAAGCCATCCCATCCCCCATCGCGCGGGTACTGGGGCAGCCCTATCACGAGCTGCCCCAGGACTTGTTCATCCCGCCCGATGCGCTGGAGGTGTTCCTCGATACCTTCGAGGGGCCGCTCGATCTGCTGCTCTACCTCATCCGGCGTCAGCAGCTTGATATCCTCAACCTGCCGATCCTGCAGATCACCGCCCAGTACATGGAGTATGTGGAGCTGATGCAGGGGCTCAACCTTGAGCTGGCGGCAGAGTATCTGCTGATGGCGGCCTGGCTTGCGGAGATCAAATCCCGTTTGCTGCTGCCCAAAGCGCCGGAGCTGGAAGATGAGGAGGAGGGGGAAGACCCGCGGGTTACCCTTATTCGTCGCCTGCAAGAGTACGAGCGGTTCAAGGTGGGGGGCGAGCGGCTCAATGAGCTGCCACGGGTGGAGCGGGAGATCTTTATCGCCACCGCCTTGCCCCCCGATTTTGGCGCTCTCAAGCCACTGGCACCCGATGTTTCGCTGGTTGAGCTCGCTCTTTATATGCAAAGTGTGGTAAAACGCGCGACTCATTTCGAACATCACCAGATCCGCCGCGAACAGATCCCGACCCGGGTGCGCATGGCGGAGATCCTCGCCATGCTCTCGTTGGGCCAGACCTTGCGGCTAGAACAGGTGCTGCGTGCCGAAGAGGGGCGCATGGGCGTGTTGGTGACGTTTTTGGCCCTGCTGGAGCTGTGCAAGGAACAGCTGATCTGGGTCCTGCAAGCCCAACCTTTGGGCCAAATCTATTTTGCATTGGCCAGCCAGAGTGAGGAGGGCAACCATGGCGCTGCCCACTGAACGACTCAAGACCCTGATGCAGGGAGGGGCGTGTGATGGCGCTTCCTGCAGAACGTTTAAAGACCCTGATGCAGGGAGGGGCGCGTGATGGCGCTTCCTGCGGAACGATTAAAGACCCTGATACAGGGAGGGGCGTGTAATGGCACTCCCTGCTGAACGATTAAAGACCCTGATCGAGGCGGCGTTGTTCGTGGCCGGTCGTCCGCTCAACGTCAGCGAGCTGAAAAGCAGCGTGCTGGCAGATTATCCGGTGACCAGCCGCTATGTTCAGCTGCTGTTGGCCGAGATCAGGCAAGATTACAGTACGCGAGGGGTCGAGCTCAAAGAGGTCGCCTCCGGTTGGCGTTTTCAGGCGCGTCAGGAGTATGCCGAAGAGCTATCAAGGCTCTGGAGCGAGCGGGCGCCCCGCTATTCCCGCGCCGTGATGGAGACGCTGACGCTGATCGCCTATCGCCAGCCCATCACCCGTGCCGAGATCGAAGCGATCCGCGGGGTGGCGGTATCGAGCCAGATAGTGAATACCTTGAAAGAACGTGGTTGGGTGCGCAGCATCGGCCACAAAGAGGTGGCAGGCCGTCCCGAGCTGCTCGCCACCACCAGAGAGTTTCTGGATTATTTTAATCTGCAGAGTCTGGAACAGCTCCCCGAGCTGGATCCGGATCTGCAACCCCCGTTGCCCCCCATGCCAATGGCGGAGGGTGGCAGCGATCAACAATCAGGTAACCCCGATGAGTGAAAAACTGCAAAAAGTGTTGGCCCGCGCGGGTCACGGCTCCCGTCGTGAGATGGAGGCCCTGATCACCGCAGGTCGGGTCAGTGTGGATGGCAAGGTCGCCACACTGGGGGATCGCGTCGAAGTGAACGCCGTGATCCGGGTAGATGGTCACCAGATCAAGACCCGTGCCGCGGAAGAGGTCATCTGCCGCGTGCTGGCTTATCACAAGCCGGAAGGGGAGATGTGTACCCGTCACGATCCGGAAGGTCGTCCCACCGTGTTTGATCGTCTGCCCAAGATGGAAGGTGCCCGCTGGATTGCGGTTGGCCGCCTTGACGTCAACACCTCCGGTCTGTTGCTGTTCACTACCGACGGTGAGCTGGCCAACCGCCTGATGCACCCGAGCCACCAGGTAGAGCGCGAATACGCGGTACGTGTGTTTGGCGAAATCACCGAAGCCATGCTGCAGCGCCTGCGCAAAGGCGTGCAGCTGGAAGATGGCACCGCCAAGTTCAACAAGATCAAACCGGCTGGCGGCGAAGGTCTGAACCAGTGGTTCAACGTCACCCTGACCGAAGGTCGCAACCGTGAAGTGCGCCGTCTGTGGGAATCACAGGAAGTGCAGGTGAGCCGCCTGATGCGGATCCGTTACGGTGACGTGACCCTGGATCGTGGCATTCCCCGTGGTGGCTGGCAGGAGCTGAAACTGCCGGAAGTTAACTACCTGCGTGGTCTGGTGCATCTGCAGCCGGAGACCGAATCCAAGGTTGACCTGCAACAAGATGGCAAAACCAGCCGTCACAAGCAGGCCGCCCAGATCCGCCGCGCCGTCAAGCGTCACAAGGATATGCAAGGCATGGAGCCGCGCGCCCGCAGCACCACCGCCCGTCGCAAGCCACAAGCCTCTACCCGCAACTCGGGTACCGGCAGCAAGTAAGCTGCAACGCGTTGCGAACTGCGCGCTGACAAAGAGCGCGCAGTCGGCCAAGCAAAAGGCCCGCACCATCTGGTGCGGGCTTTTTTTTAGCTGTGACGACGACCCGGTCTCTTGCAAGTGCGTCGGGAAGGGGGGTGTGGCCTTTATGTCACTTCTTCGTCCGCAGACGCGCCGCCGTGGTTGCCCTGCCCGAGCTGGCTTGCTAGCCTGTGCGGCTCTGATAGAGGAGTGAACGATGAGTAAGGTACTTGATGAGTTGCTGGCGTTGCTGGCGCTTGAAAAAATCGAGGAGGGCCTGTTTCGGGGCCAGAGCCAGGATCTCGGTCTGCGGGCCGTGTTTGGCGGACAGGTAATGGGGCAGGCCTTGTCAGCCGCCAAGCAGACGGTCGAGAGTGGTCGTCAGGTTCACAGTTTTCACTCCTACTTCCTGCGTCCGGGGGATGTGACCCGTCCCATCGTCTACGACGTGGAGAATATCCGCGACGGCCAGACCGTCTCCACCCGCCGGGTCAAGGCGATCCAGGGCGGCAAGCCCATCTTCTATCTCAACGCCTCGTTTCAGGTGCCGGCCGATGGCTTCGAGCATCAGGCGCAGATGCCCACCGGCATCACCCCGCCGGAAGAGCTCAAGAGCGAGCTGGAGCTGGTGCGCCCCTACGAGAACCTGATCCCTGCCTCCCTGCGGGACAAGATCCTCTGCGAGCAGCCCATCGAGATGCGCCCTGTCACTTTGGTCGACCCTATTCGGCCGACGGTGCAGGATCCGGTGCGCCACGTCTGGTTCAAGGCCAACGGCCAGATGCCGGACGATCTGCGGATCCACAAATACCTGCTGGCCTACGCCTCCGACTTCAATTTCCTGCTCACCTCCCTACAGCCCCACGGGGTGTCGTACTGGGAGCCGGGGATGCAGGTGGCGACCATCGACCACTCCATGTGGTTCCACCGGGATTTCCGTTTCGACGATTGGCTGCTCTACGTGGTAGACAGCCCGAGCGCCAGTGGCGGCCGCGGTCTGGTGCGCGGCCAGTTCTTTACCCGTGATGGCATGCTGGTGGCGAGCACCATGCAAGAAGGGGTGATCCGCCGTCGCGGCAGTTAAGGCGCGCAGCGGTCAGCAAAACGGGGTGGCTTGGGCCACCCCGTTTTCGTTGCTGCGATGTGCGCGGGCTCTGCGGACTCAGCCGCCGCGCTGGTACTTGAAGCGCTTCTTGCGCCGGTAGGGATAGACATCCTCGAACACCCCCACCTTAATGTTGCTCTGCAGCATCTTCCAGTAGTTGGCGTCGAACATCTCCTTGTGCAGTTGCAACATGATCTCCCGCACCAGTGGCTTTTGCAGCAGGAAGGTGGCGAACTCTTCGGGGAAGATGTCGTTGGGGGCCACCGAGTACCAGGGCTCGGCGCACAGCTCATCCTCGGGGTAGCGTGGCGGCGGGATCTGGCGGAAGTGGCACTCCGTCATGTAACAGATCTCGTCGTAGTCGTAGAACACCACCCGGCCATGACGGGTGACGCCGAAGTTCTTGAACAGCATGTCCCCCGGGAAGATGTTGGCCGCCGCCAACTGCTTGATGGCGTTCCCGTACTCCTCCAGCGCGAGCCGCGTCTGCTGCTCGTCCGCCTTGTCCAGATAGAGGTTGAGGGGGATCATCTTGCGCTCGGTGTAGAGGTGCTTGATCACCAGTTTGTCATCGCTGATGGTGAGCGCAGACGGCGCCACCGTCTTGAGCTCGGCAAGGAGTTCCGGCGAGATGCGATCGAGGGGAAACTCGAAGTTGGTGAACTCCTGGGTATCGGCCATCCGGCCCACTCGATCGTGCTGTTTAACCAGCCGGTACTTCGCCTTCACCTGCTCGTGGCTCACATCCTTGGGCGGGGTGAACTCGTCTTTTATCACCTTGAACACCACATCGTAGGAGGGGAGGGTGAACACGCTCATCACCATCCCCTTGATGCCCGGCGCGATGATGAACTGATCCCGGCTCTGGGCCAGATGGTGGCGGTAGTGGCGATAGAGCTCGGTCTTGCCGTGCTTCTGGCAGCCGATGGCGTTGTAGATCTCGTAATCGGGCTTGTGGGGCATGATCTGGCGCAGGAAGGCGACAAACAGCGCCGGTTCGCGGGCATAGACCATGAAGTAGGCGCGGGCGAAGCCAAATACGATGGAGGCGAGATCCGGCTCGAAGATCACCGTGTCCACATAGATGCTGTGGCCGGTGCTGAGCAGGGGCAGGATAAAGGGGAAGACCTGATCCCGGACCCGGATCAGCCCCACCAGATAGGCCCCCTTGTTGCGGTAGAACACCTCTTTGAGCAGCTCGATGGCAAAGGGCTCATCATGGAGGATTTGCGGGCCGTTCTCGGCAAGATGGCGGTGGATGTCGACAATATCCCGCTGCTTGTCTTCATAGGGGAGGGTGAAGCTGTAATCCCCCAAAAGCTGGCTCAAGGTCTGCGGCAGGTGGGCCAAATCGGTGCGATAGACCCGCAGCAGGGCGCTTAAGTCAGGTTTTTCGCCGCGGCTGACAAAGGGGTGGATATAGAGGTTCTCGTCGCGGATGTTGCGATGGCGGAAGATCCGGCGATAGACGGAGTTGAAGAAAGATTCCGCCACCTCGAAGTTGTCACAACGGGGCAGCAGATCGCTGAAGGCGCTTTTTACCCGCTTGAGCAGCTCCTGAGTGGCGTGGTGCTCCCCCATCATCTGGCGGATGGAGCTGGCGGTAGCCCCTACATGGTGGTCATAGAGGCGGATCCGCTCCCGTCCCGCCAGCTGTACCCCCAGCCAGTCACTGTTCTCGAAGCGGCTCTTGCTGCCCTGGGTTATCTCGAGAAACCGGCTGTAAAACGACTCGAAGCGTTGCAAGATAGTCTCGGCGACGGCCTGTTCCAATGGCTGCTGCATCTCTCTCTTCCTTGTGATCTGTCGGGCCGATAGCGCGAAGGATTGGGTGTGATTTGTTCACACGTCTGGCCACTATCGCAACATTCAAACGTCTGTTCAAGTGGCAATTTTCGGGGATAAACGGTAGATTGCGCCCCTGTTTTGCTGATGGTTTAGCGACTGTTTGCTATCTGTTTGAGAGGCCGTCCGGCCTGTGAGGAAACCCGATGAAGCTCTATTTTGTCCTGGTGGCGCCTGCCCGTCCTGCGAATGTGGGGGCGGCTGCCCGCGCCATGAAAACCATGGGATTCGATGCCATGCGACTGGTGGCGAGCCGGGTACATGAAGAGGAGGAGGCGAGCTGGGTGGCCCACGGCGCCCAGGAGATCCTGACCCAGGCCGAGGCGTTCGACACCCTGCCTGAGGCGCTGGCGGACATGGATCTGGTGATCGCCACCACCGCCCGTGAGCGCGGTCGCTACCAGCACTACCTCACGCCGGGGGAGATCTGCGAGCAGATCCGCGCCAAGCCCTCCCTTGGCAAGGTCGCCATCGTCTTTGGCTGCGAGGAGTCGGGGCTCTCCAACGAGCAGCTGGCTGAGGTCGATCTCATCAGCTATCTGCCCCTCAAGGTGAGCTACCCGTCCCTCAATCTGGGGCAGGCGATCATGCTCTACGCCTACGAGATGAGTCAGCTGATGGATGAGCTGAACGCCGACGGCGCCGCTGCGGTAGCAGAAAATTTTGATAACGCCGGGCAGGTTCGGGTGCTGAAAAGCAAAACAGCAGAATTGCTGGGTGAACTCGGAGTTTCGCAGGATGAAAAACTACATCAATGGGTGATGGACCGGGTGCCCATGCTGCCGCAGCGGGATTTGAACATGCTCCACCTGCTCTGCAAAGACCTTGCGCGCCGATTTGGGCGTGAGTAGCAAAGAGGTTTAAGTTGACAGCCCATCGCCCGGCGCGGTATTGCTAAAAGCCAGTTTCGTTCACGAGTGTTCGTCATGCAGCTATTCACCAACATCATCACCACCACCATTATTACCGGTACCACCACAGGTGGCACTGGGGCCGGTTGATGCGCTGACGAACAAGCACAGAAATCAAAAAAGGCCCGTACCCACCCAGTACGGGCCTTTTTGTTGGATTGGTTTTTAGATTGAATTTCATAGATTTACAGGGAGAGAAAGCGATGAGAGTGTTGAAATTTGGCGGGTCTTCACTGGCCGATGCAGAGCGTTTTTTACGAGTGGCCGATATCGCGGTCAACACCCACGGCCAATCTCAGGTAGCCCTGGTGCTGTCTGCTCCTGCCAAGGTGACCAATCATCTGGTGGCGCTGGTGGAACAGACCAGTCGCGGCATGGATGCCAGTTCCACCCTGTTTGAAGTGAACGGCATCTTCTCCCGCCTGCTGGCCGGGTTGAAGGCGGCTTATCCGGCGCTCGATGACAAGGCGCTGCTGTCCCGTCTCACCGCCGAGCTGGATCAGGTGGAGCGGTTGATGCAGGGTATTCGTCTGCTGGGCCTCTGCCCGGACAACGTGCAGGCGCGCATCCTGAGCCGTGGCGAGAACCTCTCCATCGCCTTTATGCACGAGCTGCTGCGGGTACGCGGTCTGGAAGTGGCTCTGATCGTGCCGGAAGAGCTGCTGGCCACCGACGGTGGCTATCTGGAAGCCCATGTCGATATCGAAGCCTCCCGCCTGCGCTTTGCCGCCAAGGGATTACGCAGCGACTGCCTTTACTTGATGCCGGGCTTTACCGGTGGTAGCGACAAGGGGGAAACCGTGCTGCTGGGCCGCAACGGCTCCGACTACTCCGCCGCCGTGCTGGCCGCCTGTGTCGATGCCGAGTGCTGCGAAATCTGGACTGACGTCGAGGGCTGCTACAGCTGTGACCCCCGTCTGGTGCCGGATGCCTACCTGCTGAAAACCCTCTCCTACAAGGAGGCGATGGAGCTCTCCTACTTCGGTGCCAAGGTGCTGCACCCGAAAACCATCGCGCCGGTGGCCCAGTTCCATATTCCCTGCCTCATCAAGAACAGCTTCAACCCGCAAGGGGCGGGCACTCTGATCGGCCCCGAGAGCGGCGATGATGACCTCAAAGTGAAGGCCATCTCCGACTTGTCCGGTATGTGCATGTTCAACGTCTCCGGCCCCGGCATGAAGGGGATGGTCGGCATGGCCGGTCGCATCTTCTCCGCCGTCTCCCGCGCCGGGGTCAGCATCGTGCTGATCACCCAGTCATCCTCCGAATACAGCGTCAGCTTCTGTATCCACAGCTACGACCAGGAGAAGACCCGCAAGGTGCTGGAGCGCGAGTTCGAGCTCGAATTCAAAAACCAGCTGCTGGAGCCGCTGGATATCATCAGCGATCTGGCGATCATCTCCCTGATCGGTGACGGCATGCGCACCAGCAAGGGGATGGCGGCCCGCTTCTTCACCTCGCTGGCGCAAGCCTCCATCAATATCGTTGCCATCGCCCAAGGCTCCAGCGAGCGCTCCATCTCTGCGGTGGTGCGGGATCGTAAGGTGGCGGAAGCCATCAAGGCGTGCCACCAGAACTTCTTTGGCAGCCAGCAGTTTATCGATCTCTTCGTGGTCGGGGTCGGTGGCGTCGGCGCTGCGCTGGTGGATCAAATCGCCCGCCAGCAACCGGTACTGGCCGAGCAGGGCACCGGCCTGCGGGTAGTGGGTATCGCCAACAGCCGCCAGATGGCGGTCAACAAGGATGGCCTGAACCTCGCCAACTGGCGCGAACAGCTGGTAGAAGCCCGTGACAGCTTCTCGCTGGAAGGGGTGAAAAAGCTGGTTGAAGATAGCCATATCATCAACCCGGTGATCGTTGACTGCACATCCTCCGAGGCGGTTGCCGTCCAGTATGCCGACTTCCTGGCCGCCGGTTTCCACGTGGTCACCCCGAACAAGAAGGCCAATACCGGCTCGCTCGATTACTACAAGGCGCTGCGCCGCACCGCCCGCCAGACCCGTCGCAAGTTCCTGTACGAGACCAACGTCGGCGCGGGCCTGCCGGTTATCGAGAATCTGCAGAACCTCATCAAGGCCGGTGACAAGCTGCGCGCCTTCGACGGCATTCTGTCCGGTTCCCTCTCCTTTATCTTCGGCAAGCTGGATGAAGGGATGGCCTTCTCTGAAGCCACCAAGATTGCTCGCAGCAACGGCTTTACCGAGCCGGATCCCCGCGACGATCTCAACGGCATGGATGTGGCGCGCAAGCTGCTCATTCTGGCCCGCGAGGCCGGCATGGCGCTGGAGCTCTCCGATGTAGACGTGGAGCAGGCGCTGCCGCCGGGCTTCGATGTGAGTGGCGATGTGGAAGCCTTTATGGCCCGCCTGCCTGAAGCCGACGGCTGGTTCCGCGATCAGTTCGCCGCAGCGCAGCGTGAAGGCAAGGTGCTGCGCTATGTGGGTTCCATCGAGGGTGGCAAGTGCAAGGTGGCCATCAAGGCGGTCGGTGGCGATGAGCCGCTGTTCAAGGTCAAAGACGGGGAGAACGCGCTCGCCTTCTTCTCCACCTACTACCAGCCGATCCCGCTGGTGCTGCGCGGCTATGGCGCCGGTACCGAAGTGACTGCGGCGGGCGTCTTTGCCGACGTGCTGCGCACCCAGAACTGGAAGCAGGAGCTATAAGCATGAGTTCAGACATGTACCCCTCTTATATGACGGACGGCGGCAGCGTGGTTGCCTATGCACCCGCCTCCAGCGCCAACCTGAGCGTGGGATTCGATGTACTGGGGGCGGCGCTCGCCCCCGTTGATGGCTCTCTGCTCGGCGACCGGGTGCAGGTGAAAGGATCTGACGTGCCTTTTGCGCTGTCCTCTGTGGGCCGCTACGCCCACAAGCTGCCGGACGATCCGAAAAAGAATATCCTCTATGACTGCTGGGTCGCCTATGGCGAGGCGCTGGAGAAGCGTGGCCTGACACTCAAGTCGCTCGAAATGGTGCTGGAGAAGAACCTGCCGGTGGGCTCGGGTCTGGGTTCCAGCGCCTGTAGCGTGGTGGCGGCCCTTGAAGGGCTCAACGCCTTCCATGGCGAGCCGCTTAATGAACACGACATGCTGCTGCTGATGGGGGAGATGGAGGGGCGCATCTCCGGCTCTGTCCACTACGACAACGTGGCCCCCTGCTATCTCGGCGGCATGCAGCTGGTGCTGGAAGAGCACGGCGTTATCAGCCAGGGCATTCCGGTGTTCGAACAGTGGTACTGGGTGGTCTGCTATCCGGGTACTGTGGTCTCCACCGCCGCCGCCCGCGCCATCCTGCCGGCCCAATATCGCCGTCAGGATTGCCTCACTTACGGCCGCCGCCTGGCTGCCTTTGTCCACGCCAGCTATACCGGGCAGGAGCCACTGGCGGCGAGCGTCTTGAAAGACGTGATTGCCGAACCCTACCGCGCGGCGCTGATCGAAGGCTTTAACGAGGTGCGGGCGCAGGCGGCCCAGAACGGGGCGCTGGCCACCGGCATCTCCGGCTCCGGCCCCACCGTATTTGTGGTGATGAAGGAGCTGGCGCAGGCCGAACGAATGAAGGATTGGATGGAAGCACATTTTGTGCAGAACGAAGATGGATTTGCCCGGGTCTGCAAACTGGACATGGCCGGGGCACGGGTAACAGGAAGCGAGCTATGAATCTCTACAACATCAAGGACAACAGCGAACAGGTGAGCTTCGCGCAGGCGGTGCGTCAGGGCTTGGGTCGCGAACAGGGGCTCTTCTTCCCCGAACAACTCGAACCGCTCGCCGATGTGGATGCCCTGCTCGATCTGCCGCTGGCCGAACGCTCTGCCCGCATCATCAGCCACCTGCTGGGGGACGAAGTGCCCGCCGCCAAGGTGAGCGAGCTGATCGATGCCGCCTTCACCTTCCCGGCGCCGCTGGTCAAATTGAAAGATGGCACCTATGCCCTTGAGCTGTTCCACGGCCCGACCCTGGCGTTCAAGGATTTCGGCGGCCGCTTTATGGCCCAGTGCCTCGCGGCGTTCCGCACTAACGACAAAATTACTATCCTCACCGCCACCTCCGGCGACACCGGCGCCGCCGTGGCCCACGCCTTCTACGGGCTGGAGGGGATCGAGGTGGTCATTCTCTACCCCAAGGGCAAGATCAGCCCGCTGCAGGAGAAGCTCTTCTGCACCCTCGGCGGCAATATCCGCACCATCGCCATCGACGGCGACTTCGATGCCTGTCAGGCGCTGGTGAAAGATGCCTTTGACGACGAGGCGCTGAAAAAGGCCATTGGCCTCAACTCCGCCAACTCCATCAATATCAGCCGTCTGCTGGCGCAGGTTTGCTACTACTTCGAGGCGGTGGCCCAACTGCCCAAAGCCGATCGCGTCAAGGCGGTCATCAGCGTGCCGTCCGGCAACTTTGGCAACCTCACCGCAGGGCTGATCGCCAAGGCGCTGGGGCTGCCGGTGAAGCGCTTTATCGCCGCCACCAACGCCAACGATACCGTGCCGCGCTACCTGAAAACCGGTCAGTGGGAGCCGCACCAGACAGTGGCAACCCTGTCGAATGCCATGGATGTGAGCCGCCCCAACAACTGGCCACGAGTAGAAGAGCTCTGCCGTCGCAAGGGCTGGGCGCTGGAGACCCTGGGGGCAGGTATGCGTGACGACGCCCAGACTCGCGATGCGTTGAAACGCCTGCACCAGCTGGATTACCTGTGCGAACCCCACGGCGCCATTGCCTGGGATCTGCTGGGGGAACAGCTGGCCGAGGATGAAGTAGGGGTGTTCCTCTGCACCGCTCATCCGGCCAAGTTCAAGGAGTCGGTGGACGAGATCCTGAGTCTGGATGTACCGCTGCCCGGCCCGCTGGCCAAACACGCCGAGCTGCCGCTGCTTTCCGTTAATTTGCCAGCGGAGTTTGCCCGGTTAAGGGCCTTTCTGCTCGGCTAAATACCTATGCCCCCCGCTTTTATAAAGAGAGCGGGGGATTTTTTTATCCGAAATCCGGCGGGCAACCGCCCCACCCGCCACTGAGGAGCAACGATGAATCCACATCCCTTGCGCGTACTGGATAGAGACCTTTGACGCCGACATCTCCCGGCGCGACTTCGACGCCCTGATGGCCTTCTACGCCGAGGACGCCTCCTTGGTGGTGAAACCCGTCGCGCCACCAATGTCTTTCGCAATGAGCTTGATGGGCTGTGGCGCTGCACCATAGATAATTCCTATGGGACGTCATTGCTGGATGTAACCCTATAAGTTGCAGATCCTGCTGATGGCGATGGTCCAACAGCTCGAGTTGAAAATCTGGGATACCCACCTTTCTATCTTGTCTCCTCCGCTTGGCATCTGCTCCTGTGTCAGGCATTGCCACGTCCAAACGAGCTGTTTGTCAGGTAAAAAGCCGCTCAATTGTCTGATCTTGGCCTTTTTGCTCGAGTCAAAATTCGTGATGGCAGAGGCTGCTCGCCGAGCTGTGGCTGGCTGGAAAAGGTGGGTGTCCCAGATTTCGTTAACGGCGGTCTATGTGTTATCTTGTGGGCTATATAATCCATTCACTCGAAGATGTAAATCCATGGAACAGCGCCTCTTTCAGCTAAGACAATTTCTCGCAACTGGAGTGCGTAACCCATTGGAACTCCGCGCTTTTCTTGGGATTAGTCAACCGACGCTTTCTCGCGCCCTAAACAAAATTCGTGAAGAGATAATCACAATCGGGAAAGGAAGATCCATTCATTATGCTCTTCGTGACACTTACGATGGAGTAAGGCCAGAACACATCTACCGTGTCGGGACTGATGGTGAGGTGGAGCTTATAGGAACTCTCACCCCGGTACAGCCGGAGGGGTTCGTCATCGGATCTGACGAATACGGAAGAGAGCGCTTTGATGGCCTGCCATGGTGGCTCTACGACATGCGCCCTCAAGGCTACTTGGGGAGGGCATACGCCTCCGCATATGCGGAAGAATTAGATCTTCCCAATGACCCGAAGTTTTGGAGTGAAAAAGATGTCATCAAGGCCCTGGCTCTGCACGGACATGATGCGACCGGCAACCTGCTAATTGGCGAGGGGGCATGCGAGGATTTCATGAACATGACTTTTCCTGTTCCCGTCAATCGGCAGTTGAATTATCCGGCAATGGCTCGAGCAGCCAGCGATGGGGAGATCCCCGGGTCTTCCGCTGGTGGCGAACAGCCCAAGTTCTGCACCTATACCGATTATGGTCATGTGATAGTTAAGTTCACCATCGCAGCCGGCAATCAGATAAGCGAGAGATGGGCTGACCTACTATTGGCCGAGCACATTGCTCTTGATGTTCTCGGTGTGCCTACCTACGTGTTCGATTTTGGCGACCAGCGATTCCTCGAGATCCCAAGGTTCGACCGAGTAGGGGTGAGAGGAAGAGTTGGCATGCTCTCTCTTGAAGCATTGAACCTAGAGTTTGTAGGGGCGCCGCCAGGTCATTGGCCAACGCTGGTCAAAAGACTTGCTCAAGATGGGCATGTGCGACCCGAGGCATGTGATGAAACAGAATTTCGCTGGGCGTTCGGTAGGTTGATCGGGAACACTGACATGCATAGAGGTAATCTCTCATTCGTAACCAGCGGGGGAAGACCTTATAGCTTGTCTCCGGCTTACGACATATTGCCAATGTGCTTTTCTCCCAAGACAAGCGGCGAAGTGCCTGACACCCTGACGCCTATAGTCGTTTCAGGCCATGCGAGCCAAGACAATTGGATAAGAGCGCTGGAACACGCGAGAGTATTCCTTGAGAAGATAAGGAACCATGAAGGCTTCTCGGATAGATTCAGGCCGTGTATTGACGCTATCGCGTTCAACATTGGACAAGCATCGATACAAATCAACACACGGCATTAAACGTAGAGAGATGACCAATGCCAATTCACCATCATCAGTGCCGAAAGTGCTACTGCACCGTTCGAATTGACCTTCAAAACCTCACCGAGGAGGAGGATAAGATTTACGAGCAGGGAGGGGAGGTCAAGACAGTTTGGTTGGATGAAGAGACCTGTGACATGTGCGAGCGGGAAGAAAAGCGTTAGGGGAACCAATGACGCTCATTGGAACCTATCGGGTGGGACTTGGGTGGAGATCTGGCGATCCAAAGGACTTGGCGTAGAATCCCTTGCCGTAGCAGTTGGCAACCCGGCTTGCCGATTGCCTGCGCCTGCCAGACTCCACTGATGGCGAAGTCTGGCCACTGCTGCGCCTCGCCCCGTTCCCGCCAAGCGAGCGTTGCTTTGTCGGGGTGATGTGGCACCCCGAGCGGCAGGGGCTGGCAGTGCGCTTCTCTGAACGAAAAAATGAGACGCCCACCTTTTTGATCACTACGTCATCCCACGAAAACCCGGGCTACCGCCCATGGACAGCAGCGTCCAATATGCGCCATGGCCATCAAGGTGGACCTCAGCAAGGCGGATCTCACAGCTAGTTCAATAGGTTTTGCCGGTGCTATTGCGATGAGATCTTCTGGCTTCACTGGTCACAACATGACGTAGCAATCTGAGCATCCGCGCGCTATGTGCCAGCACCATAAATGAGTGGAAGTGGTACTGGCTGGCGCTTTGCCGGGTGGTACCTGCAGATGGTGGCTCTGTCGGTTATTCCACAGGGTGGACGGCGGGGCAGCATAGCTGGTTGCTATTGGATTTGGATGATAGATTAAAACCTTGATTTATAAGGTTAATTGAGGTGTTTAAATGACAAACGTATCTGTAGCGCTGGTCGCTCTGCTGTTGACAGGGGTCGCTCAGGCCGCTCCTGCGGTCTTCTCCCCCGAGTCGGGTGTATTATGCGACAAGAAGGCGGGTTTTTGTGCCGACACTCAGGGGATCTCTATGGGGTTGACTCAGGTCCATCTGGGCGACAAGGCGCAAGACAAACTGGTGAAAATATTCGGTTCGACCGACGGGGTTGATATGGGCAGCTACACCTTGAGCAATGGTGTGCACTGCGAGAGCAGTGAACAGCAGTGTTACAAGGATCGTTACTTTCCACGCACCAAAGAGAGCAAATACACCGCCATGCTGTTCAAAAAGAGCAAGTAACGGCGCCACGGTTTGCAACGGGGGAGCATGGCTCCCCTTTTTGTTGCCCGATTGCCAAGCCAGACGCAGGGTTGGCGCGCGAGGCTTGTATCGGGGTGGCAATAGCGACACTATTGACTCCTTTTTTGGGTTCCGCAGAGGCGCAGCCATGACCCGTCGTCACCGGACGAGGGGAGGGTCTTTGGCGAGGTGCTGCTGTGCGGGATAAAAAGGAGCAGAGCAGGATGATGGAAGAGCAAGAGTGGCGCTGGCTACATGAACCGGCCGAGTGGCACCAGACCAGCGACGGCTTGCAGGTGGTGACAGACCAGCAGACCGATTTTTGGCGCAGCACCTGGTATGGCTTCGAGCGCCACAGCGGGCATCTCTATGGCTGTGAGGTGGCGGGGGAGTTTACCTTTCAGGTCTGTGTCGAAGGGGAGTTCACCACCCTCTACGATCAGGCGGGATTGATGCTGCTGCAAGACGACGCGCACTGGCTCAAGGCGGGCATCGAGTACAACGATGCCCAGCCGATGATCGGCAGCGTGTTGACCAATCCGCGATCTGATTGGGCCACCGGCATTTTCACCGGCAATCCGCGCCGTTTCTGGCTGCGGCTGACCCGGCTGGCAGATTGCCTGCGTCTGCAATACTCCACCGATGGCAAGGTGTGGCCGCTGCTGCGCCTCGCCCCGTTCCCGTCAGGCGAGCGCTGCTTTATCGGGGTGATGTGCTGCACGCCGGAGCGGCAGGGGCTGGCGGTGCGCTTCTCTGACTTGCGCCTCACGCCGCCCCTTGGCAAGGCGCTGCATGATTTGAGTTAGTTACTCGACCCACAGTTGGCGCTAACCGGCAGAACCAACAATGTCATCGGCCTGTTGCGCCAGTTGCAAGGTCTATCGAGCGGGAGGGCAGTCGCCCTCCCGCTTTTTTATACCGGTTGTCCGGGATGTCAGGAATGGCGGGTGACAGTGATGGGCAAGCCGTAGCAAGCAACGTCGAAAAGCATGCGGCATGTAACGTAGCAGACAACAAGTTGCTGGAACTGGGATCTCGATCGGGGCAACAGGACTTTTGTCCTGCAAGGGGAGGCCGGGCGGGGGCTAGGATGCGCCCATCCACACGAGTCAAACTGGAGCACAACAATCATGACCGCTCATATCAATGCCAACCCGGGCGATTTCGCCGAGACCGTCATCATGCCGGGGGATCCGCTGCGGGCCCGCTATATCGCCGAGACGTTTCTGACCGATGTGCGCGAGGTGACCAATGTGCGCAACATGCTGGGCTACACCGGCTATTACAACGGCCAGCGCATCTCGGTGATGGGCCACGGCATGGGGATCCCCTCCATGGTGCTCTACGCCCACGAGCTGGTGAACGACTTCGGGGTCAAGCGCATCATCCGTATCGGCAGTCTGGGGGCGACCCAGCGTCACGTGCAGATGCGTGACGTGATCCTGGCGCAGGCGGCAGGCACCGATTCCCCCACCAATGCCAAGCGCAGCGCCGGTTACCAGATGGCTACTTCGGCCGACTTCGCCCTGCTGCACAAGGCATTCACTCTGGCGCAGGAGAAGGCCATTCCGGTCAAGGTGGGCAATATCTTCACCGGTGATCTCTATTACGATCCGGACGAAAACCTCATTCCGGCGCTGGAGAAGTTCGGCGTGCTCGGCATCGACATGGAGGTGGCCGGTCTCTACGGGCTGGCCCATCAGCAAGGGATCGAGGCGCTCGCCATCCTGACGGTCTCCGACCATTGTCTGACCGGTGAAGAGACCACGGCCGAAGAGCGGCAGCTCTCCTTCAACCAGATGATCGAGCTGGCGCTGCATACCGCGCTGTAAGCGCCGCCGCTCAGCCAGCCCTGCCCGCACCCTGACCCCTATGAGAGATCCAATATGAACAATAAGCTCTCCCTCACTGCCATCAGCTTCCTGGCCAACTTTGTGATGGCCGGTTTTGCGACCCAGTTCGGCATGCTGATCGAACCCATCGCCGCCAAGTTTGGCGCCGATGTCAATCAAGTGGCTTCCATCTTCTCCCTGCTTAACGGCGGGGCGCTAGCGGGCACCATAGCCGCCTTCTTCCTCATCGAGAAGGTGGGGCTCAAGCGGATGACGCTGCTCTGCTATGGCCTGATCGCGATGGCAGCGGCATCGCTCCATCTGACCGGCTCGCTCTATGTGGTGATGGCGGCGATGACGGTGATTGGCCTGTGTGGCGGGGTGGGGCTCTGCATTGCGGGCACCCTGGTGGTTAGCGTCTGGAAGGAGCGGATGCAGAGCACCATGTTGGTGGTGCAGGATGCCACCTTCAACGTGGCCGGGGTGGTCTTCCCGCTCATCACCACTTATACCCTGACCCACGCCATGGCGTGGAGCTGGAGCTATCTGGCGGTCGGCGTAGTGGCGCTGGCGACCATGCTGGTGGCTGTACTGACCAATTTCCGCAGCTGCGAGGCGGGCGGCGAGAGCGCCGGTAACGAGCACTCCGAGTGGAACCTTGGCATCATCAGCGGCGGGTTGGGACTCTTTCTCGGCATGCTGGCGCTTTACACCTTCCTCACCTGGGCGCCCATGTTCGTGAAGAACAAGTTCGGCATCCCCTTCGAGGAGGCGGGCAACATTATCACCCAGTACTGGACGGCAGCCCTGCTCGGCGCGTTGGTTTCGACCGCTATCGTGACCCGCATTGCGATCCGCACCTTCCTGCTGGTGATCATCACCCTGGCGATGGGGATGACGGCCCTGATCGTTACCACCGACAATCTAAGCCAGCTGCCTTACCTCACCTATGGTTACGGCTTTGTCTGCGCCGCGCTCTACAACGCCTTTATTGCCTACGGAGTATCGTTTGTGCGCCAAGCATCGAGCAAGAACGTCTCCTATATCCTCATTAGCGGCAGCGCGGGGGCCATGTTCAGCCCGGCCATCAGCGCCCTGTTCGAGCAGGTGATTGGCTTGCAGGCAGTGATGTACGCCATCCCGCTGATCTACGGCGTGATCCTCGCCATGCTGGTGGCTTCGCTGCGGATGGCCCGACCCCAGCCCTGTCTGGCCTGAGCGGGAGAGTAAACAGCAAGAGGGGCGGTATCGACCGCCCCTCTTTTTATCCTGTTATTGCGACTTGTTGACGGGCGTTGCCTGCTTTGTTTATGGCTGCTCCAGAAACGCTTTGAGCCCCGCCAGATCACGGATCTGTAATCCCTCCTCGCCGCGTGCCACTAGCCCCTGATCCATCAGCTCTTTTACTGCTCGCCGGTAGACCCTGTCCGTAGTGCCGAAGCGTTCTGCCTCCTGATACCCCTTGCGAAAGCCGCTCACCGGGTTGTCGTGGCAGTGGCTGTGATAGAGGTCGAGGGCAATGTTGTAGCTGATGGGGTAGAGCATGCGGCAGGTGAAGATATCCACTGTGTCCTGATAGTCGATGGCAATGGCGGTGGCAAAAAAGAGCGCCACCTTGGGGTGGGCAACCAGCGCTTGCTCCAGCTGCTCGCCGTCGATGCGAGCAACCTCAAGAGGCTCCTCGGCGATGATGTCGAGCTGGCAGCGATAGCCGGTGAAGAACTCCATCTCGCCAAACAGCTGGTTGTCGCAGTCCAGGGTGCCGAGCTGAAAGCGGCGGCCGTTCATGGCGGTGTGGCCCATGGCGATGCGGCCGCTCGGCACCAGCACCAGATCCCGCAACAGCTCTCCCTGATGCATAAGAGGCTCCCCCTCGGGGATAAGGCGCCACTCCGTGATGCAGGATTGAACTACCTGCACGATAAGATCGTGGCTGGCCTGCCAGTGGGGCTGAAAGCGGCCCTTGAGAAGGGGTTTGAGTTGCATGAAGTGCGCGCGCCTGCTGAAAACAAACGGCTATTACACACGCTTGCATCGGGATATACCAGCTCTCCACATCCAACTCCCCCCATCCCCCCAACCACGCCACACCAAGATGGCGGGTGAGGATTCAGAAAGGCGGATCTGCATGGCGGGAGCTGCCCTGTTTCTGGTCGTTTCAAGTGGCTGGTGGCGAGTGCATTTTGGTGTGTGATCCTGATCGCCAGTCCGCTCAATTGTTGCATCTTTGAAAAGACGTATCCCAATACTGTGTTAAGATGCAGGCCGCTTCATTGTCTCTGAAACTATCCCCATGCTGCTTCAAGTTCACAATCTGAGCTGCGTGCGTGAAGATCGCACTCTGTTTGAACATCTCTCTTTCTCGGTTTCACCCGGCGATCTGGTGCAAATTGAAGGCCCCAACGGGGTTGGCAAGACCAGCCTGTTGCGGTTGTTAACCGGGCTGTCACAGCCGTTTGCCGGTGAGGTGTGCTGGAATGGGGAGAATATTCGTCACTGCCGTGATGAGTATCATGCCGATCTGCTCTATCTGGGCCATCAGCCCGGTGTCAAAGCGGCCCTGACACCCTTTGAAAACCTGACCTTCTACCAGCAGTTACATCATCCTGCAGATGCGGATGCCGACCTGTGGCAGATATTGGCACGGGTTGGGCTTGCCGGTTTTGAAGAGCATCCAACCGGGCAGCTTTCCGCTGGTCAGCAACGTCGGGTGGCCTTGGCGCGGCTCTGGTTGTCAGCCAAACCGGCGCTCTGGATCCTCGATGAACCCTTTACCGCCATCGACAAGCAGGGGGTGAAGGTGCTGGAACAGCTGTTTTTGGCCCACGCAGATCGGGGCGGCATGGTGATCCTCACTACCCATCAGGATCTGACCCTGATGCAGGGGCGGTTGAAAACCCTGTCGCTGACCCCCTTCTCCTTGACGCCCCTGTTGCAGGAGTAACCCTATGTTGCGCGCCGCAATGCACCTGATCCGCCGTGAACTGTTGATGGCTCTGCGTCAGCGTTCCGATATTCTTAATCCGCTGTGGTTTTTCCTCATCGTTATTACCCTGTTTCCGCTTGGCATTGGCCCGGAGCCCAAGCTGTTGGCCCGCATTGCCCCCGGCATTATCTGGGTGGCGGCGCTGTTGGCGGCCATGTTGTCGCTGGAGCGACTGTTTCGCGATGACTTCAGTGATGGCGCGCTGGAGCAGATGATGCTGATGCCCCATCCACTGGGATTGCTGGCGCTGGCGAAAGTGGTGGCTCACTGGCTGCTGACCGGATTGCCGCTGCTGCTGATCTCACCCTTGCTGGCGATCTTGCTGTCGCTGGATATGAACACCTATCTGGCGGTGGTCGCGACGCTGGCACTGGGCACCCCGGTGCTGAGTTTACTGGGGGCGGTGGGCGTTGCCCTGACGGTTGGATTGCGCAAGGGCGGGGTGCTGCTCAGTCTGCTGATCCTGCCGCTCTATATTCCGGTATTGATTTTTGCTACCTCTGCCATCGATGCAGCGGGAATGCACTTGCCCTATGGCGGACAACTTGCCATCTTGGCAGCCATGTTGGTTGGCGCCCTGATGCTGACACCGCTGGCCGTCTCGGCGGCATTGCGGGTCAGTCTTAACTGATGATGGGTTGGGCAAGAGAGAGGTGGCTCCGTACGGAGCATTGTGCTGAAAAATAAAGTTGCGATGGATCAAGGATAGTGCCGCTTATTGCTTTCGGGGTATTTGATGCCGCCCCGTGGTCGGTATGGTAGGCCTCGCCAAACGATTAATAACAAAAGGTTTTGTGAGCTATGTGGAAATGGTTGCACCCTTATGCCAAACCGGAGCGGGCCTATCAGCTGGCCGGTACTCTGTTGCCCTGGTTTGCGGTGATTAGTCTGCTCTCGTTTGTGATAGGTACCATCTGGGGGTTAGCGTTTGCGCCTGCGGATTACCAGCAGGGGGATTCCTTCCGGATCATCTATATCCATGTGCCATCCGCCATTCTCTCGATGGGGGCCTACTCCACCATGGCGGTAGCGGCCTTTATCGGTCTGGTGTGGCAACTGCGGATGGCGGATATGACGGTGGCGGCCATTGCGCCGGTCGGCGCCGTGTTCACCTTTATCGCCCTTTTTACCGGTGCCGCCTGGGGCAAGCCCATGTGGGGCACCTGGTGGGTCTGGGACGCACGGTTGACCTCCGAGCTTATTCTGTTGTTCCTCTATCTGGGGGTCATTGCCCTCTACAACGCCTTTAGCGACAAGGTAGTCGCGGGCCGTGCCGCTGGCATTCTGGCACTGGTGGGGGTGATCAATCTGCCGATCATTCACTACTCGGTGGAGTGGTGGAACACCCTGCATCAGGGGGCCAGCATCACCAAGTTTGATAAACCCTCTATTTCCCCCGAGATGCTGTGGCCGCTGCTGATCATGATCCTGGCGTTTGCCGCGTTTCTTGGCGCCCTCACCCTGATGCGGTTTCGCAATGAGCTGCTGATGCGGGAGTGGCATCGCCCCTGGGTCAAACAGCTTGCCGAGCAGGAGAAGTAAGCATGCACTTTGCCTCTTTCAGTGAATTTATGGCGATGGGCGGTTACGCCTTTTATGTCTGGTTATCGTTTGGTATCACGTTCGCCTGCCTGATCGGCATCATCATTTCGACTCGTATCAAGACCCGCAGCCTGCTGGGGGAGTTGCGTAGCAAACAGGCTAGTGAGGCTCGTCGCATGGCGGCCCGGCAGATGGAGAACACCCTATGAACCCGAGACGAAAGAAACGCCTCACCATCATCCTGGCGATCAGCACTGGTTGTGCCTTGGTGATTGGGCTGATCCTCTATGCCCTCAGCCAGAATATCGACCTCTTCTATACCCCGAGCGAGCTGGTGCAAGGCAAGGGACCGGACAAGATCAAGCCGGAAGAGGGGCAGCGTCTGCGCATTGGTGGACTGGTGGTACCGGGCTCGGTGCAGCGGGATCCCCAGAGCCTCAAGGTGGCGTTCAAGCTGGTGGATAACGGTGGCCATCTGGTGACCGTCGAGTTTGACGGCATCCTGCCGGATCTGTTCCGCGAAGGGCAGGGCATTGTCGCACAGGGCACCCTCAAGGATGCCACGACCGTGGAGGCGTTCGAGGTGCTGGCCAAGCACGATGAGAACTACATGCCGCCGGAAGTGGCCGATGCCACCAATGGCATGCATTTCAAGCCCGAATATACCGAGGTGCAGCTGAAGGGAGCCAAGCCGTGATCCCTGCGGTGTTTGCCTTTTCTGCTTTGCTTGCCGTTCGTGATGCGGCTGTTGTCACCGTTCAATTGAAAGGAATCCCGTCATGATCCCGGAATTAGGTCAGTTTGCGCTGATCCTCTCCTTTGCTACCGCCCTGCTGCTGGGGAGCTATCCGCTGCTTGGCGCCAGCTGGGGGCGCCTTGGCATGATGTCGGCGGCCCGCCCGCTCGCCTATGCCCAGTTTTTGTTGCTGCTGTTGTCGTTCCTCTGTCTGGCCTGGGCCTTTATCGACAACGATTTTACCGTGCAGTATGTGGCCACTAACTCCAACAGCTTGCTGCCACTGGCTTATCGTATCTCGGCGGTGTGGGGTGCTCATGAAGGCTCTTTGCTGCTGTGGGTGCTGACTCTGGGAGGCTGGACTGCGGCGGTGGCCATGTTCAGTCGCCAATTGCCGCTGGATGCGGTGGCGCGGGTGCTGGGTGTATTGGGGCTGATCTCGGTTGGTTTCACTGCCTTTGTGCTCTTTACCTCTGATCCCTTTACCCGTACGTTGCCCTATTTCCCGGTGGATGGTCGCGACCTCAACCCGCTGCTGCAGGATCCGGGTCTGATCTTCCATCCGCCCATGCTCTACATGGGCTATGTGGGTTTCTCGGTGGCCTTTGCCTTTGCCATCGCCTCCTTGATGACCGGTCGCCTCGATGCGACCTGGGCGCGCTGGTCACGCCCGTGGACCATGGCAGCTTGGGTATTCTTGACTCTCGGTATCGTGCTGGGCTCATGGTGGGCTTATTACGAGCTCGGCTGGGGCGGCTGGTGGTTCTGGGATCCGGTAGAAAATGCCTCCTTTATGCCCTGGCTGGCGGGTACGGCGTTGCTCCATTCACTGGCGGTGAGCGAAAAGCGGGCCAGCTTCAAGGCCTGGACTGTGCTGCTGGCGCTCTCGGCCTTCTCGTTGAGTCTGCTGGGGACCTTCCTGGTGCGCTCCGGGGTGCTGGTGTCGGTGCATGCGTTTGCCTCTGACCCGACCCGCGGTCTGTTTATTCTCGGCTTCCTGCTGGCGGTGGTCGGTTCATCCTTGCTGCTGTTTGCCTTTAAAGGCTCTCAGGTGAAGAGCCACGGCAAGCACGAGCTGTGGAGCCGCGAGACGCTGCTGCTGGCTAATAACATCATGCTGATGGCGGCGCTGTTGACCGTGCTGCTCGGCACCCTGTTGCCGCTGGTCCACAAGGAGCTGGGGCTGGGTAGCATCTCGATTGGTACACCTTTCTTCAACCACATCTATAGCTGGTTGATCATTCCGTTTGCCCTGCTGTTGGGGGTTGGCCCGCTGTTCCGCTGGCGTCGTCAGCAGTTGGGAGAGCTCAAAGGCAAGGTGATCTTCGCCTTGGCGCTGAGCCTGGCCACAGCCCTGGTGCTGCCGCTGACGTTTGCCGAGACCTTCAAGCCGTGGGCGGCGCTGGGGATTGGTCTGGGTGCCTGGATCATCATCACCAGCGTGCAGGAGACCTGGATCCGTGCCACTCACAAGCACCCGTTTCAGGTGGGGGTGCGCAAGCTGGGTAACAGTCACTGGGCGATGATTTTGGGCCATGTGGGGCTGGCGGTCAGCATCATAGGTATCGCTTGCACCCAAAACTACAGCATTGAGAAGGATCTGCGGATGCAGGCCGGTGATCGGGTGCAGTTTGCCGATTACGAGTTTGTCTTCACCGGGATCAAAGAGAAGAATGGCCCCAACTACGATGGCTTCAAGGGCGTGCTGGAAGTCCACAAGAACGGCAAGCAGGTGGCGCTGCTCAAGCCAGAGAAGCGGATGTATAAAGTGTCGCGAATGCCAATGACCGAAGCTGCCATCGATGCCGGTATCACCCGTGATCTCTATGCGGCGCTCGGCGAGCAGCTCGATAACGGTGCCTGGGCGGTACGGATTTACTACAAGCCCTTCGTGCGCTGGATCTGGTTTGGCGGTGTCTTTATGGCGATCGGTGGGGTGCTGTCGATGCTCGACAAGCGTTACCGTTTCGGCCGTCGTGAAGAGGAGGCCAAGGCATGAGCAAGAAGACCTGGTTATTCCTGATCCCCTTTATTGTGTTCCTGCTGGGGGCTGTGTTTCTGTTTAAAGGACTCTATTCCGATCCCACCAAGCTCGAATCCGTGATGGTTGGCAAGGAGGTGCCGGTGTTCACCTTGCAGGACATTTATGATCTGGACAAGCAGCACGACCGCACCATCCTGACCGGCCGCCCCATGTTGCTCAATGTCTGGGCCACCTGGTGCCCGACCTGCTACGGCGAGCATACCTACCTCAAGCAGCTGGCGGGGCAGGGTGTTCCCATCATCGGCATGAACTACAAGGATGAGCGCGACAAGGCGATCAAATGGCTGGCGGAGCTGGGCAACCCCTATCAGGTCAACCTCTATGATCCGGACGGTATGCTGGGGCTGGATCTGGGGGTCTACGGCGCGCCCGAGACCTTCTTTATCGACAGTCAGGGGATCATTCGCTATCGCCACGTAGGGGATATCAACCCCGAGAATTGGGCCGCGACCCTCAAACCCATCTTTGATGCCATGAAGTGAAGGTGAACCGGATGAGAGTAGTGATTGCATCCCTGCTGCTGGTGTTGGGATTGGCCATACAAGCCCCGGCCATGGCCGCCATCGATGTCTATACCTTCGACAGCGATAATCAGGAACAGATATTTCGTGAGTTAACCAAGGAGCTGCGCTGCCCCAAGTGCCAGAACCAGGATATCGCCGACTCCAATGCGGGGCTGGCCAAGGACTTGCGCGACAAGACCTACCAGATGGTGCGCGAGGGCAAGGATAAAGAGCAGATAGTGGATTACATGGTGGCCCGCTATGGCAACTTTATTCTCTATAGCCCGCCCCTGATGGCTTCCACCCTGATCCTGTGGCTGGGTCCCTTGCTGGTGATCCTCATCGGCGGCGCCGTGGTCGTGATGCGCAACCGCCGCGCTCCTGTGCTGACCAAGAAAACGGATAATGGCCTTAGTGAAGAGGAGCGGCGCCGTCTGGCCGAGTTGCTCAAAGAGGAAGAGAAACAATGACCGCCTTTTGGATAGTGATCGCGGCCCTGTTGGTGCTGGTGAGTCTGGTGTTGGTGGTGCCGCTGTGGCGTGGTGAAGGCAAACAGAGCATTAGTCGTTCGGCGCTCAACAAACAGCTCTATCGCCAGCGGCTGCTGGAGATTGGCGAAGAGCGCGAGCAGGGTGTACTGGCCGAAGAGTCTGATTCGCTGGTCGAGCTGCAGCGAAGCCTGTTGGATGATATTCCCGACGTGGAGCAAACCGCACGGGGTGGCAAGAGTCTGATCTGGATCCCTGGTGTGGTGGTACTGGTGGTGGTGAGCCTTGGGCTTTACTACAAACTGGGCTCCTGGCAGGAGGTGAGCCGCTGGCAAGATGCCAGCAGCCGTCTGGGGGAGCTGAGCAATCGCATTCTGGTGGAGCGGGACGCCCAGGTGACCGAGCAGGATCTGCTGGATTTCACGCTGGCACTGCGTACCCGTCTCAAGGCTGAACCGAATGACTATCGCGGCTGGTTACTGCTGGGGCGCTTGGCGCTCGATGGCAATGATCCCGAGATGGCCAGTGAAGCGCTGGAGCGGGCCTATGGGCTGGCACCACAAAAGTCGCTGGTGGCTGTGCCCTACGCCCAGGCGTTGATGATGACGGGGGATGAGGCGCAAGCGGATGCCCTGTTGCAGGCCGCTATCGCCCAGGATCCGGACAATATCGAAGCTCGGTCAGTCTATGCCTTCATGGCGCTGCAAAAAGAGGATTTCCAGACAGCATTGACCCGCTGGCAACTCATGTTGCCGCTGATGGAGAAAGGAACTCCCCGCTACGTGATGGTCGAGCGCTCCATGGAATATGCCCGCGCGCAGCTCAAGCAACGGGGTATCGAGGTGACAAACGCTGGCGCAGCCAGTGAGCTCGATGTGGCAGGGCAGCAGTTTGCGGTGAAGGAGGGGGAGTTCCCCATCCATATCACCCTGGCGGCCGGCATTCAGCTGCCGGAAGATGCCCATCTGTTCGTCTTTGCCGTGGTGCCCAATGGTCCGCCCATGCCCATCGCGGTGAAGCGTATCGCCGGGCCAGCGCTGCCAGTCACCCTCTCGCTGGGTGATGGCGATGCCATGATGGAAGGCAGCAAGTTGGCCGCCTACCCGGAGCTGCAATTCAAGGCACGTCTCTCCCGAGGCGGTAATGTAATGAATAAAGAGGGGGCCTTTGAAGGGGTATCTGTGCCGGTTAAGACGGCTGATATTCCCACCGTGCCGATTGACATCCGCATCGATCACGCCCTCTAATATGCCTTTGGATAACCCGGCCCCTGGATAGGGGCCGGGTTATCTATACTTCTGATAAATCAAAATAAAACGTCAGGATCCCCATATGCATTTTCGTTCAGGAACCCTCCTGTCAGCTTTATTGCTGGCTGGGTGTGCCGGTGGCCCCCCGAAACCAGGCCCAGAGAGCCTGGATCTTAATCCCGGTATCAATCATCCGGGCGCTACCAGTACGGCAGCCGATCCTCGTGACCCCTTCCAAGGTGCCAACCGGGCAATGTGGGCGGTCAACTATGATGTGCTGGAGCCCTATGTGGCACGTCCTGTGGTACATGCCTATGCCCGCTACATTCCGGTGGGGGTGAAGGATGGCATTGCCAACTTTGTTGCCAACTTTGATGAACCGAGCAGCATGGTGAACCATCTGATCACTGGCGATTTGAAAGGGGCGGGAACCAACCTGGGGCGCTTTACCGTCAACACCACGGTCGGTTTGCTGGGGATCTTCGATGTGGCCAAGCATGCCGGCCTCGAGCGCAACAAGCTGGAGATGGATACAGTACTGGGCAAGGCTGATATAGGTGATGGTGCCTATATCATGGTGCCTGTTTACGGCCCGACCACCACCCGTGAGCTGGTCGGCGATACGATTGATAGCCTCTATTTCCCCTATGCCTTGCTGACTTTCCCGATAAAGTTCGCACATTGGGCTCTGGATGGCTTGGGAAAACGTGCCAAGCTGATCGATCAGGAGCGGATCATCGACAATGCCCTCGATCCTTATGCGCTAACCAAGGATTTCTATCTGCAGTACAATCAGGGCAAGGTGACGGGCAAGCAGTCTGAGCTGACAGAGTCTCAGCAAGAGCAGGCTGATGATGCCAATCTCGATGAGTATATGGATGAGCTGGATCAGTAATCTCGACCAGTGAAGAGACAAGGCGCCGCTGGGCGCCTTTTGTATTTATGGCGCGGTTGTCTTGGCACTCACCATAAAAAACGCCCCGCAGAGCGGGGCGTTTTGGCAAGAGGGGCTAATTAGGCAGCCAAGTTCTTGGCCGCGAATTCCCAGTTGACCAGAGTCCAGAAGGTTTCCATGTACTTCGGACGCATGTTGCGGAAGTCGATGTAGTAGGCGTGCTCCCACAGGTCAACGGTCAGCAGCGGGGTAGTACCCGCTTCGGTCAACGGGCAACCGGCGTTAGAGGTGTTGACGATGGCCAGAGAGCCGTCTGCTTTCTTCACCAACCAAGTCCAGCTGGAGCCGAAGTTGCCGATGGCAGATTTGGTGAAGGCATCTTTGAACTCGGCGAAAGAACCAAACGCCTTGTTGATGGCTGCGGCCAGATCGCCAGTGGGCTCACCACCGCCATTCGGGGAGAGGCAGTGCCAGTAGAAGGTGTGGTTCCAGATCTGGGCGGCGTTGTTGAAGATGCCAGCGCTGGAGGTCTTGATGATCTCTTCCAGAGACTTGCCTTCAAACTCGGTACCCGGCACCAGATTGTTCAGGTTGACCACATAGGTGTTGTGGTGCTTGCCGTGGTGATATTCCAGAGTTTCCTGGGAGATGTGCGGTTCCAGAGCATTGATTGCATAGGGCAGAGCGGGAAGTTCGAATGCCATTTTCTACTCTCCATTGGCTGGTCCGTGCGAAAGCGACGGTTGCAAGACATTGCATACTCTTTTCTATATGTGAAAAGAGTTGTTTTTAAAATGATGGGGCTGGGTAGCCCAAAGCCAAGGGATTGTAGCAGCATCAAAGATGGCCTAACAACTCTTGATTGGCGCCATGATCGCGATCAAGCCCGCCTCTGTTCTTTGGGTAATTCGTTCATTGTCGGCCCTTTGTCGGGTTGTACTCGGACAAGATTGCAGTAGAATGACTGCCGAAATCGCTCTAGTGAGGCACCTATGGAAACTATTGAAAAGATTAAGCAGCAGCTGGCTGATAACCCCATCATTCTCTTCATGAAGGGCTCCCCCAAGCTACCCAGCTGTGGCTTCTCTGCCCAGGCCTCCCAGGCTCTGATGTCCTGCGGCGAGCCGTTTGCATACGTTGATATCCTGCAAAATCCGGATATCCGCGCCGAATTGCCAAAATTCGCCAACTGGCCGACCTTCCCCCAGCTGTGGGTTGAGGGTGAGCTGATCGGCGGCTGTGACATCATGATCGAGATGTTCCAGGCTGGCGAGTTGCAGACCCTGATCAAGGAAACTGCCGCCAAGTACAAGCAGGATGACGCCGCCGCCGAGTAAGCGGACACCGTCATTACCTATGTTGTTAAAGGCTATGTCCCAATTACGTGTTGCATGGGGTGCCCCAGCGCCTCATGCAAACACGCTTTGATATTCATACCCTTCCCGTAACGCTCCAGCATCCTGCGCCAACCCAGATAACTCCTCAGGTAATGAGTTGCCACGCCATGAAAGCGCACCATCCATTCTTTCAATCGATGGTGATATCCGTTTACATGTTGAATGTGGAATGCTCCTACCACACGCTCACCCTGACGATTGCGCACTACTTGATGAGTCACTCCCTGCACTTTACTGAAACTGGCATACACGCCCGCGCCATCGCTACACAGCACGGCATCCGGCGAGACAAGGGGCTTCAACACCGAGATAACTGTTTCGGCATTCATCTTTTCCAACTGAAAATCTGCATGGTGACCAGCACGGTCCTGCACCACCATCACCGGGATGTAATCCGGCCCGGTTCCCCGGGTTCGCCCCTTGCCACCACGATGTCGTGCCGGGCGCGGCAGTCCCCGTTGCCCCTTGAACGATTCGAGGAAGAAGGTCTCATCGACCTCAACGATACCCTCTTCCAGAGTGGCTTGATGGGCGGCCATCGCACGCAAGAAGCGGTGACGCCAGAGGAACGCGGTGTTCTTGCTGACCCCGCAACGCAGCGCTGCCTGGCGGACAGTCAGTCCTTCAATAAGGGCTTGCGCATAGTCTTCCCAGCACTGCGCTTTACGTAATCTGGCCAAGGGGGTCTTGGTCAGCACTGTGCTGGTGCGCAGACACAGTTTGCAACGGTAGCGACGTAGTCCGCGACTCCATCCCCAGGGTGCCAGCTGATTGGCATCGGCCTGACAATGTGGGCAACCGCTGCATGCAGGTAGTTGGGTATTGAGTGAGGTAATGGTGTGGGGCGCCATGAGCTCCTGCCGGGCAACACGGCGTTGGCGCAGGGTAAGCTGTGGAAAGAGAGATAACAGGTGTTGAAAGGCTGGGGTATCCATGATGGTAGACCTCAAGGTGATGGCCTACTTCAAGCTTAGTCTTTCAACACATAATTGGGACAGAGCCTTGTTAAAGGGAGCCATTATGGCTCCCTTTTTTATCGAATTGTGGCGCTTGGCAGGTAGCACAGCACCGATGTGGTGTGTTGATATAAGGTAATAGATAGTCGAAAAAGGCATTAAAAATACTAATCATTAAATGGTTGTTCTTAAGTTGTTAATTATATAATTTCACTATCTTTGATAATATTTTCTAATCCATTTAGGATTCGGATGTTGCCGCTGTCACATTCTTTGATATTTTCACCACAAGCTAGTCTATTTGCATGTTTTTTTGTGTTGATGCTCACATTAATTGCAGTTGATAAAATCTAGTATCCCTGCGTCCTGTGAAGTAAAACCCTACAAATTAATAAATAAAAAGAGATTTGCGATGAAGATGTATAGCAATCTGCCCATTGGTCTTCATGATATTACTGAAGCCAAAAAAAGACTGACCAATCATATATACAAGACCGCGCAACTACCCTCAAATTACATCAGTGAACGTTGTCATGGTGAGGTTTACCTCAAGCTTGAAAACATGCAGCGTACAGGCTCTTTTAAAATTCGTGGTGCTTTCAATAAACTCAGCTCATTAAGTCTGGAAGATCGACAAAAAGGTGTTGTCGCCTGTTCTGCGGGTAACCATGCTCAGGGCGTATCACTCTCCAGTGCCATGCTTGGTATTGATGCCAAGGTGGTCATGCCCTGCTGTGCCCCCAAATCAAAAATTGCAGCAACCAGTGATTATTCAGCCAAAGTGATCCTCCATGGTAATAGTTTCAATGACACCATTGCCAAAGTCAGTGAAATAGTCGAAATGGAAGGTCGGGTATTTATTCCCCCATTCGATGATGCCAAAGTGATTGCAGGCCAGGGAACCATTGGTCTGGAGATTATCGAAGACTTGTATGATGTCGATAACATCATAGTGCCGATTGGTGGTGGTGGTTTGATTGCCGGTGTGGCGATGGCGATTAAATCAATCAATCCGACAATCAGAATTATCGGTGTGCAATCTGAAAATGTGCATGGTATGGCAGCCTCTTTCTATGCCGGCACCATCACTAATCACAGAACCAGCAGCACCTTGGCAGATGGTTGTGATGTAGCAAGACCCGGTTCCATGACCTTTGAAATCGTCAAGCAGCTGGTTGATGATATTGTTCTGGTTTCTGAAGATGATATTCGTCACAGCATGGTCGACATGATCCAGCGTAATAAAATAATCACCGAAGGTGCGGGTGCGCTCGCTTCTGCAGCACTGCTAAGTGGTAAATTACAGCATTATGTTGAAGGTAAAAAAACCGTCTGCATTATTTCGGGTGGCAATATCGATCTTACCCGTATAGTCGAGATAATCGAACAGAACAATATTCCTCAATTTAGCCTGTAAGGAATGCGGTCATGATATTAGACAGTGTCGTTACTAGCAGCAAAGAAAAAGAAAATACCCGCGCTTGGCGTAAAACAGATACAACTTGGGGGTTGGGCCTATTTGGTACTGCAATCGGTGCCGGGGTGCTATTTTTCCCCATCCGGGCTGGATATGGTGGCTTAATTCCGATATTGATTATGATGGTGCTTGCCTATCCGATAGCATTCTATTGTCATCGGGCTCTCGCCAGATTGTGCCTCTCCGGTAGTAATCCTTCCGCTAATATCACCGAGACCGTCGAAGAGCATTTTGGCAAGATGGGTGGCGTGGTGATTACCTTCCTCTACTTCTTTGCCATCTGCCCCCTGCTCTGGATATATGGTGTAACGATCACCAATACGTTTATGGCATTCTGGGAGCATCAACTGCAAATGGTGCCGCTCAATCGGGGTGTGGTCGCCCTGGGGCTCTTGCTAGTCATGGCGTTCGTCATCTATTTCGGTAAAGATCTGATGGTTCGCGTGATGAGCTATCTGGTGTTTCCTTTTATTGCCAGTCTGATCATCATCTCGCTGTCGCTGGTCCCTTACTGGAACAGTGCGGTATTTGACCAGGTCAATCTGAGTGAAATATCCCTGCTCGGTCACGATGGTATTCTGGTTACCGTCTGGCTTGGCATCTCCATCATGGTCTTCTCCTTCAACTTCTCACCGATTGTCTCCTCTTTCATCGTCTCCAAACGGGAAGAGTATGAGCACGAGTTCGGTCGCGATTTTACCGAGAAGCGCTGCTCCAAAATCATCTCCGGTGCCAGCATGTTGATGGTGGCAGTGGTGATGTTCTTCGCCTTCAGCTGCCTGTTTACCCTGTCACCGCAAAACATGGCAGAGGCCAAGGCCCAGAATATTCCGGTGCTCTCCTATCTGGCCAACCACTTCTCCTCGATGACTGGCAGCAAGTCTACGTTTGCCACCACCCTGGAGTATGCGGCGTCCATTATTGCGCTGGTTGCCATCTTCAAGTCTTTCTTTGGCCACTATCTGGGGACCCTGGAAGGGTTAAACGGCTTGATCCTCAAGTTTGGTTATCAAGGTGACAAGACCAAGGTCTCATCGAAAAAGCTTAACATGATCAGCATGCTGTTCATCATGGGCTCCACCTGGCTGGTCGCTTATGTCAACCCCAACATCCTTGACCTGATTGAAGCAATGGGCGCGCCCATTATCGCCTCTCTGCTCTGCCTGCTGCCGATGTATGCGGTGAGCAAGACGCCAGCACTGGCAAAATATAAAGGTCAGGCCAGCAACCTGTTTGTCACCATTATCGGTGTGCTGACCATCCTGAATATTGTTTCCAAGCTGTTCTGAAAACCTTTTCTGCAAGTCATTAACCATTCAGGCCCCCCTGGCGGGGTCTGGATGGTGCAGTCTGACGCGATCAATCAGCGGTTTTTGTTGGCACAAATATTTGTGTCATCGGCAAGGCTATCCGTTATTTGACCCGCTGTTTAAACACCTAGGCGAAATGCCCTGACTGCAGTGACTCGACCCTATTTATATCGAGGCGATGTAATGAAGTTTGATTCGTTGGTTCTGGTTATCAATTGCGGCTCCTCATCGGTAAAATTCTCCGTACTGGATAGTCAATCCTGTGAAGTGGTGATATCCGGTATGGCGGATGGTATTGAAACGACCCATCCTCAATTGAAAGTAGATAAAGAGCCTGTCACCCCTTTACCTGAAAGTAGCCACACCTGTGCATTGGCTGCCATCGCGGCGGAATTGAAAAAACGAGATCTGCTGGATGCCATTGCGCTGGTTGGTCATCGCATTGCTCATGGTGGCAGTGAATTTAGCGAAGCCGTGATAATTGACGAAAATGTCTTGGCCAAAATCAAGCAGGTGTCACCCTTAGCCCCTCTGCACAATCACGCCAATCTGAGCGGTGTGATGGCGGCTCGTCAGCTATTTCCGACGCAACCCCAGATCGCAGTATTCGATACCGGCTTTCATCAGACCTTGAAGCCGGAAGCTTATATCTATGGGCTGCCTTATCAATATTTGCAGGATTACGGTGTGCGCCGTTATGGCTTCCATGGCACCTCTCATCGCTATGTCGCCGAGCAGGCGGTCTCTTTCCTTGGGCTAAATGGTAACGATGCCGGTCTGGTGATTGCCCATCTGGGCAATGGCGCCTCTATTTGCGCGGTGCAGGATGGCAATAGCGTCGATACCTCGATGGGAATGACGCCGCTGGAGGGGCTGATTATGGGCAGTCGCAGCGGTGATATTGATTTCGGTGCGCTGGCCTATATTGCCAGCAAGACCGGGCAATCCATCGAGGATATCGAGCGGGTCTTGAACAAGCACTCCGGCTTGCTCGGTATTTCCGGTCTCTCTTCCGATATGCGAGTGCTGGAGGCGGCTTATCAAGAAGGTCATCCGGGGGCTAAATTGGCTATCCATGCCTTTGTCCACCGTATTGCCCGCCATATTGGTGGTCATGCCACCTCATTACGCCGACTGGATGCCGTTATTTTCACTGGCGGTATTGGCGAGAACTCGGCCTTTATCAGAAAACTGGTGTGCGAACGGTTACAGGTATTTGGCATCGCCATGAGTGATGAGTTAAATAAACAGCCTAATGCCATGGGATACCGGGTTATTTCTGCACACTCTTCGGCAATGTTTGCAGCGGTTATTCCGACCAATGAAGAGAAAATGATCGCACTGGATGCCATTCGTTTGGGCCAACAGATCCGTCAGGCCGAGTGTGTCTGAATATTTCAACTGTAATGTCATGAATCGTGAATGAGGTTTATTGAATGAAAATTGATGTGCAATTGGATCAGGATAGTTATATCCAGGCATGGCAAGGTTTTGCCGGTGAAAACTGGAAACATGAAATCAACGTTCGTGATTTCATCCAGCAAAACTATACCCCGTATGAAGGTGACGAACAGTTTCTGGCGGATGCCACCGAGGCGACCACCACCTTGTGGAACAAGGTGATGGAAGGGATCCGCATCGAGAATGCTACCCATGCGCCGGTCGATTTTGATACCAATATTGCTACCACTATTACTGCCCACGGGCCCGGTTATATCGAGCAGGAGCTGGAAAAAATTGTTGGCCTGCAAACCGACAGGCCGCTGAAAAGAGCACTGCACCCGTTTGGTGGTGTAAATATGATCAGAAGCTCTTTTGAGGCATATGGTCGGGAGATGGATCCCGAATTTGAATATACCTTCAGCGAATTGCGTAAAACCCACAATCAGGGGGTGTTCGATGTCTACTCTCCCGAGATGTTACGCTGCCGAAAATCGGGTATTTTGACCGGTTTGCCGGACGGTTATGGCCGTGGTCGGATTATCGGAGATTATCGTCGGGTTGCACTCTATGGCATAGATTATCTTATCCGTGAGCGGGAGCTGCAGTTTGCCGATCTGCAACCGGCCCTCGAGCGGGGAGAGCATCTGGAGCAGGTGATCCGCCAGCGTGAGGAGCTGTCCGAGCACCAGCGGGCGCTGGTGCAGATCAAGCAGATGGCGGCGACCTACGGCTGCGATATTTCCGGCCCGGCCCGCACTGCCCAGCAGGCGGTGCAGTGGCTCTACTTCGCCTATCTGGCGGCGGTGAAGTCGCAAAATGGCGGGGCCATGTCCCTCGGTCGTACCGCTACCTTCCTCGACATCTATATCGAGCGTGATTTGAAGGCGGGGCTGATCAGCGAGCAGGACGCCCAGGAGCTGGTCGATCACTTCATCATGAAGATCCGCATGGTGCGCTTCCTGCGCACCCCGGAGTTTGACACCCTCTTCTCCGGCGATCCCATCTGGGCCACCGAGGTGATCGGCGGCATGGGGCTGGATGGTCGTACTCTGGTGACCAGGAACGCCTTCCGTTACCTCCATACCCTCAAGACCATGGGGCCAGCGCCCGAGCCCAACCTCACCATCCTCTGGGCGGAAGGGCTGCCGCGTGCCTTCAAGACCTATGCGGCCCGCGTCTCCATCGATACCTCATCCCTGCAGTATGAGAACGATGACCTGATGCGCACCGATTTTGAGAGCGATGACTACGCCATCGCCTGCTGCGTGAGCCCCATGGTGATCGGCAAGCAGATGCAGTTCTTCGGTGCTCGCGCCAATATCGCCAAAACCCTGCTCTACTGCATCAATGGTGGGGTGGACGAGAAGCTGAAGATCCAGGTCGGCCCGAAAGTGGCGCCCATCATGGACGAGGTGCTGGATTACGACACCGTTATGAGCAGCCTCGACAGCTTTATGGATTGGCTGGCAGTGCAGTACATCAGCGCGCTCAACCTTATCCACTTCATGCACGACAAATACAGTTACGAAGCCTCGCTGATGGCGCTGCACGATCGGGATGTCTATCGCACTATGGCCTGCGGCATTGCCGGTCTGTCGGTAGCGGTCGATTCGCTGGCGGCCATCAAGTACGCCAGGGTCAAGCCGGTGCGCGATGCTGACGGGCTGGCGGTCGATTTCGTGATTGAGGGGGAGTATCCCCAGTACGGCAACAACGACGAGCGGGCCGACTCTATCGCTTGCGATCTGGTCGAGCGCTTCATGAAGAAGATCCAGGCGCTGCCGACCTACCGCAATGCGGTGCCGACCCAGTCGATCCTGACCATCACCTCCAACGTGGTCTATGGCCAGAAGACCGGCAACACCCCGGATGGTCGCCGCGCTGGCGCGCCGTTTGCGCCGGGGGCTAATCCTATGCATGGCCGGGATCGAAAAGGGGCGGTCGCCTCGCTCGCTTCGGTGGCCAAGCTGCCGTTCAAATATGCCAAGGACGGGATCTCCTACACCTTCTCCATTGTGCCGGGGGCACTGGGCAAGGAGCCGGCCAATCGCGAGAACAATCTGGTGGGGCTGATGGATGGCTACTTCCATCACGAGCGGGATGTGGAAGGGGGCCAGCACCTCAATGTCAACGTGATGAACCGCGAGATGCTGCTGGATGCCATCGACAATCCGGACAAATACCCCAGCCTGACCATCCGGGTCTCCGGTTATGCGGTGCGCTTCAACGCCCTGACCCGCGAACAGCAGCAGGATGTGATTGCCAGAACCTTTACCAACATGATCTGACTGGTGTGCCCGGGGCGAGCAGGTTTGCTTAGGGCTAACCCCGTTTTATGACATCAAGGAGACAACTAAGATGCGACAGGTTATCAGTACTAAAGCGGCACCGGGTGCCATCGGCCCCTATGTGCAGGGTGTTACCCTCAGCAGCGTGACCGGCAACATGATCTACACCTCGGGCCAAATCCCGCTGGATCCGGTGAGCGGCGAGATCCCGGAGAGCATCGAAGCGCAGACCCTGCGTTCGCTGCAAAACGTGCAGGCGATTGTCGAGGCGGCAGGCGCCCAGGTACGCAACATCATCAAGACCACGGTGTTTGTCTCGGATCTGAACGACTTTGCCGCGGTGAATCAGGTCTACAACGACTTTTTTACCGAGCACGATGCCATGTATCCGGCGCGCTCCTGCGTGGAAGTGGCCCGCTTGCCGAAGGATGTGAAGATCGAGATTGAGGCGATTGCTGCGCTGTAACCCCTATCGGGAGTGGGTCAGCAAGCCAAAACAAAGCGGCTGCCATTGGCAGCCGCTTTTGTCTATATGGTCATCGGGGCGGATCAGGCGATCCGTTCGATACGGGCCATGTAGAAACCGTCGAAGCCAGTCTCTGACGGGCTCACGGTGTGATCGTCACGCAGACGGAAGTTCTCGTTGGCCGCGAGGAACTTGTCCACCTGCTGACGGTTCTCCTGAGGCAGGATGGAGCAGGTTGCATAGACCAGCAGACCACCCACCTTCACCATCTGGCTGTAACGCTGCAGGATCTCTTCTTGCAGTGCCACCAGCACCGGCAGACGCTCGGCGGTATCACGCCACTTGGCATCAGGATTGCGCTTGAGTACGCCAAGACCGGAGCAGGGCACGTCCAGCAGTACGCGGTCGGCGGTCTCTTTGAGGCGCTTGACGGTCTTGCTGCTGGTGATGACCCGGGTCTCCACGTTGTGGGCACCGGCGCGACGGGCGCGCTGCTTGAGGTTCTCCAGCTTCCACTCTTCTACATCCATTGCCAGCAGACGGCCCTTGCCCTGCATCATGGCGGCGATGTGCAGGGTCTTGCCACCGGCACCGGCGCAGGCGTCGATGACCCGCATGCCCGGGGTCACTTCCAGCGCAGCTGCGACCAGCTGGGAGCCAGCGTCCTGCTGTTCGAAGCAACCGTCAGCAAACGCCTTGGTGCGGAACAGGGCGGTATCAGAGGTGACCTGCAGCGCAGTCTCAACACCTTCAACCGGGATGGTGGTGACATGCTCTTTGGCCAGAATGGCTTGCAGCTCTTCACGGGTGCACTTGAGGGTGTTGGCCCGCAGGTAGCGCTTGGGCATCCAGGCCAGGGCGGCACGTTCTGCAGGCCAGGCTTCGCCCAGCTGCTCGCTACCCAGCTTTTCCAGCCAGCTCGGGCAACCATCCATCAGCACCGGGTTCTTCTTCGCTTCGGTCAGACGGCGGCGAAAGGCCTCTTCATTGAAACGATCCAGAGTGGGGCGGTTAGGCTGGTCAATTTTGTGAAAAGCGTGCCAAGCATGCAGCAGTGGCCAGACATTTTTCTCGGCCTGACGCACCTGAATGCCGGTCAGGGCACAATAAAGACTGAGGCGACGCAGCAAATCGCCGGTGACCAGGGCAATCCTTGCCTGTTCTTGCGGTTTGAGTTCGATGCCAGAGAAGTGACGGGCATAGGCGCGGTCCAGGGTGAGACCCTGGCCCAGCACATCGTCAACAATGGCAACGATCAGATCCCCGAAACGGGGCAACAGTGGGGACTTAAGCATGAGATTAACCTTGGCCAGATAAAGATGAACCCCCCGAGTAGTGTGGGAAGATTCTAAAACAGATAAATCGGCGCAATGATAGGTGTAAGGGTCATGTGGTGCAAGGTGGTTATGTACGGTGTGGTTGGGGTAAGTCCCGTTTTCGACGGTGATAGCCTCTCCAAAATGAGAAAACACCATCGCTGGGGCCAGGTTTGCGCATATCTGGCTGTGGCTACTTGCCCGCTGCGTTATGGCTTGTCACCGTCAGACGGGCGGAGCACAATGCCTGCAATCATTTTCTTGATGGTCGTGGAGCCATTATTTATTTGAAGGAAAATCAAGATGATGGATGTTGCTGATCTGCGCCGTGAATACTGCCGTGGCGGGCTGCACCGTGCCGATTTGCCGGCCGATCCGCTGGCGCTGTTCGAGAAATGGCTGGCGCAGGCCTGTGAGGCCAAACTGACCGATCCCACCGCCATGGTGGTGGCAACGGTGGATGCCAATGGTCAGCCGTGGCAGCGCACCGTGCTGCTCAAGCACTACGACGCACAGGGGATGGTCTTTTACACCAATATGGGCAGCCGCAAAGCGCACCAGCTGGAAGGTAACCCCCGTATCAGCCTGCTCTTCCCCTGGCACACCCTCGACCGTCAGGTTCATGTGACCGGCCGGGTGGAGAAGATGAGCACCTTCGAGGTGATGAAGTATTTCCACAGCCGCCCCAAGGATAGCCAGATCGCCGCCTGGGTCTCCAAGCAGTCGACCCGCATCTCGGCCCGCGGCGTGCTGGAGGCCAAGTTCCTCGAGCTCAAGCAGAAGTTTGCCAATGGCGAAGTGCCGCTGCCGAGCTTCTGGGGTGGCTTCAGGGTGGTGATCGAGACGGTAGAGTTCTGGCAGGGTGGCGAACACCGGCTGCATGACCGCTTCTACTACACCCGCGAAGGGGATGGCTGGCATATCGAGCGTCTGGCCCCCTGATCGCGCTGTTCAAATCCGTTTTCACAAGGAGTGTGTATGCGTCTTTATGGTGATCTGCGTTCCGGCAACTGTTACAAGGGGTGGCTGCTGGCCCGCTGGCTGGAGCTGCCCCTTGACTGGGTCGCGGTGGATATTCAGGCGGGGGATACCCGTACTCCCGCGTTTCTGGCCATGAACCCCAACGGCAAGATCCCGGTGCTGGAGATTGGTCAAGGCGATGCGCTGGCGGAATCCAACGCCATCCTCTTCTATCTGGCGCAAGGCAGCGCCTTGTGGCCAACCGATCCGCGCCAGCAGGCCGAGGTGCTCAAGTGGCTGTTCTTCGAGCAGTACAGCCATGAGCCCTACATCGCGGTGGCCCGTTTTATCGTTCACTATCTCGGCCGCCCCGAGTCCCAGGAGGCGCGCCTCGACGGGCTGAAAGCCGGTGGCGAGAAGGCGTTGGCGGTGATGGAACAGCAGCTGAAACAGAGCCCCTACCTGTGCGGTGATACGCCGACCATCGCCGATATTGCCCTTTATGCCTACACCCATGTGGCAGAGGAGGGGATCTTCTCCCTACAGGGGTGGCCCGCTATCCGTAGCTGGATCGCCCGTATCGAAGCTCATCCCCGCCATCTGACGTTGCCTGCGGCCTGTCAGGCCAGCTGATGGAACTGCTGATCGAGGCGAGTCTGTGGCAGCAGCAGTGGGCTGCGCTGTTGCAGGTCTGGCAGCAACAAGGCCATCGCTGGCAGTTGTTGCTGGGCAAAGAGGCGGCGGCCTCCCTCGATCAGGCCCATCTCCCGTGGGCGATCTGTCCCCCTGACGGCCTGCTTTGTCCGGGGGCCTTGCTGGCTGCCTGGCTCGATGGGGATCTGCTGGCGGATTTTCATGCTGATCCCAGTCGCCAGATCCTGATCAGCGCCTCTACCTCGCTGCTGACCCTCGCTAAGGAGCAGGGGCTGCTGACTCTTGGTCCGGTGGGGGCCGATCTGCCGCTCACCGCCGGGGCCGATTTGGGCGCCGTGCTCAATCGCCTGCTGGCGCGCCGCGTGATGATACCGACGTTGGCCGAAGGTTCGCACGCCGCTGGCGTGGTGTTGCGGCCACTGCAGGCTGCCGATGATCGCGAGATAGTGCGCTACTGCAACGATGAGGCGCTGGCCCGCTACACCCTCAATATTCCTCACCCCTATCCGCCGGAGGGGGCCCGTGACTGGCTGGCGCTCAGCTGGCGCAAGGCTGCGCTTGGTCTTGGCTGGAGCTGGGCCATCACCTTGCCAGAGGAGGGTGGGGCTGCGCTGGTCGGGGTGATCTCCTTGCATTGGAATGGCGAGCTCGCCTGGTGGGTCGGCGTGCCTTGGCAGAATCGCGGTCTGGCGACCCGGTCGGCCGAGCTGGTCAAGGGGTTTGCCTTTGACCAACTGCAACTGCCTGCGCTGACGGCTCGCCACATGCCAGACAACCTCGCCTCCGGCCGGGTGATGGCAAAACTGGGGATGCACTATCGCGGGCAGCGACATATCAGCGGTCGTCAGCCGTGCGAGGTGAGCTACTGGCGACTGGATCGTGCCCTCTCCTTGCCAGCCCCCCTGCTTGATGAGGTCACTCGCTGGCTTGAAGATGAGCGGGTCGCCGTGGTGATCCTGCGCGATCCTGCAACGTCAGATCGGCAGAGTGCCAACGGCAAGCTGGCCATCTCGCTCTTTGTGGATGAGACCGGAACGGGGCAGGATCCCTGCCGTCTGCTTTGCCCGCCGCATCTTGAGGGGAGGCTGGATCTGCACTGTTACCCCGTAGCTCTGCTGGAGCAGGCTGAGCCGGATCAGTTGCCCCATCTTGGTAGTGTCTTGCTTAAAGATCGGGATGAACAGGGGTTGGCATGGCTGCTGCAACTGGCGGCGCTGCAGCGTCAGGGGCCTGATCTGCTCAGCCGCGAGGAGCGTGCATCACGACTCCACTGGTTCAACCAATTGATGGCGCAGGCGCTGGGCGACGACCACGGTGACTCGCCGCAGATGCGCTATCAGCAGTTGCGGCTGCTGGTGGAGTTGCCGGAGCTGGCCGACGAGCTGGATGGCTGTTGGCACCAAGAGCCTGAGTTGACCTTCGAGCGGCTGGCGCGGGAGGCGCCTGCCCTTTGGCTGGCCTACCGCGAGGTGATGAACCGGGTCACGCCAGCTACGCTACGCGCCTTGCAGCAGCAGTTTGCAGCTCGTTTTCCTGAGTGCACCCTCCCATTTTTGGACAAAGGTACTCAGAATGACCAGCAGTTGTGTGGAATAATGCCCGCTCTGCTGTACGAGGAGTAACGTTGTATGTTGAGAACCGAGCGCCCCGGTGACATGTTACCGGTCTACGAACTGGTCAGTGCCGCCTTCGGTCGTGCCGAAGAGGCTGAACTGGTCAACCGTCTGCGCGAATGTGGCGCTGCCGTGGTGACCATGGTCGAAGAGGAAGAGTTCGAGTTCATGGGGCACCTGATGCTGAGCCCGATCACCATTAACGGCATGGAAGGGCCCTGGCTCGGTCTGGCGCCGGTAGCGGTTCATCCCGATTGGCAAGGCCAGGGGATTGGGTCTGATCTGGTGCGTGAGGGGCTGGATACGGCACTCGAAATGGACTGGAAAGGGGTAGTGGTACTCGGCGATCCGGTTTACTACAGCCGTTTCGGTTTCCGCCCAGCCAGCGAGTTTGGCCTGCACTGCATCTATGAAGTGCCTGCTGACTGTTTCATGGCGATGGAGCTGCAGGAGAGTGGTTTTGCTGGTGTGCAGGGTGAGGTGCTCTATCACCCCCTGTTTGATGAAATGCCTGACGAGCAGCAAGAAGAACAAGAAGTACAAGCAATACACCTATAGCGAAAATCCTCATTGACCTTGATGGCGTCCCCGGCTTGAGGGGGCGTCTTGGCGGGTATGGCCACGCTGCAGGGTCAAGCAGGTTCACTCTGTGCATGGTCATTAAAGGGCTGTGCCATGGCTGCCCCCCTCTCCCCGTATCCTCTGCTGGGCAGTAGCAACCCTAGCTCCCTCTCTCTTTATCCTCTTGCGCGTTATTGGTGGCGAACTGTGCCACTGTGCTTGTCATCATCATGGCCGACAACCCGTTGACCCCTCTTGCAACAAGAGGGGTGAACGGTATCAAAATAATGGACAGGGGATTTTGGTCGATCAGGATCCAGGCACTCAGGGATTACTGAGAGATTTCAATCTGATCCGCGCTGTGCAGCGGGATGCGGAATACCGTCAGGCGCAGGAACAGGTAGATGGCCCCCAGCGCCGCCCAGACCAGCCCCAGCTCGAAGGAGGAGGGTTCGAGGTTGAGCCACAGCACCCCGATGCAGGCGGCGCCACAGAGCGGCAGCAGCAGGTACATCAGGTGATCCTTGAGGGTTTTGTTGCGGCCAAGCTTCACATAGAAGTGGGCAATCACCGCCAGATTGACGAAGGTGAAGGCCACCAGGGCGCCAAAGTTGATCAGCGCCAGTGCCATCTCCAGATCCAGCGATACCGCAGAGAGCGCCAGCAGACCGACCAGCAGCACGTTGAAGGCCGGGGTCTGCCACTTCGGATGGATATAGCCGAAGAAGCGGGCCGGCAGCGCGCGATCACGGCCCATCACGTAGAGCAGGCGCGATACACCGGCGTGGGAAGCGAGCCCCGAGGCCAGCACCGCTACCGTAGTGCAAACCAGCACCACCGACTGGAACAGCTTGCCGCCGACGTAGAGGGCGATCTCCGGCAGTACTGCATCTGGATGCTGGAAGCGGGAGATGTCGGGGAAGTAGAGCTGCAAAAAATAAGAGGTACTGACGAACAGCACACCGCCGATCAGCGCCGTCAGCACGATGGCACGGGGGATCACCCGATCCGCATCCGGAGTCTCTTCCGACAGGGTACTGATGGCGTCAAACCCGAGAAATGACAGACACAAGATGGAGGCACCCATCAATACCGGTGAAATGTGGATCTGTTCAGAGAAGAAGGGACGGCTGCTGGCTACGGTTCCCAGCCCTTCACCGTTGTGAACGCCCCAGGCGATCAGGCCGATGAAGATGGCGATGATACTGAATTGCATCACCACGATCAGGCTGTTGAAGTTGGCCACCAGCTTGATGCCGCGCAGATTGAGGGCGGTCATCACCACCGCCAGACCGAAGATATAGGTCCAGGGCTCCACCTCAGGGAACAGGGCCCCCAGATAGATCTTGGCCAGCAGCATGTTGATCATCGGCATGAACATGTAGTCGAGCAGGGAGGTCCAGCCCACCATAAAGCCGACATAGGGGTGAAACACCTTCTGGGCATAGGTATAGGCGGAGCCAGCTGACGGGAACTTGCGCACCAGATGGCCGTAGCTCAGGGCAGTAAACAGCATACCGATCAGGGCAAACAGGTAGGCGGTCGGCACATGGCCTTCGGTGATCTCGGTGACGATGCCGAAGGTGTCGAATACCGCCATGGGGGTGAGGTAAGCCAGACCCATAACCACGACCTGCCACAGTTTGAGGGTCTTTTTCAGACCAACCTGTTGGGCCGCCATTATGCATGTTCCTCATGCAGTGCCAGAGTGGCACGGTCCATCAACGAAACCGGGAGGGAAGCCCGGGAATCAAAGGCGCCAGGGTGGCGCACACCGGCCATGGCCGGTTGGAAAGCATAGAGATGCCCCATGTTGTTCCTCACTAGACTTGGTGTCGGGAGATTGCTGCCAATCTCGCTATCTTTTCCGGGGGTGATCCGGCCTCGTTTATGGGTTTGTTCACTGTCTAAAAAAGAACCGATAACCTTGTGTTATATCGGTTCTTTCAGTGGCCGCGCATTGTGCATTTGCAGGGCCCCCCTGACAAGAAAAAAAGGGGGCAAAACTGCATTTTTTTGCACAAGTGAGCGGTCACTTTGCTGCTGGTCAGGCCAGTGCGGCCTCCAGTGATTTTTCAAGGAGTTGCAGCCCCTCGTCAATCACTGCCGCAGGGGCGGTCAGGGGGGCGAGAAAACGGATAACATTTGCGCGCACCCCGCATGAGAGCAGGATCAGACCCCGTTTACCCGCCTCGGCTACCAGCCGCTTGGTCAGGTCGGGATCCGGCTGGTGGGCATCACGCTGTTTTACCAGCTCCATGGCCACCATGGCACCGGGGCCGCGAATTTGACCTATGCAGTCAAAACGCTCAGCTATGCGTTCCAGCGTCACCTTAATCTGCTCACCTTGCGCCAACGCTTTTTGATTGAGCTGCTCCTCTTCGATCACCTGTAAAACGGCCAGTGCGGCAGCGCAGGCGATGGGGGATCCCGCGTAGGTGCCACCCAGGCCCCCCGGCTTGGCGGCGTTCATGATCTCCGCCTTGCCCACCACTGCCGAGAGGGGGAAGCCCCCCGCCAGACTCTTGGCCAGGGTCATAATGTCCGGCTCGATACCGGCATACTCGGTGGCGAAGGTCTTGCCGGTGCGGCAAAAACCACTCTGGATCTCGTCGCAGATCAGCAGGATGCCGTGCTGGTCGCACACGCTGCGCAACTTCTGCATAAAGCTCGGGGAGGCAGGATAGAAGCCGCCCTCACCCTGTACCGGCTCGATGATGATGGCGGCAACCCGGCTCGGCTCGATGTCGGCGCTGAAGCAGAGCTCGAGGGCGTGCAGGGCATCCTCTTCACTCACCCCCAGATAGTCGGCGGGGAAGGGGATGTGGTAGACCTCACCCGGGAAGGGGCCAAAGCCGGTCTTGTAGGGGACGACCTTGCCGGTGAGCGCCATCCCCATCATGGTGCGGCCGTGAAAGCCCCCCTTGAAGGCGATGGTGCCGCTGCGGCCGGTGTGGGCGCGGGCGATCTTGATGGCGTTCTCGACCGCCTCGGCGCCGGTGGAGAGAAACAGGGTGCGCTTCGGGGTCGGGCCGGGCACCAGCGCATTGAGCTTCTCGGCAAGCTCGATATAGCCTGGGTAGGGGGTGACCTGAAAGCAGGTGTGGCTGAACTTTTCCAGCTGATCGCGCACCGCCGCCACCACTTTCGGGTGGTTGTGGCCGGTGTTGAGCACGGCGATGCCGGAGGCAAAGTCGATGTAGCGGTTACCCTCCACATCCCACAGCTCGGCGTTTTGCGCACGGTCGATAAAGACCGGCAGCAGGGTGCCGACGCCGTTAACCACGGCCGCTTCGCGGCGCGCTTGCCACGCCTTGTTTGATTCTGACTGACTCATCTTTCCTCCCTGAGGGGCCGCAGCCCCCGATATTCCCTGACTGAATGTGTGGCGGGCGATCTGGCGCCCATCACCGCCGATCGGTGCAGAACGGCGGCCTGTGGTTTGCTCTGCAGCAGCCCTATTGTGGGGCGCAGTGGGCCAAATTTAGCCCCTTGTCGCCTCCGATGAGCCTCTGCACCTATCTATCAAAACGATGGATTAAGTGGCCAAGGCATCGGTGAATGGGATGCCCTGGCCCTTTGCTGCCCTAGCGAATGCCACCAAAGCAGAAGTATTTGGTCTCCAGATACTCCTCCAGCCCCTCGGCGGCCCCTTCGCGGCCCAGACCCGACTCCTTGATCCCGCCAAAGGGGGCCAGCTCGGTGGAGATGATCCCCTCGTTGATGCCGACCATGCCGTACTCAAGCTGCTCGGCGACGCGCCACACCCGGGCGATGTCACGGCCATAGAAGTAGGCGGCCAGACCATAGGGGGTATCGTTGGCCAGCGCGATGGCCTCGGCTTCGCTCTCGAAACGCACCAGCGGCGCGACCGGGCCGAAGATCTCCTCCTGCAGGATGGGGTTGGTTTTAGCCACCTTGCCCAAAATGGTGGGGCGGTAGAAGAGGGGACCGGCGGGGTGAGCTTCGCCCCCCAGCAGCACTTCGGCACCGGCGGCGACCGATTGCTGCACCAGCTCGGCCACCTTGCTGGCGGCGGCCGGATTGATGAGCGGGCCGATCTGGGTGCCCTCCGCCATGCCATCTCCCACCTTGAAGGACTTGACGGCGGCAGTCAGCTTCTCGGCGAAGGCGTCATAGACGCTGGCCTGCACCAGAATGCGGTTGGCGCAGACACAGGTCTGCCCGGCGTTGCGGTATTTGGAGGCGAGCGTCCCGGCTACCGCGGCATCGAGGTCGGCGTCGTCAAAGACGATAAAGGGGGCGTTGCCGCCCAGCTCCAGCGAGAGGCGCTTCATGGTGTCGGCGCACTGGCGCATCAGCAGCTTGCCGATGCGGGTCGAGCCGGTGAAGGAGAGCTTGCGCACCACCGGATTGCTGCACAGCTCGTTGCCTACCGCGCTCGCCTGATGGCTGGTGACGATATTGATGACCCCAGCGGGGATGCCCGCCTGCTCGGCAAGTAGAGCCAGTGCCAGCGCGCAGAGCGGGGTCTCGGCAGCAGGCTTGATAACGATGGTGCAACCGGCGGCCAGCGCCGGGCCCGCCTTGCGGGTGATCATCGCAATGGGGAAGTTCCACGGGGTGATGGCGGCCACCACGCCCACCGGCTGCTTGATGGTGGCCAACCGGCGATCGCCGCTAAAGCCCGGGATGGTGCGGCCATAGGCGCGTTTGCCCTCCTCGGCGAACCACTGGATAAAGCTGGCGCCGTAAGCCACCTCGCCCTTTGCTTCCGCCAGCGGCTTGCCCTGCTCGCAGGTCATGATGCGGGCCAGCTCGTCGCTGTGGGCTGTGATGGCGGCAAACCAGGCGTAGAGCTTGTTGCTGCGCTCCTTGGCAGTCAATGCCGCCCAGGCGGGTTGCGCCGCGTGGGCGGCCGCGATGGCGCGGCGGGTATCTTCGGCATCCATGTCGGGCACCTGGGTAATGACGGCACCGCTGGCGGGGTTGGTGACCTCGAAGGTGCGGCCGCTGGCGGCCTCGCACCACTGTCCATCTATATAGGCGCGGGATGTGATCAAGCTGGAGTCGGTGGTTGTTCCTGACAATGTTACTGACATAGCAAGCCTCGAGTGTGGGTCAGAGCAGCTGGTTGCCGGAGTGAGCCGACCCTTCCTGCGCCGCTGCCGTATAAAATAATAAGCACAGGAAGACCATAAATTGAGCTTAAATGTTTTTCAAGTGTTAAATATATTTGAATTGTTGGGGGGCGCCATGCTAGAAAATGGGCTGTGTAGCGCAGCTTACCTCGTCAAAAGGGGGGCCGTGAGCGAAGTAGTGGATTTGCGTGTGCAAAATAATGAACGGTCAGGCTGTGTAACATAGCAAACGGCAAGGGAAGGCTGGTCTGCTATTTTAACCAACCGGATTTAACTGCCAGGGGCGTTTAACCACCCGCCTCGTTTACCAGAAACAACAGAGAGGTGCTGATGTTGCAGGGACGCAAACAGAGCATGAGAGGCGGTCTGCCATGAGCGGGCCACAGAGCTTACATGGTGCTCATGGCAATACAGAGCACGACGCAAGTCGGCAGAGCATGGGCGAACGATTGGCGGCGGTGCGCCATCAGCTGGGGCTCTCCCAGCGGCGGGCGGCCGAGTTGAGCGGCCTGACACACGGCGCCATCTGCATGATCGAGCAGGACAAGGTGAGCCCCTCGGTCGCCTCCCTGCAAAAGCTGCTCACCATCTACGGCCTGCCGCTGTCGCGCTTCTTCGCCGAGGAGGAGAGCCGCACTCCGGAAGTGGTGATCAAGGCGGATCAGCTTATCGAGCTGGGCAGTCAGGGGGTCTCTCTCAAGCTGGTGCACAACGGCAACAACCGCCGCCAGCTCGGCTTTATGCTGGAGACCTATCCCCCCGGCACCGACACCGGCGGTCAGGTGACCCATCAGGGGGAAGAGGTCGGCACTGTGCTGGAGGGGTCGGTGATCCTGACGGTGGCGGGCCAGAGTTATCCGCTGGAGGCGGGCGACAGCTATGTGATCGACACCGGCGAGCCCCACAGCTTCAGCAATCCGTCGGGGGAGACCTGTCGCATCGTCAGCGCCCACACCCCGGCGAGCTTTTAATCCTGACAGTAGTTTGGCAACCGAACCGGTAAGGAAACAGGGATCATGACCGAACATGTAAACAGTTACTACGCAGCCAGCGCCAATAAACACGCGCCATATCCGACATTGACCGAGCAGCTGGAGTGCGATGTCTGTGTCATCGGGGCGGGCTATACCGGCCTCTCCAGCGCCCTGCATCTGGTGGAGAAGGGCTACAAGGTGGTGGTGCTGGAGGCAGCCCGTGTCGGCTTTGGCGCCAGCGGCCGCAACGGTGGCCAGATCGTCAACTCCTACAGCCGCGACATCGACACCATAGAAGCGAACTGCCCGCCGGATCAGGCCAGGCTGCTCGGTTCCATGCTGTTTGAGGGGGGCCAGATCATCCGCGAGCGGATCAAGCGCTACAACATTCAGTGCGATCTGCAGGAGGGGGGCGTTTTTGCCGCCGAGACCGAGAAGCAGCTGCACGAGCTCAAATCCCAATATGCCCGCTGGCAGAAGTGGGGCAACGACCAGCTGGAGCTGCTCGATGCCAAGGGGGTGCGCGAGGTGGTGGCTAGCGATCGCTACGTCGGCGCCCTGCTCGACAAGAGCGGCGGCCATATCCACCCCCTCAATCTGGCGTTGGGGGAGGCGGAAGCCATCCGCATGCAGGGGGGGCAGATCTTCGAGCAGTCCGCCGTCACCAGCATCACCCCGGGCCAACCCGCACTGGTCAAGACCGCCAAGGGGGCGGTGAAGGCGCGCTTTATCGTGGTGGCGGGCAACGCCTACCTCGGTAATCTGGTGCCGGAGCTGGCTGGCAAGAGCATGCCTTGCGGCACCCAGGTGATCGCCACTGAAGTGCTGGGGGAGGAGCGGGCCCGTTCACTGTTGCCGCAAAACTACTGTCTGGAGGATTGCAACTACCTGCTCGACTACTACCGCACCTCTGGCGATCACCGGCTGCTCTATGGTGGCGGCGTTGTCTATGGGGCGCGGGATCCGGCGGATATCGAGCGGCTGATCATCCCCAAGATGCTCAAAACCTTCCCGCAACTGGCGGGGGTCAAGGTGGAGTACACCTGGACCGGCAACTTCCTGCTCACCCTGTCACGCCTGCCGCAGTTTGGTCGCATCGGCCCCAACATCTACTACATGCAGGGCTACAGCGGCCACGGTGTCACCTGTACCCATCTGGCGGGCAAGCTGCTCTCCGAAGTGCTGAGAGGTCAGGCGGAGCGCTTCGATGCCTTTGCCAAACTACCGCACTACCCCTTCCCGGGTGGCCGCCTGTTCCGCATCCCCTTCACCGCTGCGGGCGCCGCCTGGTACACCTTGCGTGACCGCTTGGGGGTATAAGCACCGCCAGCAAAGAATTTGGGGAGATGCCAGAAACAACAAGGCCACCGCGAGGGTGCCTTGGTCGTTAACTGCGCTGACTGACGCCGCTGGCTTGATAAGCTCGGCGCAACAGATGAAGTGGCGGTTAAACCTCTTCGATATAGTAGGCTTCAACGGTGCCTTTGAGGGTGATCAGGATCGGCTGACCACGGCGATCCAGCGCCTTGGGGGAGGGGATCTTCACCCAGCCTTCGCTGATGCAGTACTCTTCGACATCGGTGCGCTCTTTGCCGTTGAGGCGAATACCAATGTGATGTTCGAAGCATTCAGCAACATGGTGTGGGCTACGTGGGTTGCCTGCAAGATGATCCGGCAGTGCTGGTTTGGTGTTGGTATCGCTCATCGATATGACCTGAAATGAATAAAAAGTGCGTCATTGTAGAGAATGCCGTCATGGCATTCAAGGCGGCCAAAAAACAGACACAGCGTGCCCGCCATCTCTATTGGCGACTCGCTCAGTCCCGCTGCCAATGCATCATCAGCTCGGGGCGGCCGCTATGCTCGCACAATTGCTGCTCACCCTCTTTAAAACCGTTGCGGCAATAGAAGCGGCGCGCCTGCTCATTCTCGGCGTAGACCGATACAACAACCATGTATGCATCGCAGCAAGCCGTACAAATAAATTTCGCCTTTGAACGCGGAGAACTCACCACATTCAAAACTAAAAACCACTGTCTCCCGATGAGCCAACGCTCAGGTTGCTATCCATTCGTGCATTCTTGGCATATTTTTTAATCGCCACCGAGAACAAAGCTCGGCATTCATCACGTTTTTGCTTATTACTGAAAACAATTTTCTGCGAGCCAAACTTGCCACTGATATTAATAGAAAAATATTTCCTCTTGCGCTTAGAGCCAACCTGGAATATTTCGTTATCGATGCGATAGATATCTGATATAGAAACAGTCTTTCGTTGCCAGGAATTACGAAACTTCCTGAAAAACAAGTACTCAAACACTGAATTTTCTATATCTTGCGCACAAAAGGTAACGCGAGCTGACTTTCCAAACTCGAAAATGACGGCTGGCTGGTGTACTCGCCAAACCCGGATAAAAGAAATGATGAATACAACTAAAATTAAAAACGAAGGAATAGCCAGCAACTCAATACCCAATATAGGGAAATGCAGTTTTATCTGTTTTCCAACAACATAAAAAACAATCGCGGCTAAAAGTGACACCTCAAGAGCGATACTCCACGCCATATCCAATGCATAACTCACATCGTAGATAGCCTGCACATCCGCATGAGTATCATCCATCCATTCTGATTGCATTGATGTTTCTAAATCACGTTCAGGATTTGCTGGCTGAGTAACTTTTGAAGTATCTCCACCGCATTGGGCTGATAACTTAGCGCATGCGGCCTGTAATGTTTTCTCCCCGATCTGTTCAATGAGACTGGTTGTGATTTTAATCGAGCGTTGGAATAACTCATCACTCATAAACAACATCCTCAGCCATCAAAACAGAAAGCTGTTTTAGTGATGGCTTTTCTACCTTCGATAAGCGATTTGCTTGTTGCTGCATGCTTCGCTCAAATAAATGCCGAACCACTCTGGCATTACCAAAATTAGTCTCTGCATCACTGATCAGCTGTTTCATACAAGCAAACACTTTCAGCAGAACAGCCTTATCAATAATCAATTTATTGTCCTGACACATTTTATAAAAAATCTGAGTCAGATCACGAGCCGAATAATCTTCGAACAGTAACTCACGAGAAAATCGCGAGCGCAATCCGGGATTGCTTTCGATAAAGGTATGCATTTCTTCTGGATAACCAGCAACGATCACTACGATGTCGTCTCTGTGATCTTCCATTAGCTTTAATATGGTATCAACCGCTTCTTGGCCATAGTTATCATGACCATCATCTGAGCGAACCAAGGTATAGGCTTCGTCGACAAATAATACCCCACCCAGCGCTTGTTCAAAGACAGCATGAACTTGTGAGGCTGTCTGACCACTATAACTGGCAACCAGACCAGCCCGGTCGACTTCAACAACATGCCCTGAACGCAATAAACCAATCTCTTTATAAATAGCACCAATCAGTCGAGCGACCGTCGTTTTACCCGTTCCAGGGTTACCGACAAATGACAAATGCAATGAGAACGGAGGTGTCGGTAAACCCGCAGATTTTCTATGCATCAAATAGCGAGCCAGATTGGTTAGATTACGCACTTCCTCTTTTACTTCGGCCAAGCCGATTAAAGCATCAAGCTGTCCCTGCGGATTTTTAATTTCATTGGCTAATACCCGCTTTACCGGGATGTCATCCTCGCTCTCGGCATCCTCATGCAACGCATTCTTCGATGACTCATCAGAAGAGCTCGGTAAATCATTTTCATCTATAAACTCAGCCGAGCATCCCATTCCTAGTGCAACACGAATGGGCCTCAGTAATGACTCAATTCGTTGGATATCCACCAACGAGCGGTCACCATCCCAAGCACAGGCAGTATTGAGCAAAATATCCAGATACGGATACATTTGCTGACCAGCCCCGGCCTCTATGCGTTCGCCCAGCAGAATAAAAGCTGGCGGAATCGTTGGCTCAAAACCTGCAGAATTGGCACCAGATCCAGACAAGCGGTCGATCAACTCAATGGTCAGGTTCAGACACGTCACCTGGTTGATAAATTTCTTATCCGCCAGTTTGATTCGGCTTGGGCCTGTCATCACATAATCCAGAGCTGGCACCACCCAGGCGACCAGCATAGCCAATAGCGATGGAGAGAACGGCGGCTCATTATCAAAAGGGTGAACCATGGTGTCTCTGCAACACAGAGATACCAGGTTCGTCATGGCCTGTTTGGCCTGAATGAGTAGTTGATCACTCATCTTGGTAATTTACCCATCTATCAATTGCGTCAATTAGATTATTTTTTCTTCCCACATCGGAACCGAGGAGGTTAAAAGCAATTTCTTTTACTCTCCACTCCTCATCCCCTGTTATTGAAATCAAATTTTTTGCATTACATACTGCAGGAGAATTTACAATATCATACATATAGCCTCCCGCACTTAACTCGGAATCAACTTCCAAACCCAACCCAAGACATATACTTCGCAAACCTTGCAAGTCCTTTTTAAACTTATAATAGTTATCACATATAAACTGAGCCAGTCTTATAATTCGCTCACTTCCCTGATTTATATCATCTTCAATCTCACAGACGTTCTCATTATTCAGCCAAGTATGCAACCTGCGAATCATGGCATCTCTAGAACCTTTATGCTCAATATTCAAGCTCCGCAATACAGTTTTAATATCACTGTTATCGTAATCAAAAAAAATAGATTCCAGATTTTTTACGTCGCAGTTATATTGCAGGGCGTTTTTGAACTTATCCAAAAGAAAACCTTCTATATCTTTATCTTTGGCAACTCTTTTAATTGCATCCAACAGCTTTTCAGCTGTATATTCCTCTCGCCATATTGAAATGTATTTTTCTGTAAACGCATTATGCCTTGTGTCTAACCATAAAATTAGCTTTTCAATGTTTCCATTGAAGTTTTCATGATTCAAGCAGATGCCGTTTACATCCACCGCCTTAATTTCAGCCGGAATGTTATTTGGAAAACAAGTAACACCATTAACAAACACAGGAATAACATTTTTCTTATGCTCAAGTGCATACATAATTTCCTTTTGCACCCAAGGAGATTTCATCACATCGGCTGACACGACCAAAACAAAATTTCTTGCTTTCTTAATATGTGCAAAAATGCTAGCTTCATAGTCACCTCTCGTTAGAGTTTCAACATCCATGAAGCCGGTTATCTTTTTGGTCTTTAACACCTCGTATAACAAGCGGGCTGCAGTTGAACCACCCTCACGGCGATAACTAATAAACACGTCAATCATTTCATTCTGATTCATTATCATATCCCTATGCAATATTCACTTCAAATTCATTAGTTCTATTCATCTGCAGCCAGGCTGCATTCTCATATAGCGCTTCCCAGCCTAAAGTTTTTAATAACTCTAGCGCCATAGATTCATTACCTTGTGCAATAGCTCGCGCAATTTGTTGGTCTGCATACTTGAATATTGCAGCTGCACGCTCATAGCGTGATACATTTTCTTCGAATCCCATTTGGCTCATAAAGGCTTTGGCCAAGGCCGAAACAACAAAAGACATACCGGAGATCAATACCATGATATTCAGCCACAGACCATCCAATCCCAACAAATCAGCCGCCAAAGTGACAATAGTCATCCCAATGGCACAACCGAACGTCATCAATACCGCTTTATTCCATTTTTTTATTTTCGCCAGATCTCTGTGCTTCGCTTTATCGAAGTATTTAGCCTGATCTGCAACCCATGCCTGCTTTACCCATGACACATCGGGTTTTGACGACAACTCGGTCACCATCATCAAATTTCGAATCGACTGAGATATCCAATCCACATCTCCTAGTCGATTGGTACGGTAATAATCAGAGGCCACATATTTCAGGCCCAATGCGCACCAGAAAAATTGCACACGCAAACCTTCAGCCAATACACGCCACTCGATAAATTGCTCTTCACGCGGCATCTTTCCCTTAAAAAAGAAACGGAATGCACACCAAGCCACTACGGCCAGCGTAATATGGCCAGCGAGCCAGAACCAACGCATATCGGGGCCAGAGTAGACCTGCTGACAAAAAATTGAAATCAGGGCTACCAGAGTGATCCATCGAATTGATGATTCACGCTGTTTTTGCCGCTTGATTGCCAACGCATCGGCCGCAGAATATACATCCAGAAGGTGGGAGCAGTTTTGCTGCAACTGTTCAGGTGCAGAGCCGGATAATAGCCACTCTTTGCTCTGGGCAAGTTGTTGATCCGTGATCTCTTGGGCTGCATGACGATTGAAATCATCTATCTCCTGCATCACGGGATACGGGTCCACCGGTTGACTACGCGTGCCCGCCCAGGTAGCTACCAACTCCGGCTTCACAATCGGGTTTCCGAGTTGTGTGTGCTTTAGTCGTCGTGTCCAGAGATGTTCTACTGGGGTCTTTTCTGGTGCGGTCAATAACACATCCTCGTTGACCTTGATGCCTTGCTCACTCATCCGCACCACATCGGCTGTGCCGCCCGGCAATATAGCCATGGAGCCATCTGCGGTTGGCTGCTCGCAAACACCATCCCACAGGAGAACAATCAGTTGGCAATGACGCACCAGAAACCGGGCTAGACCGATATAGCTATCATCGCGCATGGAAGGTGATTGTAGATTAGCCTGAAGCACGGTCGCTCGACCTGATAGCCGATGAAACTCAGCTTTGGACTCCTCAGAGGCGAAATCCTCCAAGTATGACGCCTCTGGCATCGGCAGCACGGCGACCAGTTCCAGCCCTGCCTCCAATGCGGCATATGCGGCAATCCGATCTGCCCCTTCCGCCAAGCCACTGAGCAACTTGATGGTGCTATTGGGATGCAGCGCTTTGAGTCTGGTGAACCGCTCATAGAGCTTTGACTTGAGCTGAGGCAGATCCTCAGGAGGTATGTCCCTGTGTCCAGAAACACCGATATGAATGGGAATAACAGGTTTCATTCTGACTCCTGAGAATAAAGCTTTTATCTGGGGAAGATTTCCAGCATGACGTTGACCTCAACGTCATGATTGATCCAGGGGTTAATATATCGATAGCCGTAGCGGTTCGACTGAGGCCGACGGCTCAAAACTGCGTTCCAGCAGCTGGCCACCGGTAATTCATAAGCCGGATCGAGCAGATAGATAAACTGGTCACACTGCCCTATCGCTAGGGTCCAGTGGTTCAGGCCATCGTTCTTGCGGGAGGTCACATCGACAATGACAGGGTGCTGATCGGCCAGGGCTTGGCTCAATTGAGACAAAACTGCCGACGGAGAATCGGCATAGGTACGAGTAGCCAGATTGGGATAGACGGCGAACATCGCCTCGAGCTGCTCGATGGTGGTGCCCTGAGTCACCATGGGGTCATGCAAGCGTTCGATTTCACGAAACAACCGACCAATCCGGGTACGGTAGTCGAGCCGATTCATGGCGGGTAGCGAGCTCGAATCCAGCACATTCAGTGCCAGTAGAGCCATCACCACGCAGTAGGGGCCACATGCGCCATCCAGATCACCTTGGCGCAGATGAACGGCACCACCATTGGCATTGGTTAGGCAGCCATCAGCATCCAATCCCAATCCATCGATTAATTCGATATTCATCAAAGCAATCCTTGCGCACTGTACTAATACAATCTGCGGATTGAACGAGGCGAGGCTACCAAATCGGGAATGGCTCTAATTTGCCAACGCCGTTAACCCATTACAGAACTCAACCACACTCAGATCATTAGGGGGAGCGGGCGTTGCAGCAGCAACTGAGCGATAGCCGCCCCTAACGGAGCATGATGCTGCCTCCGATGATGTCGCTCAGGTATGTTTTTGCCATCATGCCTGCTACTACCTTGTTAGTAAAAAACTTAGCCTTATCATCATACGCCACCCCTTATTGCATCCGTAGTTTAGGGTGTTTACTCAGTCGAGTAATATCGATATTCGTCACCTTTCTGACAGCGAATGCTCATGGTGTGGCTCCGAGAGCGGCGTTGTATCGCGCAACTATGATACCGATTGAAGCCGGTGGTGGAAGGACTGGAGGGCGATAATCTGTGCCGGATCAATAAATTAAGGCAATTAAGGGGCTAAAACGGCAAGGCCTCCGATATCAGAGGCCTTGTGGTAGGGCAATAACTGGCTTGGCTATGCAGGCCCGCACTGATCAGGGCAGGTCCAGGGTAAAGCGGGCGCCGCCGAGGGGGGATTCATCGACCCGGATCTGGCCGCCGTAGCTGTGGACGATCTCGGTCACTACCGCCAGCCCTATGCCCTGACCGGGGGAGCTGTCGGCACGGACGCCGCGCTGGAATATCTGCACCGATTTGGCCGGGTCTATGCCGGGGCCATCATCTTCCACTTCGATACGCAGTCGTTCAAGGTGGCGAGACACAGTCACCCGGATCTCGCTGATGGCGAACTTGCAGGCGTTGTCGAGCAGGTTGCCCATCAGCTCCATCAGGTCGCCCTGTTCGCCGTGAAACAGGGCATCGTCGTCGAACTTGAAGTGGGTTTGCAGCTTCTTGTGGCGATAGACCTTGGTCAGGCTGGCCAGCAGTTTTTCAATCAGCGGCACAGGTTCGGAGCCTTTGCTGGCAAGGCGCTGGCGGCCGGTGACGGCGCGTCTGAGCTGGTACTGGATCATCTGATCCATGGTGAGGATCTGTTCGTTGATGTTGTCGTGGATCTCCCGCCCCAACTTGATCTCCTGGGTGGTCATCTGGATCAGCGCCAGCCGGGTTTTCAGGCTGTGGGCGAGATCGTTGAGGGCGTGCTGGTAGCGCTGGGTCTGCTGGCGTTCGTTCTCCAGCAGCTGGTTGACCGAGTCGGTCAAGGGGGCCAGTTCCCGTTCAAATTCATTGGAGAGGGCATCCCGTTTGCCAGCCCGGATATCGTCGATCTGGCGGGCAATGGTGCGCAGGGAGCCGAGACTCCAGAAGGTCGTGAGCAGCAGCAGTCCGGCCAGCAGCAGGTAGGCGAGCAGGGCCTGACGGGCAATCTGGTAGAGGTAGGCGCGCGATTCGGCGTGATAACGCTTGGCCGAGTCGATCATCACCACGTAGTAGGCGGTGGTGCCGCTGCCGGGATTGCGGATAAAGCGCAGGCTATAGACGAAGTAGCTCTCGCCGTTCTTGATGGTGTGCTTCTTGAAGAAGTAGTCGAGATCCATCCCCCCAAGGTAGCGCATCAAGTCACCGCAGATGGTCTGTTTGGCCTTGATCACTTCCGGCATATGGAGGCTGGACCAGACAAGCTCGCCATCTGCCCGGCAGATCAGGGTATCGAGGTTGCGATCGCCGGCATTACGGGACATCCGCCCCAGCTCGACTGTGGGCCCCTTGTCGTCCGGTTCGGTGGAGGAGAACAGTTTGGCCAGGTTCTCCTGCATCCGGGCGCTGGCCTTTTGGGTCTGCTCCTCGATGTGACCAATATAGAGGGCATACACCGCAAACCCCATGCTCAGCGCGATGACCAGCAGCGAGCTGAGCAGTAGTTTGATGTGCAGGGAGCGACGGATCATCTTGATGGGGCGCGGCAGATGAGAAAGCATCAGTTACACGAGAGGTTGAAGATGTAGCCCTGACGCCGGATGGTGGAGATGGGTTGAATTGTCCCTTCCGGATCCAGCTTCTTGCGCAGGCGGCTTACCATCACCTCGATGGTGTTGGGGTCCCCTTCGCCATCACCGTAGAGCTGGTCGAGCAGTTGCTGCTTGGAGACTACCTGACGGGCATTGCGCATCAGGTACTCCAGAATGAGGTATTCAAAGCTGGTGAGCACCGATACTTCACCGGCGATAGTCAGCTCCTTGCGGGAGAGATCCAGCTCGTAATCACCGGCCTTCACCTTGGGTGAAATAAAGCCGGCACTGCGACGCACCAGCGCATTGAGGCGGGCCAGCAGCTCATCTTTCTGGAACGGTTTGACCAGATAGTCATCGGCACCTGCTTCCAGCCCTTCGACCTTGTCCTGCCAGTTGCCACGGGCGGTCAGCACAATGATGGGGAAGGAGATCTGCCGTTCGCGCAATTGACGGATCAGTTGCAGGCCATCCATGTCGGGCAGGCCAAGATCAATGATCGCTACATCAATGGGGTAGTCAGCGGCGTAGTGCAGTGCAATACCTGCCTGATCGGTGCTGTAGACCTGATTGTCGGCTTCGGTCAGCAGGGAGGAGAGGTGGTGATTGAGCAGCTTGTCGTCTTCGACCAATAAAATTTTCATGATGTGAACGGTCATAGGGGTCCAGGCTGCCAATTAGAAAGTGTATGTCGCTGAGAGTCAATTCGAATCCTATCGCGCCGCGCCTGTATCGGGACTGAATCAGGGGGACTTCAGAGTTTGCCGCAACTGGTCGTTTAACCATGGTCCTGTGTTGTCGATGGCATGCTGGTCAGCGGCCATGCTGCGAAAGGTTTGATGTGATGAGAGAGATGGCCGGGAGGTTAGTGGCGCGACTGCAACAGCGTGAGCGCAGCGACTTCCTCTATATTGTCTGGCTCTGCTGGGGTGGAGCCTTGCTGCTCTACGCGTTGGGGTCACCCTGTTTTCTGTGGCCAGTGGCGCCGATGCTGCTGGTTCTGCTTGTGTGGTTGGTGGAGAGAGTCCGGATGTTTGGAAGAAAAAATGGTGGTGCGGCTGCTGCTTCGGTTGGGGCGACTGTGATTGCGGCGGGTGCCCGCTTCAAGGGCGAGTTGCAGGTTGAGGGGGATCTGGAGGTGCGCGGTCACGTCAATGGCACCATCCAGCTCACCGGTGGTGTGCTGCGCATCATGCAGGGCGGCAGTGTTGAGGGGGATGTGAGTGCTCCCCACGTGATCATCAATGGCTTGCTGGAGGGGACGTGCACCTCTGCCGAGGTGGAGATCCTGGAGAGCGGCAAGATGCAGGGGATTTTCAAGGGGGGGAGCCTCTCCATCTGCAAGGGTGGCAACTTTGTCGGCCAGTCCCAGCCCACCGTTGCAGGCAAGGCCGATCCCGTGTTGCAAGCCTTGTCTGAAAACCGATCGCCAGAGAGCAAGCAGCCGGAGAACAAGAACAATGTGAAAAAGCTGCCGCACGAGCCGAAAGGCAAAGTGGCGGAGGAGCTGGCCAAGCAGGCGTAAGGCTCTTTGCCAGCTGTACAGATGACGGTTGTTCAGGAAAACGCAGAGGGGGCCACGATGGCCCCCTCTGCGTTTTCCTGTTTCTCGTTAGCTGCGCCGCGGCGGCAGCATATTGGTGAGGGTGTTGTCTTTGAGAATATGGTGGTGATAGAGGGCGGCCACCGTGTGCAGGCCGATCAGGGCATAGCCGACATCGCCGAGGGTTTCGTGCACCTCCTTGATCAGCCCCTTGAGATCCGGGTTGGGGGCGAGCAGGGCCGGCAGCTCAAGCCCGAAGAAGGGAATGGGCTTGCCTGCGGCGCTCAGCAGCAGCCAGCCAAACAGCGGAGTAAGAATGATAAAGCCATAAAGGGCGAGGTGAGCCAGTTTTGCCAGTTTGTGCATCATCGGCGAGAGCTCGGGCACGATACGGGGTGTCGGGCTCATCTTGCGCACTACCAGCCTGACAAGCACCAGGGCGAAGATCAGCAGCCCCAGCATAAAGTGCCACTGCTTCATCAGGTCGCGGCCAGGGTCCCCCTTGGGGAAGATGTCGCGAAATTCGATCAGGGCGTAGACGGCGATCATCGCCACCAGGGTCAGCCAGTGCAGCCCGATACTCAAGGTGCCGTAGCGTTTTTCACTGTTCATCAGCATAGGTTTGTTCCTTCGAAGTGTTGTCACATCCGTGTGGCATCCCCGCACTCAAACGTGTCGGGGCGAGGCCAGATCCCTTGGCGGCAACAGCCGGGCTGCCACGTTTGCCATAAACCGGCAGCCTGCCGCTGGCATCAGTCTGAGAGGAGATGCCCTCTAACTGTCTGCATGGTATCACTGGCAACCGGGTGGATAGTCTGATCAATGCCACACAATTTACAGGCTCATTAAGCCCCTTGTGATGTGAAGGAGGCGTGAAATAGGCGACGTGACATAGCATCTGTGATGGCGGATGACCTTCCGGCCCGCCAAGGTTCAGGCGGGCTCGATGGCCAGCACCACGCAATCCGGCTCGCTGATGCGAAAACGGACATTGCAGTCAAACAGCCGCACCCCGTACTCTTTCTCATCCAGCTTGCCCTTCTTGTAAGCGGGGCGCGGATCTTGCGCCAGCACTTCGCTCACAAGCTGGCGCAGCTCGGGATGGACCTTGAGCCAAGGTTGCAGCTGCTGCTCGGCCTCGGCACTGAAACTCACCGCCAGCGGCGGAGTGGGGGCATCGGGGGCAAAGCCGCCACGGGCCTGTGGCAGGCTGTCGGCATAGGGGATATAGGGCTTGATATCGACGATGGGGGTGCCATCGAGCAGGTCCACCGCCCCCAGCTCCAACCACAGCTTGCCCCGCTCGCGGCCAACCCCGTGCAACTCGACTACCGAGAGGCCGAGGGGGTTGGGGCGGAAGGTGGAGCGGGTGGCAAAGACGCCGACCCGTTCGTTGCCGCCAAGGCGTGGCGGGCGCACCGTCGGGTGCCAGCCCTGCGCCATGGTCTGGTGAAAGACGAAGCTGAGCCACAGATGGGAGAACTGCTCGATGCCGCGCAGCACATCCGGCTGATCGTAAGGGGGGAGCAGCTCGAGGCGGGCGCGGGCCGATTTGACCAGACCGGGCTGGCGGGGGATGGCGAACTTCTCCTTGTAGGGAGAGCGGATGATCCCGAGGGTGTCGATTTCGAACTTCATGGCGGATCCTGACTGAAAACCCCGGCAATTTAGCACAGGCGGCCCCAAAACGCAGGCTCTGCCTCATTACCCCATTTCTGCTGCGCTGCCGTGATCCCTGTCCCATCCCGGCCAGTCGGGGGCTGTGCCGTACCGTCAAGTTGCGTAGGGTGGAGGCAACTGGCATGTCAGGATGAAATGTGCGCACTCGCGCCGACGGGGAGGGAGAGGGATGAAACTGCTGATTATCGGTGGCACCGGCTTTTTGGGTCGCCACCTCACTGCGCTGGCGCTGAATTGGGGCCATCAAGTGACCCTGTTCAATCGTGGTCAGCGTCAGCACCCTGATTGGCCTGATCTGGTGCAATTCACCGGTGATCGAGACAAGGATCTGGGGGCGCTGCAAGGCGCGGGGTTGCGCTGGGATCTGGCCATCGACACCTGCTGCTATCGCCCCGAGCAGGCGGCGAGCCTCTCGGCAGCCTTGCTCGGGCGCTGTGAGCGGCTGATCTTTATCTCCACCATCAGCGTCTATCGCGATTTCTCTCTGCCCGGGATGGATGAGTCGGCGCCGCTGCATGCTATCCCCGCAGGGGAAATGCCCAGCGATTATGGCCCCCTCAAGGTGTTGTGCGAGGCGCAGTATCACGCCCGCTGGGGCGAGCGGCTTTGCATCCTGCGCCCGGGTGTGTTGTGCGGCCCCCATGATCCCACCGGTCGGATGGCGTGGTGGGTGAAGCGGGTGCAGCAGGGTGGGCCCTGGTTGCTGCCGGGCAGTGGTGAGGATCGCTTGCAGTATCTCGATGTACGCGACTGCGCCGAGTTTGTGCTGCGCGCCGCCGAGCAGCAGCTGGGGGGCATCTTCAACCTGCTCAAGCCCGGCATTACCCTGAGCGACTGGCTGGAGCGGCTGAGTGCCCGCTTGCCGCCAGCCAGCCCCATCCAGCCCGAGTGGCTGCCTTGGCCGACCCTGATTGCGGCCGGAATCGAGCCCTGGCAGAGCTATCCCACTTTGCTGCCTTGCGAACAGGCGGAGTTTGCCGGTTATGGCTCGGTCAGTGCCGAGGCGGCCATCGTCCACGGTTTGAACTTCCGGCCACTGGAGGAGACCGCCGTCGATCTGGCCAACTGGTTGGCCATCGAGCCTGCCGCCGGATTAGTGGTCACGGGCCTGACCATGGTGCAAGAGGCGCAGTTGCGCCAGCAGCTACTGGTCGCTAGCTGCTCACCGTGACGGAGAGTGAAGTAACAAAGAGCGCAGTAACAAAGAGTGCATAACAAAACGGGCACGCGATGGCGTGCCCGTTTTGTTATGAAAAGCCGTGGGCCTGTTACTTCTCTTCGGCCACTTTCAGCGCCTGTCCGTAGCAGATCACCTGTTTCAGGCAACCCGGGGTATCGCTGAATTCGGCGCACTTGTCGATGGTGACGCCGTTGCCGCCCATGTCGGCTGCACGGCGGCGGGCCAGAGTGCGGGCATCACCGGCGTTGGGCACCGGCTGGTTGGCATCGGCCTGGCAGGATTCACCCTCGATGGTGCCGAGGTAGAGGTAGTTGAGGTCAGCCAGCTCATCTTGTTCGTAGATGCGCACGCTACCGGGTTTGAAGTAGTCGCTGAAGTTCTCTTTATCCAGATTGCTGTTAAAGGCGTAGTTGGCACAACCGGAGGCAATCAGGGGCATCATCAGGATCAGGCGTTTCATCATCTCGTATCTTGTGTCGGCGATGAAGACAGTAGAAAGGCGCAGGCGATCCATGTCGGCATCTTGTTGAATAATGAGGGGGACATTATAGGGGCCAGCCGCCTGTGGCGACCAGCCCCGTTTTGCGCCCGGGTGTCAGGGTGTGACCCCCATCAGTCTGATATCAGGCTGATATCAAACAGGAGCCAGCCGTTGGTAGAGAGATTGATTGGGGTAGTAATCATCCGCAGCCGCTCATGTAGTGGTGGGGCGCACAGCCAGAGGCGACCCTCCTCCTACCTGTCATATCTCAAACCGGAGCCAGCCGCTGATAGAGGCTGCGGTAGTAATCATCCGCCAGCAGCTCTTTGTGAGGGGCGCAGAGGCGGATCTGCCCCTCTTCCATCAGGGCAATCCGGTCCATCTGCTCCATCCCCAGCAAACGGTGGGAGATCAGTAGCAGGGTGCGATCCGCCCCGAGCTTGAACAGCAGGTCCATGATCTCCCGCTCGGTCTTGCTGTCGAGCCCTTCGGTCGGTTCGTCGAGCAGCCAGAGCGGTGCATCGTGCAGCAGGGCGCGGGCAAGACCGATGCGGCGACGCTCGCCACCGGAAAGCGGCCTGCCGCCGTCGCCCAGCCAGGCGTTGAGGCCCGCCTCATCTTCCAGCAAATTGGCCAGCCCGACCTGGGTCAGTACCGCCACCAGCTGTTCGTCAGTGGCGGTCGGTGCGGCCAGCTTGAGGTTGCCGCGCAGGGTATCGGCAAACAGGTGTACCCGCTGGCTAACCACTGAAATAGATGCGCGCAGTGCCCCTTCGCTGTAGTCGGTGAGCGGCTTGCCATCGAGCAATATCTTGCCCGCTTGCGGGCTCCACTCCCGGGTCAGCAGCCCCATTAGAGTCGATTTTCCACAACCGGTCTGACCCAGCAGCGCCAGCTTTTGGCCCGCTTGCAGTTGCAGGGTGCAGCCGCGCAGCACTGGCTGGGTGTTGCCGGGATAGCCGAAGTAGAGGTCACTGATCTGCAGCGCGCCACCGGTGGCGTGGGTCTGCTCGTCGCCCCATTCGGGGGCCTTGGCCTCTTGCAAAATTTCATTCAAACGGCGAGCCGAGGTGAGGCTGGTGGAGAGGTGCTGGAAGGCACCCGCCAGCGGCATCAGTGCCTCGAAGCTTGCCAGGGTGGCAAACACCATCAGCGCGGTAATGGGGTCGGGCGTAGCACCCGCCACCCCATGACCGGCCAGCCAGAGCATCAGGGTCAGGGTCCAGCCGCTCAGCAGCTGCACCGAGAAGTTGGCCAATCCGCTCACTTTGGCCATGCGGGCCTGTGCGGCGAGCAGCGCCTGTTCGGCCTGTTGCAGCTCAACCAGCGCCTTGGGGGCGGCGGCAAACATCTGCAGTTCGGCCTGACCATCCAGATAGTCCACCATGCGGGTGCGCAGGGTCGATTTTTCGGCAATCAGTGCCTGACCGGGGCGACGACCGAGGAAGTAGAACACTAGCGGCAGGGCGATCATGCCAAACAGCAGAATGGCACCGAGGGTCAGGGCGAGGCGGCTATCAAAAAACGACAGGAAGAAGACCAAGCCAGCACAGCTGAGCAGGGCTGCGCCGATGGGGGTGATCAGCCGCAGATAGACGTGATCCATCGCATCGATGTCGGCTACCAGTCGGTTGAGCAGATCCGCTTGGCGGAAACCGGCCAGGGTGCCGGTGGAGAGCGGCGAGAGTTTTTGCCAGAACCAGACCCGCAGCCGAGTCAGCACCCGGAAGGTGGCATCGTGGCTCACCACCCGCTCACCCCAGCGACCGGCAGTGCGGATGATGGAGAAGAAACGCACGCCGCCAGCCGGGGTCATGTAGTTAAAAGCATGGGTGCTCGCAACTGTCATCCCCGCCACGGCAGCGGCGGAGAGGAACCAGCCGGAGAGCGACAGCAGCCCCATGCCAGCGGCCAGGGTTACCAGTGCCAGCAGCAAGCCAATGGTGAGGCTGAGCCAGTGTTGGCGATAGAGGCGCAGAAATGGCAACAGATCAGTCATCGAGAGAACCTCCGGTACGTTGGGACAGCAGGTGGGCAAAAGGCCCTCCGGCCTGACTCAATTGCTGGAAGCTGCCTTGCTCCACCAGCTGGCCGCGCGCCAGCACCAGGATCTTGTCCATCTTGGTGAGCTGGTCGAGGCGGTGGGTGATCATAAGCAGGGTCTGGTTGGCGATGACCTGTTCGAGCGTGGTCATGATGGCGCGCTCGGAGTGGCGATCAAGACTGGCGGTCGGTTCGTCGAGCACCATCAGTTGGGTCGATTTGAGCAGGGTTCGCGCCAGCGCGAGGCGCTGGGCCTGACCGACCGAGAGGCCGCCCGCCTGATCGCCGACCGGATAGTCGAGCCCCTTCTCCATGGCAAATTCCCACGCCTGTGCCCGTTTCAGGGCATCTTCCAGCTCGCTGTCACTGGCCGTTGGCTTGGCCAGCAGCAGGTTGTCACGCAAGGAAGCGTGGAACAGCTGCGGGTTCTGCGAGAGCCAGCCCAATTGCAATCGCCACTGGGTCATGTCGAGGGTGGCAAGTTCCTGCCTGTTCACCTTGAGCTCGCCGCGATAGGGGGCAAAGCCAAGCAGGGCATTGACCAGCGAGCTTTTGCCTGCGCCGCTGACGCCGATGAGGGCGGTGCGCGAACCGGCCTCAAGGGTGAAGTCGATGGGGCCGACCAGTACCTTGCCCTCGGCGCTCAGCACCTCAAGCCCTTTGGCTTCTACCTTGACCGGGCTGTCGGCCTGGAACGGGGTGTTGCCTGCAGCGGGTTCGCTCACCTCGGTTTCGAGGAACTCCAGCAACTGCTCGGCGGCGCCGATGGCCTGTGCCTTGGCGTGGTAGTGGGCGCCCAGTTCCCGCAGCGGGGCGTAGAACTCGGGGGCGAGAAACAGCACGAACAGGCCGGTAAAGAGGGTGACCTTGCCGCCATAGTGGCCAAAATTGAGGTGATCGATATAAGAGAAGCCGAAGTAGACGGCGACCAGTGCCACCGAGAGGGCGGCAAAAAATTCCAGCACGGCGGTACTGAGAAATGCAAGGCGCAGCACTTCCATGGTGCGCTCGCGAAAATCTTCCGAGGCATCGTGGATCGCTTCTCCTTCTGCCTGAGTGCGCATAAAGAGCTGCAGGGTGCGCAGCCCTTTCAGGCGATCAAGGAAGTGGCCAGAGAGGCGGGCCAGCGACTGAAAGTTGCGGCGGTTGGCATCGGCGGCGCCGACCCCTACCAGGATCATGAAAAATGGGATAAGGGGTGCGGTACCGAGCAAGATCAACCCAGCCGCCCAGTTGACCGGGAATACTGCCACCAGAATGACCACCGGAATAAAGACGGCGATGGCCATCTGCGGCAGATAGCGGGAGAAGAAATCCTGCATGTTTTCTATCTGTTCCAGCAACAGGCTGGCCCAGCTACCGGCGGGTCGGCGCTGGATATAGGCGGGGCCAAGCCGGCTAAGGCGGGTGAGCACCAGCTGGCGGATGGTCTGGCGCACCGCGCTGCCCGCCTTGAAACTGGCCACTTCGCGGCCATAGGCCAGCGCTGCCTTGCCAAGGGTCACCAGTAGCAGGGTAATAAAGAGCGTGATGGATTGTTCGGGAGTTGAGCCCTCGATAATAAAGCGGTGTAGCAGGGTTGCCAGCAACCAGGCTTGTGCCACCATCAGCATGCCTTGACCCAGGCCAAAAGCGATGGAGAGACTGATCCAGCGGCGACCGTGACTCGATTGCTTGCGCAACCAGCCATAGAGACGTTTTTGCGTTTTTTTATCCATTACCACCATCCTCGCGTCGAGTGGCGCAAGACTATCCTTGCCGTTTGGCCTTGGCAACCTTGTAAATTATCTGTGCTGAAAATGTTTGCTTGAAAAAGCAACCGACTGCTCAATCCTTGTCCGAACAGATTGATTTATTGAAAAAAGTGGCAAATGCGGCATTGCGCTCGGCGGCAAAATGCATATAGTAAGAGCCCTGACGCGGGTGTAGTTCAATGGTAGAACGGTAGCTTCCCAAGCTGCATACGTGGGTTCGATTCCCATCACCCGCTCCAACAATTTCAGATGCCAGGCGGGCATCGTATAATGGCTATTACCTCAGCCTTCCAAGCTGATGATGCGGGTTCGATTCCCGCTGCCCGCTCCAGCTTCAAAACAAAAAGCCCACTCCTGCGAGTGGGCTTTTTGTTTTCATCTTGTTCACCGTTTGACGCAACGATCACCGGTGCTCTGTATTAAGGGAAACCGCAGAGACAGAAAAGGCGCCGAGGGCGCCTTTTCAGATCAACAGCGTAGCGAGAGCTTATTCCTGCTCCAGCTCACCACAGAAACGGTAGCCTTCGCCGTGGATGGTGGCGATGATCTCCGGGGTGTCGTTGACGCTTTCGAAGTGCTTGCGAATGCGACGGATGGTCACATCGACAGTACGATCGTGGGGCTTGAGCTCACGGCCGGTCATCTTCTTCAGCAGCTCGGCACGGGTCTGGATCTGGCCCGGGTTTTCGCAGAAGTGCAGCATGGCGCGGAACTCGGAGCGCGGCAGCTTGAACATGTCGCCAGTCGGGCTGACCAGTGCGCGGCTGTTGATATCCAGTGCCCAGCTGTTGAACAGGTAACGCTCAACCAGCTTCTTCTCTTCGCCACCGGCTGCCACGTTCATGGTGCGGCTCAGCAGGTTACGGGCACGGATGGTCAGCTCGCGGGGGTTGAACGGCTTGGTGATGTAATCATCAGCGCCGATCTCCAGGCCCAGAATTTTATCCACTTCGTTGTCGCGACCGGTCAGGAACATCAGAGCGATGTTGTCGTTTTCACGCAGCTCACGGGCCAGCAGCAGGCCATTCTTGCCTGGCAGGTTGATGTCCATGATCACCAGATTGATGGTGTGGGAGGTGAGAGCTTGATGCATCTCATCGCCATTATTGGCTTCAAGAACCGCGTAGCCTTCTGCTTCGAAAATGCTTTTCAGGGTATTGCGTGTGACCAGTTCGTCTTCGACGATCAGAATGTGTGGTGTTTGCATGAGTATTCCCAGATTCTTATCAGTTAATTATCTTAAATTTAACACTCTTTGGCGTTTCAAACCGATTTCCTGACGGATCCTGAAAATTTATTACGTCATCCTGGGTATGCGTGTCAGGTCGGAATATCGCGAATTAGGCATTGGTACCGGCAAGTATCCCTGTGCCACTTATAGGTTCTCGACAAGTCTGGTCGAGCAGAGCCTGGAAAGGTCATCCATTACGAAAGTGGCCGCATTTTATCAGTTAACAGGAGCATAACAACACTCTTTGCTGTCAGATAGCAACTTTTTAACTCTGTTTTGATATAGGTCAAACCCTGGCATAGCGGCATCATACTTGGCCTGAACCGCATTTTCGCCCTTATAAAATGTAATGGAATGTAACATGTGATTGACATGATTTTGTGGGAAAACTACAAGAAAATCTGCTTTATCGCGCCATTTGAGACACCAGACTGGCCTGCGTTTGCCATTATCACCGCCTGGAACCCTGCCAGTCAGCGGGTCGGTGAGCGGCGCAATCGACGGCGGGAACGGGCACTGTGGCGTCTGTTGACGTTGGAACTACAGGCGGCGGTGGCGGGTCCGTTTTGGGGATCTGACCCGGACGAACGTTGGCAGGAGTCATCGCTGGCAGTGGCGCTATCCCTGCCGCAAGCCCGTCAGGTGGCGGCCCGTTTTGGCCAGAATGCCATCTACTGGGTGGAGGATGGCCAGCTCTGGCTGGTGCCGGTATTGACCGATAAATCAGCAGTTTGTCTGGGCAATATTGAATCCTTCTGGATTGCCAGAAACCTTGCCTGATGAAAGAATGAACACCTTCATGTATCTGAAAGGAATCTAATCATGCTGGATCTCTTGCCCGACCTCTGTGATCAGCACGGCGACCTGCTGCAAGTGGCTGACCCGGTGTTTCAGGATTTTGGCGGCAAGGCCATTTTCTATGGCCGCGCCGTGACTCTCTCCTGTTACGAAGATAACAGTCTGGTGCGAGAACTGGTGACCCGGCCCGGCCAGGGCAAGGTGATGGTGATCGACGGTGGTGGCTCGCTGCGCCGTGCACTGCTTGGCGATCAACTGGCCATTAAAGCGGTGGAGCTGGGGTGGGAGGGGATCCTGATCCACGGCGCGGCGCGGGATGTGGGCACCCTGGCGACTCTGGCACTCGGGGTCAAGGCGCTCGCGGCTTGTCCGGTCAAGACCGAGAAGCGGGGGCTGGGTGAGTTAGGGGCCGTGGTCAGCTTTGCCGGGGTGACCATCCACGAAGGGGATTACGTCTATGCGGATCGCAACGGCGTGGTGGTGAGCGCCACACCGCTGCTGTGAACATCAGAAGTTGAAACCGACCCCGAGGCTCAACGCTTGATCTGCGGTGAAGGCACTGATGCCATAGTTGGCAGTGAGGGAGAGTCTTGGGGTCAGCAGCAGGCTGGAGTTGAGCTCCAGCAGGGTGCTGCCCTGATTAAGGTCGAGATGCTTGATCTGGCTGCCGACATTGAGCTCGGGTGATAGCTGGTAACGTACCCCTGAGCTCATATTGAAACCCGATTGGCGATTTTGATCCGCCACCGCTGGCCCCGCTTCCATAAAGAGGGTCACATCATCCACCACCGGATATTGATAGCCGCTATTGACCAGCCAGAGATCAAAACTGTCGCTGCGATGGCTATGGCCGTTGAGCAGCACCCCCGAGTAACTTTTGACATAAAGAGACGGGTTGGATTGTGGCTGGACCACTGCCCAGTCGGCGGCCTGTACGGCCATGCTGGCGCAGGATGCAAGCAGTGTGATGATGAGCTGTTTGACCATTCTTTTCCCCTCCCTGGGTCCGGAACTGAGCCTAAGCATGGCACATGCCAGTTGGGAGTAAAGTGAAGCTTGATCACAATTAAATCCTTTGGCATGGTCGCTGACCATGATAAACAGGCTGCCGTATTGATGGCTCCATTTATTAAGAGGTGAATCCATGAACAAGAAACTGACTCTGCTGGCCGCGCTGGCTCTGGGAGGCTGCGCAATGGCAACAGGTTCCAGCATGGCTCAACTGCAAGCATCCAGCTGGCAGCTGCAAGGCGCCACCGGCGATACCTTCACCCTGCAAGTTGCTAATGGCAACGTGGCGGGCAAGGGCGGCTGCAACCGCTATTTTGGCGGTATCACCCAGCAGGGTGACGGTGTCTTGACGCTGGGTGCCATGGGGGCAACCCGCATGATGTGCATCGGCGATGATATGAACAAAGAGATGGAGTACCTGCAAAAGCTTGAGAAGGTGGCTACCTATTCCATCAACGGTAACCAGCTGACCCTGAGCGATGCCAACAAGGCTGCCCTGCTCACCTTCAACGCCATGCCTGCCACCAAGTAACGGCATACCGTATTTGATGATCTTAACTGGTCATACGTTCAGAGCCACCCGTCGGGTGGCTCTGTTTTTATGGCCAGATTTTCGCTCTGCCCGGATGGGCTAGCTGTGTAAACCCACTAGCTTGCTCAGGTTGTCGCCACCGTCTCATCGGGTGAGGTGATGGTGGTGGGCAGTTTATCGATCCGTACTGCCGCCACCTTGAACTCGGGGATTTTGGCGTGGGGGTCGGTGGCATTGATGGTGAGTCGGTTGGCCGGGGCTTCGGCAAAGTGGAACGGAATAAAGACCACACCCGGCTGCATCCGCTTGGTGACGAAGGCGGGCAGTTCGATATGGCCGCGGCGGCTGGTGACTTTCACCTGTTCGCTGTTGCTGATGCCCATCCGCTGCGCATCCACCACGCTCATCATCACCCTCGGGCCAGCCAGCTTGTCGAGCCCCTTGGTCTTGCGAGTCATGGTGCCGGTGTGGAACTGCTCCAGCAGGCGGCCGGTGGTGAGCACGATGGGATAGGTCTCGTCGGGCAGTTCGGCAGCATAGCGGAACGGCGTGGCAACCATCTCCCCCTTGCCACGGGTGAACTGCTTGCTGTGGAGCAGGCGAGTGCCTTCGGGAGCCGCGTCGTTGCAGGGCCACTGTAATCCCTCCGGCCCCACCTTGTCCCACTGGATGCCAGCGTATTGCGGGGTGACCTGGCAGATCTCGGCGGTGATCTCCTGCGGGTTTTGATAGCGCCAGTCGCCGCCCATGGCGTTGGCGATCTGCTGGATGATCCACCAATCCTCCCGCGCCTCGCCCGGCGCCTTGAGAGCGGGGGAGATGCGCTGTACCCGCCGCTCGGTATTGGTGAAGTGGCCGCTCTTCTCGGCAAAGGAGCAGGAGGGGAGCACCACATCGGCCAGCTGGGCGGTTTCGGAGAGGAAGATATCCTGCACCACCAGAAACTCCAGCTGCTTGAGCCCCTCGATGACGTGATGCTGATCCGGATCGCTCAGCACCGGGTTCTCCCCCATTACATAGAGCCCCTTGAGGCTGCCTGCGCAGGCGGCATCGATGCTCTCGGTGAGGGTGAGGCCGGGTGTGCGCGGCAAGTTTGGCTGCTGCCAGGCGGTGGCGAAGCGGGCATGCACCTTGGGGTTGGCCACCTTCTGATAGCCGGGGAGGCAGTTGGGCAGTGCCCCCATGTCACAAGCTCCCTGCACGTTGGACTGGCCCCGCAGCGGGTTGATGCCGCCCCCTTCGATGCCGATGTTGCCGCACAGCAGTTGCAGGTTGGCGATGGCCCGCACGTTGTCGTGGCCGGTGGTGTGCTGGGTGATCCCCATGGAGTAGTAGATGGCGGTGCGTTCGGCGGTGCCGATGAGGCGCGCGAGTTCGATCACCTGCTCGGCCGGTACGCCGGTGACGAGGGCCACCTTGTCCGGTGCATAGGCCGGGGAGAGCACCTCCGCTTGCAGCGCCTCGAACCCTTCCACTCGTGCGGCAATGTAGGCCTTGTCGTGCCAGCCGTGCTGGATGATCTGCTGCATCAACCCGTTGAGCAGCATCACGTCGGTGCCGGGTCGGTGAGCCAGATAGAGGCTGGCGTGGTCGGCTATCTCGATCCGCTTCGGATCGGCCACCACCAGCCACGCCTTGCCTGTGGTGACCGCACGCTTGATATGGGAGCCGATGATGGGGTGGGCTGCCGAGGTGTCGGAGCCGATGATGAAGATGAGATCCGAGTGATCAATGCTCGGGATGTCGTTGGTCATGGCGCCGCTGCCGAGCGATGCCTCCAGCCCGGTGACAGTGGAGGCGTGGCAGAGCCGCGCGCAGTGATCCACGTTGTTGGTGCCCAGCTCCCGGCGCATGAACTTCTGGAACAGGTAGTTCTCTTCGTTGGTGGTTTTGGCCGAAGAGAAGCCCGCCAGCGCATCGCTGCCATAGCGCTGGCGCAGGGCGGTGAAACGCTCGGCGACCAGGGCGATGGCCTCCTGCCAGCTGGCGGGCACCAGCTCGCCATCCTTGCGGATAAGCGGGGTGGTGAGGCGTTCCTCGCTCTGGATAAAGTCAAAGCCGAAGCGCCCCTTGACGCAGAGCAGTCCCTGATTGACTGGCGACTGGCGGTTCCCCTCTACATAGCGGATACGGTTGCGCGCCTCATCGACATAGAGGGTGACGCCGCAACCAACCCCGCAGTAGGTGCAGATGGTATTGACCGGCGTGAGCAGTTCGGTGCGCCCCTGCGACTTGTCGCGGGCATCCACCAGGGCGCCGGTGGGGCAGACCTGTACACAGGCGCCGCACTGCACGCAGTGGGAGTCGCCCATCGCCAGCCCGGTATCGAACTGCGGGCGGCTTGAGAAAGTGCCATCGCTGTTCTTGGCAAAGTGCAGCACCCCCTGCACCGCTTGTTCACCACAGGTCTGCACGCACTGGCCGCAGCCGATGCAGCGGTTGGCATCAAAGACGATAAATTCGCTGCTGTTATCCACGGCAAATTTCTGGCACTGGCGGGTATCGAGAGCGCTCTGCTCGACCTTGTACTCGGTGGCGTAGTCGCGCAGTGCGCAATCGGTGTTGGCCTGACAGCCGCACTCGAGGCAGCGGCTGGCTTCGCTGCGGGCATCGGCATCACTCAACCCTCGCTCCACCTCGGCAAAGCTTCCCTCACGCTCGTCATCTGCCAGATGGGGCATGATGGTGCGGGCGACCTGCTTGAGGTGGGCAAACTGGGCGGGATCGACCTGCTTGAGTTTGGGGGCCTTGCAGGCGTTGAAGGGGGGCACCGGATCGACCATATCGCCATGGAGGAACTGGTCGATGGCCAGTGCGGCCTTGCGGCCATCGGCGACTGCCTCGATGGCGGTGGCTGGCCCGCGGCGCAGATCGCCGATGGCGAACAGGTTGCCGTGGCCGCTGTGCATGGTCTCGGGATGGGACTCTAAAGTCTGCCAGCGGGTGAAGGGGAGGGTGAGAGGCTCTCCCTCCATAAAGCTCAGATCCGGCTGCTGCGACACAGCCGCAATCACGGTATCAAACTCTTCAATGAGGTACTCGCCGGTGGGCTCGGGGCGGCGGCGGCCGGAGGCGTCTGGCTCGCCGAGGGCCATTTTCTCGAGGCGTACCTGACAGACGCGACCACGGCTATCCGGCAGGTTCTCTACCGGATTGGTCAGCATCATGAAGCACACACCTTCCTGCTCCGCCTCGTCGATCTCGTACGCCTCGGCAGGCATCTCGGCACGGGTGCGCCGATAGATCAGGGTTGTTTCCGCCCCCAACCGCACCGCCGTGCGGGCGCAGTCGATGGCTGTGTTGCCGCCGCCGATCACCGCGACTCTCTTGCCGGTGGTGAGTCGCTTGGCCAACATCTGATCCTTGAGGTAATCGACCCCGAGATAGCAACCGGCCAGGGTGCTGCCCGGGTAATCCATCGGTACCGCCTTGGAAGCGCCGACTGCCAGACAGACCGCATCATAGTCGCGGCACAGCGCCGAGAGGGTGATCTGGTGGCCCAGTCGCTGCTCGGTGTGGATCCGCATGCCGCTCTGGCACATCAGGTCGATCTCCTGATCGAGGATCGCCTTGGGCAGCCGGTACTCGGGGATGCCGTAGCGCAGCCAGCCACCCGCCTCGGGCATCGCCTCAAACAGGTCGACCTCGAACCCCTCGTAACCCAGATAGTAACCGCAGGTGAGGCCGCCCGGGCCACTGCCGATAATGGCCACCCGCTTGCCCTTGGCAGGCTTCTTTGGCGGTTGATAGGGGGCCGCCTCTGCCAGGTCCAGATCTGCTGCATGGCGCTTGAGGTGGCGAATGGCCAGAGGCTCATCCACCAACGCGCGGCGACATTCCGCCTCACAAAAAGCGGGGCAAACTCGGCCGATGGAGAGAGGCATCGGCAGGGTCTGCTTGATGACGGCCATGGCTGCCTGGTGATCCCCCATGGCGATGTGATGCAGATAGGATTGAATGTCTACTCCGGCCGGGCAGGCGCGCTGGCAGGGAGCCTCGCAATCGGCGTAGTGATCCGAGAGGATGCGGCCGAGCGCCTGCTGGCGGTGGGCGCTCAGTGCCTCGCTTTGGGTCGTGATCATCATCCCTGCCTCGGGGCGCGTCTCGCAGGCGCGGCGGATACCGAGCCCGGCAATTTCCACCACGCAGAGATCGCACGGCGTCTTGGGGCCGCTGGTGTTGTCACCGCACAGGGAGGGGATGTCAATGTGGTGCTGTTTTGCTATCTGGAGCAGGGGCTGGGTCGGGTCAACCGTCAACTGAGCCCCATCGAGGGTGATGGTGATCATGGCGTCATAAACTCGCTTTCAAGGCGCAGAAAATGCTGCATCTGGCGGAGCCAGCAGGGGAAGCGACAGGGAGGCCGCTTGCTATACGCTCACCATAGCAAAGGTCATTTACAACTTTATTTGATTTTGGACAGGTTATTGCGCTAAACAAGAAAACGATTTCAGGGTGGTGATTAGGACCGAAGTTAGATGGACAAATGAGAGGTTTCGTTGTTTTTCGTTACCAGATAAGCCGTTTATTACTGTGCATGTCAGATTTGATCTGGTTGTAACAGGGGCCAGAGTTCCATAAGGAGCAGGTTGTGTTGAGCCTGTATTTTCAACTTTTTTTGAAGATGGTAGATGGTGCAACCGTATCAGGCGATGCTGCATGACCGGCGGTCGTGACCGGATCCAATGACTGGAGTCAGTGCTCGGAAATATCACAGCAAGAGATAGCTGGGTCTGGGCGTGAACAACTGCCGCTTAGTAACAAGCAACCACCTCTTGCAAGGTGGCTGTGCTATCGGGGGATATCAGGGCTTTAACCGTAGTGCCAATGGGCTTTCAGCCGCTCACCGGGTGGCTTTTCGGCTCAGTGCGAGATCAGCGTTGGTAATCTGGCTTGCCAAATCTGGTGCCAGTCTTGCAGCTCATTGCGCGGCATCGGCCGGGCACTGAAAAATCCCTGGCAGACATCGCAGCCCAATTTGGCCAGCAGTTGCCAGGTCTGCACATCTTCAACTCCTTCGGCGACCGATTTGAGCCCTAGCTTGCGAGCCAGTTCGATACTGGACTCAATAATGGCCAGGCGTGAAGGATCGGCATAGCAGCGATCGACAAACGAGCGATCCAGTTTCAGCTCGGTAAAGGGCAGCAGCGTCAGCTGTTGCATCGAGGAGTAGCCGGTACCGAAGTCGTCGATAGAGAGGCCAAAGCCGTGCATCCGAAGTCGGGTGAGCGCTTCCAGTGCCTTGCCAAGATCCTGCACGAACGAGCTTTCGGTCACTTCCAGGGTGATCAGCTCAGGGTTGACACCCCAGCGCTGGCACTGGTTGATCAGGCTGTGGCACAGATCTCCCTCGATCAGCGAGGTGCTTGACAGGTTCATCGACAGATTGAGGGAGAGGCCGGTCTGTTCCCACAGGTGACAATCTTGCAACGACTTGTTGATGATGACCTCGGTCAGCTGATCGATAAGACCGTTATTTTCGGCCAGGGGAATAAACACGTTGGGTGAAATAAGGCCATATTGCGGATGCTGCCAGCGGGCCAGCGCCTCCATCCCTACCCATTGGCCAGACGCAAAGGCGACCTTGGGTTGGTACCAGGGCAACAGCTGGTCATTGTCGAGGCCGCGCTGCAACTCGTCCACCGTGAGGGTGGGGCCATCCTCCTTGCCAGCAGGGGCGGAGGCCGGTGACCAGGCACTGATCAATTGTTGCAACTGTTGTGAGCTCGACGGCTTGTCGATGCGGCCCAGTACATGAAGGCCATAGGCGGTGCTCATGCGCAGCACTGCATCGACCACATCATCTTCCAGCGCACTGGATAGGATGATTCCGCCTTGAAAGCCTCCCAGCGAGAGGCGGCGCAGTAGCGCCATGCCATCCATGCCGGGCATCCGCAGGTCGCACAGCACAATGTCGATGCTGTGATTCTGGCACTGGGTCAGCGCCTCGATGCCGTCCCCCGCCTCCAGCAGGTGTTGATAACCGAGCCCACGGATCTGGTGCATCAGGGTCTTGCGCTGAAACGCATGGTCTTCCACGACCATGATGACCAGCTCATTTGCCGCTTTATTCATGGAGCCACAATCCCATGTTATGTTCAACGTCGTTCATCAATTCGCTTACCCCTTGCCCCAAATGTTCAAGCTCATTGAGTTGTTTCAGACGCGCCGCAGATTCAAGCTTAGCCGCCTGTGCTGCTAACAGTACTTCACCAACCATTCTGGCTGCCCCCTTGATACGGTGGGCGACCTCCACTAATTCCTCGCTATCACCAGCGGCGATCGCTTCTTCCATATCTTTGCAATCTTTGCGATTAGAAGCCATGTACTCACTGGCCATGCTTTTGGCGGTCTCGAGATCGCCAAACAGCCCTTGCCAGCGTTCGCCTAATGTGGACGCAGAGTCCGGCTCTGACAAGCTGGTTGCAGCTGCAGGTGCCGCAGGCAACCAGCGGGTTAACATCTGGCGCAGCGAGTCCAGCGAGTAGGGTTTGAACAGCATGCCATTCATGCCCGCGGCCTCCATACGAGCAGAGGCTTCTTCCGAGGTGTCGGCGGTGACCCCGATGATCGGGGCCTCTACCCCTTCTGCCCGCAAGGTTTGGGTCAGAGTGTAACCATCCAGCTTTGGCATATGGCAGTCGGTGAGCAGTAGCGCGAAGTGCTCATTTTTCCAAGCATGCAACGCTTTTTCGCCATCTTCCACCACGTGGCAATCTACCCCTAAAATAGCCAGCTGGCGGGTCAGCAGCGCACGATTGACCAGATGATCGTCTGCTACCAGCACCCGGCCCCCCAGTTTTTCGATGCTGGCTATCCCGTGGGTGACTGCTCGCTCGGTCGTCAATTCGCGACAGCTCTCGAGCAAGAGGTCAGGGTAGAGGGGGGAGTGGCCCAGACGCCACCAGTGTTCGGAGCCCATGCGTGCCCGCAGCGCTTCGCGAGGCGAGACCACCACCCCTTTGAGTGAACTGTTTAGCAACAAGGTGTGCCAGTCACTCCCCAACGCCGTTTCAAGGGCGCACTCTTCAGCCAGTAGCAAACCGCTCAGACCTTCTGTAAGCAGTTGTGCATCCAGTGGCATTAATGTGGCACCCAGCCGTGCCATGGTGGCCTGCAAGCCAGGGTCATCACCCACAAACCACCATTCGCTGCCCGCGAGGGCTAGCGGTTCCCACAGACCATTCACCAATGGGATCGTGAAACTGAAACAGGAGCCTTCACCGGCCTGACTGCTGACCGCTAGGGTACCGCCCATTTTTTTAACTAACTGTTCACAGATGGTCAGACCGAGACCGGTACCGCCAAAGCGGCGGGTGATATCGGACTCCACCTGTTCAAACGGGGTGAAGAGCAGCCCGAGTTTCTCTGTGGCGATACCGATCCCGGTATCAGCGACGGCGATCACCAACTGCTGTTCATCGTAACTGGCCCGGATAGTAACAGAGCCTCGCTCGGTGAATTTCACCGCATTATTGAGCAGGTTGGAGATAACCTGGCCGACTCTGATCGGGTCGATATCTGCCAGATCAGGCAGGGCATCATCCCAGTGGATCGCCACGTTCAACCCTTTGCCATAGGCCAAAGTGGCATGGCCACGGATCACATCACAGATGACCGATTGCAACCGGCATGATTGGGTGTTGAGGTTGAGCTGACCCGCTTCAATTTTGGAAAAATCGAGGATGTCGTTGACCAGATAAAGCAGGTTATTAGCCGAGCTCTCCACATTGCGCAGCAGATAGCGCTGGTCATCATTGAGCTCGCTCATGCGCAGTAGCTCCAGCATGCCGTGCATGCCCGAGATGGGGGTTCTCAGCTCATGGCTCATGGTGGCCAAAAAGCGGCTACGGGCCTGCATCGCCTGTTCGGCAGCGGCACGCGCCTCACGCAGTGCATGCTCTTGTTGTTTGAGAGTGGTGATGTCCTGTACGACCCCGTTAAGCAGCCGATGACCATTGGCTTGCGGTACAAAGTTGCCACGCACTTGAAAATAGCGCTCCCCTTGCACCGAGGGCACCTGTACCTCCATATCCAGCGGCTCAAGGGCGCGAGCATGGCGTGCTACTTCGTCAACAAATACCTTGTGAGCCGGATCATTGAGTCCGAAGATGGCCCCGCCGGATTCTGATGCCTGCAACATTTTCCGTGACATTCCCAGAATGTTGCTTGCCCCCTGAGACAGGTAGAGAAACTGTCCCTTGCCAGCTTCCTGCCAGAGATATTGATAGACGACCCCCGGCATGCTGTCGGTGATATCACGCAATCGCGCTTCCACTTCCCGGATCTTGTCCTCGGCAGCTTTGAGGGCGCTGACATCGGTCAATACCGTCAGCACCCCTTGAATAGAACCGTCCGGTGCCCGGTATGGCAGTTTGACGTAAACCACATGCAGGGGGACCTCATCTTCGCGCTGGGTATAACCCGATCCCTCGAAGATCTCGCCGGTTTCCCAGACCGCACGCTCTTCGCGCAGCATCTGTTGCCGCTCGTCATCGGTCATATAGCCCCAGCCATCGCCTGCTGAGCTGTCACCGATAAACAGCTCGCGGTATGCCCGGTTGCAGAGGGTCAGGTGATGCTGGCGATCCCGCAAGGCCACCATGTTGGGCAGGGAGTCGAGCAGGGTCTGGACGAATACCAGCTGTTCATTGAGCTTTTTCTCTACTCTGTGACGTTGCATGATTTCCTGTTGCAGGGTGCGGTTCCATGCCCAGAACAGGGCAAACAACAGGGCGGCGGCAGCACCGACAATGGCGAACCAGAGCAGCACGGTTTCGGCATTGATACCGGTTTGCACGTTCGTGGAGAGCCAGCGTTTTTCCAGCTTGTCGAGCTCTTCCGGTGGTATGGAATAGAGCACCTTGGTGAGGATCCGCTGCAACATGGGGTCTTGTCGAGTGGCCATGGCTATCGGCAGGCGCAGGTCTTTGCCGGCATAGACAATCTGATAGTGCTCGCTGACTCGCTTGTTCAGTGAGGGCATGGTTAACAGGACGTAATCCGCATCGCCATGATCCAGCAGCTCCAGCAAGCGGTTGTCATTGTTGACCTGAATCGGGTGGGCTCCGATGTTGGCCAGCAGTTCTTTATCTACCGATCCATGCACCATGCCGACACGTTTTCCCCGTAAGTGGGATATATCGGTTAAGTCCGCGCTGCGCTTGGTGCCAATGACCACCCGATCGACAAACAGATAGCTGGGGGTAAACAGCGCAAACTGGTTACGTTCAACGCTTGGCGTTATGGTGGGAATAAAATCAATCTGCCGCGCTTTGAGTAAATTCAGGGCTTCACTCCAGATGTGGGTGCGTACCAGAGAGAACTCCTGCCCGGAGTATTGACGCATCAATTCCATCAGCTCTGCGACAAAACCGACCAGCTGGCCACGATAATTGAACTCGCTCATCGATATCCAGTCAGGGAAAACGCTGTAGGTCAGCACGCCATGCTGGCTGAGCCACTGCTGCTCCTCGGCGGTAAATTGGTTCGATGTAATCTCTTCGGGGTCAGAATTCTTGTGCGCTGTTGCTGCTTTCAGCATAAGGCGGCGATCTTCAACCGGGATCTCGTTGAAGGCCTTGGTGACCAGACTGATCAGTGCCGGGTTGCTCCGGCTCATATTGATGGAGAAGGATGTCGCGCTCACCCATTCAGGGGTCACGATTGTGAAACCGGTTTTGGGGTGCTGCTCTTTCACCATCACCAGTGACGGCATATCGGCCAGATAGGCGTCAGCCATGCGCTTTTTGAGCATAAAGGCCGCTTCGCTGCGACTCTCTGCCTCGGTCACACGGGGAAATCCCAGTTTTTTCAATTCACTGCAAGCATTGACTCCCGTGACACAGACCCAGTGCAAACCATGGGCATCCTGTCGTGACAGCTCCATTTTGCCATTGTTGAGTAGCACGCCGCGTGGTATGGAGAGCAAAAACGGGAGAGAGATGATATGGGAGCGCCACTGCTCGCCCGGTTGGTAGTTGACCTGCATGTCCACTTCGCCGTAGTCAAGTCCGGTCAGTGCATCCGTATAGGAGGGGTAGACCTTGTAGCGTAGGGTCAAACCGAGTTTTCTGGCAATTTGCTGTGTAATGTCGGGGACTGGGCCGGTAAAGCGCTGATCTGCATCCTTATAGCTGTATGGAGGATCACCCATCATCGGCATGCCGATGACCAGCTCACGGTGTGATGACAGCCAAGCGCGCTCAGACAGATCGAACTCGTCTTCATTCAGACTGGTAATAGCTTGCACCGCCACGCCCCAGAGCAGTAGCAGGAGAAACAGGAATAGGCGATCACATTGGCGGAACATCAGAAGGAATCCAACAGAATTGGGCACATATTGTAAGTGCATTAAAATGCAGCGGCCAACATCAATTGACTCAATATTGATCCACAGCATGCCGACGGGCTGGTGTGAGCCTTGCCATATGGGAGAGTGGTAGACCACTCTCCCATATGGCAGTTATAACTCCAGCTCGATAATGGGCAGTTCCCATCGTTCACTTCGAACTTGTTCCTGGTAGGCATCGTCTTCCTGTTCTTTGCTTCGCTCAATCATGGCGATCACGTTGGCGTGCCGGATAGTGGCAAACTGGTGCTGCCAGATCTGATGAGCACTTTGGGAGAGGCGAGCAACGGGTGTTTGACCATGGAAAACATGAAGTTTCTGACGCTTGTCGATATCGATACGCACTGCGTCTCCGACGTGTAATTGCCGCAGGTTCTGGTGTATCGAGTGGTTTTCGTTGCTACGTCCGGCATAACCGATATCCAGTTGACGCATACCCATGATGGCAAAACGGCGTTGCCGTACAGGGGGGGTGGCCTGGATCGACTCGTTGTCACAACGTTTGGCAATGAGAGGGAGGTGGGGATGCCGCTGGTCAGCGCGGGACATAACCACTAACCGTTGGATTGCTCGGGTCATTGCGACATAGAATAGTCGTCGCTCTTCCTCGATGTTGTTCGCATTGTTTTCTGCGCAGCGTTGCCATCCGCCATCCAGGATCAAAACATGGCGATACTCCTCCCCTTTAACGCCATGCACCGTGCTGAGGAGCACGCCCTTGCCAAAGCGGATCTGGCGACGCTGCTCGCTCAGATATTCGTAAAGGAACTGCAGGAAATAGTGCGCCGACAGCGCTTGCTCTCCCTGACTCTCCTGCCATTGGGCAATCAGATCGTACAGCAAGGTTTCCCAGCGGTTTGCCTGATCAAGAGGAGGGAGTGGTGCGGCAAGTTGTTGCGCTGTCAGGAGTGCGTGGCCTTGTTGATGCAACCAGTTCTGGTAGCGCAAGATCTCGCGACAACGATGTATCGGGAAGCCATGCTCTCGATCCAGGGTAAATCTGCAGGGAATAGAAGCATCCGCGAGTGCTGAACGTACCCATGCCAGCTCTTCTTTATCCAGCCCATTGCGAGCCAGTACTGCGATAGATTCCAGTGGGCATGTCGGATCTTTTTCACGGATCAGTGTGATGTGTCTGACGATTTCAGCGGCCTGTTGGGCTGCGTCAGTGCAGGATTGGACGATGACTTTGCCGTGTGCAGGCTCCAGCCCTTCCCAAGCGCCACCCGGTACCTCCATCTTGCGCCGTTCATCGATCACAATGGGGTGCGAACGCTTCATGCGATCCAGATTGTGTTCTATCAGCTGGTTAGCCGTTTCGATGATGTGGCTTGTTGAGCGGTAGTTCCAGGTCAGGTAGTGCGTCTGGGCGTTGTAATCTTGTTCGAAGCGACGGATAAAGCTGACGTTCGCTTCGCGAAAGGCGTAGATCGATTGGTCATCATCACCCACAGCCATCAGATGCAGTCGGGCCTCCTCATCCTCTTCGCTTTTGCCCACCAGTGCCGCGATAAGCTGGTACTGTTGTTCATCAATGTCCTGATACTCGTCGACGAGCAGAAATTGCAGCCCACCGAGCAGCTTTTCCCGCTGCTCTTCCAACTCTAGACCGAGCTGGCTCTGCTCTCCCCGGAGCAGCTTGATTGCGTCATCAATGATGGTGGTAAAGTCGATATCGTCGGATGTCCGATTTTGCACCGCATTGCCTGTCAGACTCATTGCGAGACCGTGAAAGGTGAATACCGAGACCCGTGCTCCGTCACGCCCCAGCAACTCGGTCAGGCGTCGGCGCAGGGACATCGCCGCATTATGGTTGTAACAGAGCAACATGATCCGCGATGGGGAGATCTGCTTGACCCGCATCAGATAGGCGCAGCGGTGAATAATCACCTTGCTCTTGCCTGACCCCGGCCCTGCCAGTACCAGCAAGTTTTGCTCGGGCGGTGCCTGGACGATCTGTTCCTGGGAACGGTTGTGAAGATCTTCGACGATGCGCTTCCAGGAGTGTTCGCTGGTCGCCAGCTCCAGGATCTTGTTGCGCCCTTTGAAGTAGTGACCGAGGAACTTGTCAGCTTCCATGGAGAAGTAGTCTGTCACCAGCTTTTTGGCTTTCTTGAAGTGCTCCAGGCTGATGCGGGCGTATTCATTCATCACATGGATCTGAATCACCTTCTGGCGATAGTGATGCTCAAGTGGCTGATAGTCTGCCTTGTTGTATTGTTGCTGCCGCTCAGCCGTCAGAGTGAGGGTCATGGCGCTTCGGAACACTGCAAGACCATTTTGCAGCACGATGGCGTGTTGCTCATGCAGGTAGAGCAGTGCCCGCTCTGCCCCTTTGAGCAACCACTCCTGCTGGCTGCTTGCCTCCCGCTTGTTCATTAGCTGAGCCACATCCATGTCTTCTCGCAGGTATTTGACCAGTTGTTCCAGGGCAAATGACAGCATCACTTGACGCTGGACACTCTCTTCGCTGCTTGCCAACAGGGTGTAGAGAAAATCGAGGGTGGCGCCTGTGACGCGATGGCGTTGATCAATTGTCTGCTCAATCTGGGACCAGGTTCGGTTGAAGGTGAGTTGGTAAAGATCCCGAGAGAGATATTTGACATCAATGGAGCCTTTCTCGCCCCCCGAGCGACCATCCTGGGCCCAGCTGGTCAGCAAATTGCGCAGCAAGCCAGGGTTACACCGCTCATGCCCCAGATCTTTGATGGCCTGATTGACCAGTCGAATGTTAAAGATCAGCCCTTGCCCTGTATCAGGTTCGGGTTCTTTTTCACGCAAGGTGTCCAGCATCGCCTTTTCAATGCTGTGTACTTGCCCGCAGAGCACCCGTGCATTGTCTCTTCCTTTGGGGCGAAGCCAGGTAGTCAGTAACATCCCCTGAGAGAGCAGACCTACATCCGCCATTTGGGTGAGTACCCGCATCACTTCGCTGGCCTGAACACCACTTCCTTGGTCCGCCATGTATTGGCCTGCCTCTTCGGCAATGGTATCGGCACTGAGACCATCATCATCGGCAGCACTCATCAGCGCCTGGATAACAGCTTGCCAGATGGCGTTGGCCTTGGGAGCCAGTTTCAGACTGTCTACCCTTTTCATCGCCTCCTCGGTGGAAGCAAACAGGGGGCGTCCCTGAAATACCTGAGTGATGTTGTCGCTGCGCTCCAGATAGCCAGCTCGCTCGAGCCAGGCGATAGCTGTCTTGACCTTGGTATCCGCATTGTTGTCATCGGCAGCGAAGCTGGTTTCCACCTCTGGCTGGTTGATGAGCTCTGCGCTGGTTGCGACCAGTGGCGGGTTGTTCTCCTGCTTGCCTCCTTTGCTGGCCCTGAGTCTTATTCCGCGCAGGATCTGTTTGATATCGCGCAGGCTGACCTCACTCATGGCCTCGAGCTGGAACTGTTTCTCGATGTCTTGTGCATCAAACAGCAGCACGCAGTGGGCTTGCTCTGTATCGCGGCCCGCTCGCCCCGCCTCTTGCAAATAGTTCTCGAGCGAGCCGGGGATATCGGCATGAATGACCAGACGCACATCATCCTTGTCGATGCCCATCCCAAAGGCATTAGTCGCGCAGATGACCCGGATCTCGCCACTGATAAATTGTTCGAGGGTTGCTTTCTTTTGGGCACTGTCCATTCGGGCGTAAAAGCGCGCGACGGTGAGGGATTGTTGCTGGCCGAGGAAATCAGCCAACTCGTCCACGCTACGCTTGGTTGCGCAGTAGATAACGCAGGAGCCGGGCTTCTCCCCGCCAAAGAACTGCTCGAGCAGGTTGAGGATATGGCCCTGTTTATTGAGTCCTGGGCACTCAACGACGGCATATTCGAGGTTGGTACGTTCAACCCCCCCTTCCAGTCTGCGAAGCGGTCGGGGCTGCTTGTCGAGAAACTGTGCGCAGATATCCTCAATCACATCCGGCTTGGCAGTGGCGGTATAGCAGAAGACAGGAGGCATGGGGACCTGCTGCTCGCTGGCAATGGCGGCGATGGCCTTGGCGCAGTAGAGATAGTCAGGGCGAAAATCATGTCCCCATTTCGACAGGCAGTGCGCTTCGTCAAATACCCAGCCACCGATCTGACGTTGCCGTATTGCCTGTTTGACTGTGCGGTTGCGCAGCTGCTCGGGGGAGATATAGAGCAGGGCGATATCCCCCATGCGGATCTGCTCAAGAATCGCGCCTCGCTCTGGCAGCGTCAGCAGCCCCGAGATGGCGGCAACCCCTTCGATACCGGCCTTGTGTTTAAGGTTGTCCACCTGATCCTTCATCAGTGCCTGCAGGGGGGAGATCACCACAGTGAGCGCACCACTGCGCTGGTTACGCACCAGTGCCGGGAGCTGGTAGCAGAGCGACTTGCCGCCGCTGGTAGGGAGTATGCCGAGCAGTGCGACGCCAGCCATGGCCTCCTCGATCAAGGTCTTCTGCAATGGTGTCCCATCAGGCAAATTACGGAAGTTGTCGAGCTCAAAGATACGTTGCAGATGGCGGCGTGCGTCGTGGTTCTCCTGACAATAACTGCAGTCGGCATGACCACAGTGGCGCTCGCGGACAGTGTGAATGATCTCTGCTGTTTGGGGAAAGCGGCGCCAAATCCAGGGCGGCAGCACAGAGTTGCCGCCGGAAACGGGCAACCAGGCGCAGGCATAAGCCAACGGTAACAGCAGCATAGGTTGACGCAGGGCATCGCCAATCACCCGGTTGAGCTGATTGGGGCAAGCCTTCTCATGGGCAATGCTCTTGATCAGGGTGGGTAGCTCTGAGACTCTCACTGGCGGGCGGCCTGTCAGTCTGGCAAACACCAGTGACAGACCCTGAGTGTTAAATTGCGCCATGACTCCCTGGTTGAACAGGTATTGATAAAGCTGCAATTGGGTCAGAGGCAAGGCTTGCAGGGCTATCAACTGTTCCGAGAAGATCTGCATGGCGAGCCTTGCATCAGCGACCGGATCATTGAGGGTATCCCGAACCAGTTTGTAATCCTTGACCAAGCGGTGATAGGGGTTTTTGGGAAAGGCAAGGGGGGATAGATAGAGGGTATCTATTACCGGTTTTTCGAGAAGCAACTGGGGACGTACCGCCTGTTTGGCCAACCAGGGGAGATCAAAATCGAGAATATTGTGGCCAAGGACCACATCAGCCTCTTGTGCCAGCGCATTTAACGCCTTGATGGAAAGATCCTGCGGGCCCTTGAGATTGAGCTCACGATCAGCTAGGAGGGCACCCAGATGACGGAGTTTTTCATCCCGGGTCAGTTCAAGGTCAAAAGAAAGAATCTTGTCATCCCCAAACAGGGCCACGACATCAGTCGAGTTCATCAATAGCCATCTCCATCTGGCGTTGACCTCTCATAGCGATAATAAGTGCCGAGAGATCAGTGTGTTGGCTAAATATTACCCGAATTGTTGCGCTGTAGCATCATTCAGAACCCTCTTGTCGCAGTTCTTTGGGTCAAGGCCTGGTTTGTCGTAAATTCCTTTGCATCCTTAATCGTTCATGTCTGGACAGTGTCGTCCTTGTCATAGTCAACCCACTGATCTTGTGAGACTATTTCTCTTTATTTTCCGATTGGAACGCATTGTGTCCCTCGATTACTACCAGCGCCACGCCACCGAATTGGCGACCCGTTACCAGCAGGTATCTGCTCGCGCCGTTCATTGCGACTGGCTCACTCTGCTGGAGCCTTGGCTCCTGGCGGCGCCGCACCGGTTGCTCGATGTGGGGGCTGGCAGTGGTCGGGATGCTGAGTTTTTAGCCGGGCTCCATCAGGACCACCGTGTGGTCGCTGTTGAGCCCTGTCCGGCACTCGCAGCGCTGGGACAATGCCATACCCGGGATGTTGCGGTGGCGTGGGTCAGTGACGCTATGCCTGCTCTCTCTCGTGTGACAGGCGCTTTTGATCTGATTTTGCTCAGTGCTGTCTGGATGCATCTACCCCCGGAATTTCGTCCCTTGGCTCTGGCACGTCTTCATGAGCTGCTCTCACCAGATGGTTATCTGGTACTGAGTCTTCGCCTGGTTATCTCGGAGCAGGAGATGCGGGAGCGAGCCATGTACCCGGTGGCTGCCGATGAAGTGGAGCGGCTTGCATTGGGGGAGGGGATGACACTGCTCCATGTGTCAGAACCACAGGAAGATGCTTTGGCGCGTACCGGCTTGAGTTGGCAGAGTCTGATCCTTGGGGGCGAACATGCACGCCTCCCCTGAGCAGCAACTCGCCTTTATTGCCTATCTGCAACGCATCTTTACCGAGGGCGATTTTGTTGCCACTTACAAGTGCGCCTTGCTCCACGGAATTGCGGATATCGCGATTGAGCGCAGCAGCGAGACCCATGATCTGACTGCGGCTCGCACCATTACGCTGGACGAACTGACCACCAAGTTTGTGGAGCTCTATTGGCAGCACAGTCTGCCCTATTCGGCGACGGGAGAAACGGCCACCTTGCTCAAACAGAGCAGCGGTCGTCAGGCCATCATGCTGACGGAGTTGTCCCAGCTGCGTGCAGAGGGGGTCCGTTCGGTAACTGCACTGCGTCGTCACGACGCCTGGCGGCCTCTTCTTGCCCGAGTTCGGCGCATCCTTGTTGAGGGACCCTTGTGGCGTCTGCAGATCCTGGGTGGGCGAGAGGAGTGCCACCTCTATCCTCATCAAAGGGGCGCGGATCATATCTGCCTTAACCCCGGCATTCTCTACTGTCTCCACCGCTTTTACGATCTGGTGGTCTCCCTCTCCCGACAGCATTGGTTACAGCTTATCTGCGACATCAAGGGTAATCAGCCACTGATTGGCCCAAGTGTGGGGTTGGAGAATTTTCTATTTGGTTCAAGCCGTCAGGCGTTGGGGCGAGTAGGAGAGGTATTGAGGGACTTGCAGGGGGGAACCTGTTTTTACTGTAACAAGGCGATACACGGGAGTGGTGAGGTAGACCATTTCATCCCCTGGCGTCGTTATCCAATCGATTTGGGCCACAACTTCGTACTGGCACACGCCAACTGTAACCGGAGCAAACGGGATTTTCTTGCCGCTCCCGAGCACAGGGATGCTTGGTACGAGCAGAATATCCTGACTCACGGGGCGTACCTCACGGACGAGCTGGCCCCTCTGGTGAGCGTCGACGCCGAGCGTTCTACCGCCATCGCCACTTGGGCCTATCAGCAAGCTGTGCGTGAGCATGCCCGGTTGTGGCGTGGTATTGACCAGTTTGTGGACGTGACAGCCCCAGGTGTGAATATTCCCCTGCGCTTTTTATGAGACGTTGAGGTTTTAAACGCGATAAAAAAGGGCCACCTCTTTTGAGGTGGCCCTTTCCAAACGTTTGGTGGAGCTGGGGGGATTTGAACCCCCGTCCAAAATTACTACATCCGCGGTACTACATGCTTAGTCACTCTTTACATTCGCCAACCCGCTGCGGAGAGACACGCCACGAATTGACTAGCTCGATTGGTTTTAATGCTTCCGCCCCGAGCAGGACTTCCACACGATCCTGTGAAGGATGACCTTCCGATTCCCTAGGACACAGGCAAGCTAGGGTAGAAGGGCTCTATGCAGGTTATTAAGCTGCTAGTGCGTAGTTTTCGTCGTTTGCGACTATTTTTTTGCGGTTTGTTAACGAGGCCTACCGCACCTCGGCATGCACCTTGGGTTTCGTGAATCTTGTCGAATCCAGAATCAGCCCCAAGTTGTTAGAAGCGATTGTACGCAAAAATGCTGTTATAGCAAGGCGTTGATAACCATTCCCTCTGGTCATTTGGCTGTTTGCTGATTTATTGTGCTCAGCTGACTCGGGTCAACTGCGCAGGGGGGGAGCAGAATGACTTGCTGGCCCTGAACATCCGGAGTGTGAGTCCGGATAACCGGGGATTAGCCGCGATTTTTGTTCTTCATGATGCGGGATTTTTCCCGATCCCATTCGCGCGCCTTGGTATCTTCGCGCTTATCGTGCTCTTTTTTACCTTTCACCAGACCAATTTCGACCTTGACCCAGCACTCTTTCCAGTAGAGAGCCAGTGGCACTATGGTGTAGCCCTGACGGGCGGTCAGGCTTTCGAGTTTGTCGATTTCACGGCGGCTCAGCAGCAGTTTGCGGGTGCGGGTCGGATCACAGACCACATGGCTGGACGCGGCGTTCAGCGGCAGGAAGCTGGAGCCGAACAGGAAGGCTTCACCCTGCAAGAAGATGACGTAGGCTTCGCTGATATTGGCCTTGCCCGCCCGCAGGGATTTGACTTCCCACCCTTGCAGGGACAAGCCAGCTTCCACTCTCTCTTCGATGAAGTATTCGTGGCGGGCGGCTCGGTTCAGAGCAATGGTGCTGGACCCGGCTTTGTTTTTACTGTTTTTTTTGCTCATGACGGGCGATTTCCGGCAATGACTAGGAGGCTCGTATTATACGTAGGCGTGAGCGGCTGTAAAACGCGCTGCAAGTCAACTGGTGGCTTTATGAGCGGTTTGGCTGAGGTTTTCGCTCCACAACCGGAAACATGGTGATAAAATCGCGCCGATTGGATGAGGAAAAGCCATGCCCCGGATTACGCGCAGTGCCCTGGTGATGTTCAGTGCAGAACAGATGTTCAAGTTGGTTAACGATGTGGATGCCTATCCGCAATTTTTGCCCGGTTGTGTCGGCAGCCGTGTCCACGAGGCGGGTGATGACTACATGACTGCATCGGTGGATGTGGCCAAGGCTGGCATTGCCAAGACCTTTACCACTCGCAATCAGCTGGATGTGAACCGTCAGATCAGGATGGAGCTGGTCGATGGCCCGTTTCGCAAGTTGGCGGGTTGGTGGACCTTTACCCCGCTCGATGTGGATGCCTGCAAGGTGGAGTTTGATCTTGATTTCGAATTTACCTCCAAGCTGATCGAGATGGCATTTGGTCAGGTGTTCCGCGATCTGGTGAGCTCCATGGTCTCCGCCTTCTCCAAGCGGGCGAAGGAGGTCTACGGTGTCTGACCAGCTCAATATCGAGGTTGTCTATGCCTTGCCGCAACAGCAGACGGTGATTGCGCTACGCGTGCCGTCCGAGACCTGCGTGCAGGCAGCCATCGAGCAGTCCGGCATTGTGCAAAAGCACCCCGAGATCGATCTGGCGGTTAACAAGTTCGGCATCTACAGCCGCCCGGTGAAAGGGAGTGAGTCGCTGCACGACGGGGATCGGATCGAGATTTATCGGCCCTTGACCGCCGATCCGCGTGAGATGCGCAAGAAACGCGCAGAAAAGGCCAAAGAGGAGGGGAGAGCCGATAGTGTGACCGGTGGCCGCCCCGATGTGCATCGCAAGCGCAGCGAGTAACGCTCAGGTTTTCTTGCAGAAAAAAAGGCGCCGAGGCGCCTTTTTTGATCCCGTCAGTCAGTAATTGGACTGCGAGAGATATCAAGGGCGGGCTGCGTCAGCCCAGGACTGGTTCTGCCACACCCAAGCGGGCGCGGGCCCAGGCGGCCAGCAGCTCGACGCCGCTTTGCATCACCCGCTCATCGAAATCGAAGGCGTTGTGGTGGTGCGGTGCCGCCAGATCGGCCCCCAGAATGAGGTAAGCCGCTTCGCCCCCCTGCTTTTGCACCCGCTCCATCAAAAAACCGGCATCTTCGCTGGCGCCAAAGCGGCGAGTCTGGATGGTGGCGAGCCCCTGTTTGCGGGCCAGCGCCGCCAGTTCGGCTTGCAGCGCCGGGCTGTTCTCCAGCGCAATCGCCTCACCCTGTTTGATGATGCGGTAGGTGACGCCGTGGGCGAGGGAGGTGCCTTCGACGATGCGCTGCACCTGACTGAACATGTAGTCGTTGAGGGTGCTGTCGGCGCCACGGGTTTCACCGTGCAGCTCGGCATGATCGGGAATGACGTTGCGGCCGCTGCCACCGTGAAGCTGGCCGACGTTGATGCGAGTCATGCCGTCGCGGTGGCGGGGAATGCCGAGCATGGCGGTGGTGGCCATGCAGGCGGCGGCCAGCGCATTGCTGCCAGCATTTGGCTCAAGCCCGGCGTGGGCCGCGGTGCCCATAAAGTGGACGTCGAACTTGGTGGAGCAGAGAAATTCGGTGGGGTTGATCACCAGCTCGCCGCTACCGGCGTGAATGCCGATATGGAGCGAGAGCAGGGCATCCACGTCATCGAGTGTGCCGCCGGCCGCCAGCGCCTTGCCACCGCGACATCCCTCTTCGGCGGGTTGGAAGAAGAGCTTGATGCGCCCGCACAGCTGCTCCTTCATCGCCATCAACTGGCTGGCCAGCCCCATGCCGATGGCGGTGTGGCCATCGTGGGCGCAGGCGTGCATCCACCCCTTGTTGTGGGAGGCAAAGCCCTCTTGCTGCGGCTGGTGCTGTTCGGCGTTGGACTCCTCCACCTCCACCGCATCGATATCGAAGCGAAAGGCCAAGGTCGGGCCGGGACGGCCGGTATCCAGCTCACCCATCAGCCCGGTGACATCGCCGATCCGCTCCAGCCAGTCGGGATGGGCTCCCTGACGGCGGGCGCGAGCCTTTTCGGCCGCCACATCCACATCACGACCCATCATCAGGTTGCTGGCCAGCAGCTTGTCGCCGAGCACGATGCGATAGCCGAGCTCGCTTAGGTGGTGGGCAATCAGGCTGGTGGTGCGAAACTCTTTCCAGGCGGCTTCCGGCAGGCGGTGCAGGTCGCGGCGCCACAGGATCAGGTGCTCAAGGGTCATCTTGGCTTCCTTGGTGATTCGATTTATCGGCTATTGTGCCTTTTTTCCCGGCTGACCACACGGGGCCCGCAGCTGGTCGGGGGAGCTGTGATCGCGGGCAATGGCATTGGAGGTCATTGACAGGGGTGAGAGAAGATAAAAAAACGCCTCCACAAGGGAGGCGTTGTCGAGGCGTGGTTATCAGGCCGCGTGATGGTAAGCGGAGGCTTCAAACAGCTTCTTGTTGGCCACCAGATCGATGGGGTCAAAATCATCGACGTTGATGGTGCGCAGGCGACTCACTTCGGCGCAGCGCAGCAGCTCGGCTTCGCTCTGGGTCAGTACGCCAGCGGCCAGGCCAATGTCGGCTACCTTGTTCAACTGGGTGAAGGGACGCTTGATGCCATCTGCTTTGCAGACCTTGTCAAACAGCGGCTCGGCGGCCAGCACGTCATCGAGCGCCTGCTCCAGCAGTCCGAAGGGGTTACCCTCTTCGCGGGTCAGATACTGCCCCTTGGCCAGACGGCTGCGGGTCTCGCTCGGGGTTTGCAGCAGACGGGCGACCTGGCTATCGAGCTTGTCGCACGGACGGTTGAGGTCACGGCCCAGTGGCAGCACCACGGCGCGCAGGGCAAGGCCAATCCAGCGGTTCGGGAAGTTGCGCAGCAGCTCGTCGATCGCCTCTTGCGCCTTGAACATGGCATCTTGCAGAGCCCAGTGCAGCAGCGGCAGGTCGGCCTGCTGGCGTCCCTCGTCCTGATAGCGCTTGAGGGCGCTGGAGGCCAGATAGAGCTGACTCAGTATGTCGCCAAGGCGAGCGGAGACCCGCTCTTTGCGCTTCAGTTCGCCACCCAGGGTGCCCATCGCCATGTCTGACAGGAATGCCAGGTTGGCCGAGAGGCGGGAGAGCTGCTGGTAGTAGCCCTTGGTCTGATCCTTGTAAGGTGCAGGTGCGAAGCGAGCGCCGGTGATCCCCAGCCAGAAGCTGCGCACCAGGTTGCTGATGGCAAAGCCGACGTGGCTGAACATGGCCTTGTCGAAATCCTTCAGTGCCTGCTCCTTGTCGGGATGGCTGGCAGCCAGCATCTCCGGCAACACATACGGGTGGCAGCGGATGGCGCCTTGACCGTAGATGATCATGCTGCGGGTCAGGATATTGGCCCCTTCCACCGTGACGGCGATGGGGGCACCCTGATAGCCACGGGCCAGATAGTTGTTGGGGCCCATGCAGATCGCCTTGCCGCCGTGGATATCCATGGCATCGATGATGCACTTTTGGGCACGGTCGGTGAGGTGGTATTTGACGATGGCAGAGATGACCGACGGCTTTTGCCCCAGATCGATACCGGTCACTGTCAGGGTTGCGGCGGCGCCCATGATGTAGGCGTTACCGCCGATGCGAGCCAGCGGCTCTTCGATCCCTTCCATCTTGCCGATAGGTAGCTTGAACTGGCGACGGATGCGGCTGTAGGCGCCGCTCGCCAGGGCTAGCATCTTGACACCGCCGGTACTGTTGGAGGGCAGGGTGATACCGCGACCGACCGACAGGCACTCCACCAGCATGCGCCAGCCCTGACCGGCCATGGCCGGGCCGCCGATGATGAAGTCGAGCGGGACAAACACATCCTTGCCCTGAGTCGGGCCGTTCTGGAACGGCACGTTGAGCGGGAAGTGGCGACGGCCAATGCCGACACCCTTGATATGAGTTGGAATGAGGGCGCAGGTGATGCCTAGCTCCTCTTCGTCACCCAGCAGGTGTTCCGGGTCACGCAGTTTGAAGGCCAGACCCAGCACGGTGGCGATGGGGGCCAAGGTGATGTAGCGCTTGTTCCAGGTGAGGCGCATACCGAGCACCTCTTTGCCTTCCCACTCGCCCTTGCAGACGATGCCGAAATCGGGGATGGAACCGGCGTCAGAACCCGCTTCCGGGCTGGTCAGGGCGAAGCAGGGGATCTCTTTGCCGACTGCCAGACGGGGCAGGTAGTGGTCTTTCTGGGCCTCAGTGCCATAGTGTTGCAGCAATTCGCCCGGGCCGAGCGAGTTGGGCACGCCGACGGTGGAGGCGAGCACGGCGCTGGCGCCAGTCAGTTTTTGCAGCACGCAGGACTGGGCATAGGCCGAAAACTCGAGGCCGCCATATTTCTTCTTGATGATCATGGCGAAGAACTTGTGGTCCTTCAGGTATTGCCATACCTCGGGGGAGAGATCGGCGCGCTCGTGGGTCACCTCCCAGTCGTTCACCATGCGGCACACTTCCTCGACCGGACCATCCATAAAGGCCTGCTCTTCGGCAGAGAGGGTACTTACCGGGATGGCGTGCAGCTTTTTCCAGTCCGGATTGCCCGCGAACAGATCGGCTTCCCACCAGGTGGTGCCCGCTTCGATCGCCTCTTTTTCGGTGCGGGACATCTCCGGCATGATCGATTTGTAGATCTTGAACAGCGGCTTGGTCAGCTGGTTGCGGCGAAATTCCACCATGTTGAGCGGGATGGCGATCACCGCAAACAGCGCCCAGACCAGCAAGGGCACATGACCATAGATGGCGCCAAGCACCAGAGCGGCGCCGGTGACCAGGGTGGAGATGAACAGGGATGCCCGGCGATAGGCCAGGGCTCCGATAACCAGGATCACCCCAAGCAGAGTGAGGGTCGTCGTCATTGCTTGCTCCTTGCGTGTATAAAGTTGCCAACGTGGTATCACTGATCCAGAGGTCTGACCTGTTGGATATGGCCTCTGTTGTAATTGATACGCACAAAGTTATCAAGCTGTTTACAAGTTCATTACCTTCTCTCTGTGATCCCCGTAACGTTCATGAGGCACCCGTGCCGTGGTGGGTAGGGGGGCGACTCCGGGATTGGCTTGTGCGAGAATAGCCGCCAGCGATAAGTGACCCAAATAGTGGAAGAGACATCATGTATCAAGAACTGATCCGCAATGAATTGACCGAAGCTGCCAGTGTGCTGCAGGCCTTCCTGGCTGATGAGCAGAACCTGAAAAACATAGAAGCGGCCGCCAAACTGCTGGCTGACTCTTTCAAAGAAGAGGGCAAGGTGCTCTCTTGTGGTAACGGTGGTTCCCACTGTGACGCCATGCACTTTGCCGAAGAGCTGACTGGTCGTTACCGTGAAAACCGTCCGGGTTATGCCGGTATCGCCATCTCTGATCCCAGCCACCTCTCCTGTGTCTCCAACGACTTTGGCTATGACTATGTCTTCTCACGCTACGTGGAAGCGGTAGGCCGTCGTGGTGACGTGCTGCTCGGTATCTCCACCAGCGGCAACTCCGGTAATATCCTCAAGGCTATCGAGGCTGCCCACGCCAAAGGCATGAAGGTTATCGTCCTGACCGGCAAGGATGGCGGCAAGATGGCGGGTCTGGCGGATGTCGAGATCCGGGTGCCGCACTTCGGTTATGCCGACCGCATTCAGGAAGTACACATCAAGGTGATCCACATCCTGATCCAGCTGGTCGAAAAAGAGATGGCCAAGTAATCAGGTTATCGCGCTGAGACAAGGGCAGCACCGGTTGCATGGTTCGCCATTGGCCGGTTGCTGCCAGTCACAGGGGAAGGAATTGCACCTTCCCCTGCTGTCTGTCAACGCGGCTGGGGGTCGGATATGACACCAGCCAAATCATGAAAGGAGTCTGCCAGATATGTGCGAACTGCTCGGCATGAGTGCCAATGTGCCGACCGATATCTGCTTCAGCTTTACCGGGTTGATGCTGCGCGGCGGCAAGACAGGGCCCCACAAGGATGGCTGGGGGATCACCTTTTACGAGGGGAAGGGCTTTCGTACCTTCAAAGATCCCGAGCCCAGCGCCCAATCTCCCATCGCCAGACTGGTACAGGCGCTGCCCATCAAGAGCTGCGCCGTGGTCAGCCACATTCGGCAGGCCAACCGTGGCTGCGTGTCACTGGAAAATACCCACCCCTTTACCCGTGAGCTGTGGGGCCGTTACTGGACCTTCGCCCACAACGGTCAGCTGACCGGTTACAAGAAGCTGCCAACCGGCCGCCACCGCCCGGTGGGGGATACCGACAGCGAACACGCCTTCTGCTGGCTACTCGATCGGCTGGAGCAAAAATATCCCAAGCGTCCTGCCAACTTTCCCGCCATGTTTCGCTATCTCGCCACCCTGTGCGATGAGCTGAGAGCATTCGGGGTGTTCAACATGCTGCTCTCCGACGGGGAGTATGTGATGAGCTACTGCAGCAATAACCTGCACTGGCTGACCCGCCGTGCGCCCTTTGGCGAGGCGAGCCTGCTGGATGAAGAGGTGGTGATCGACTTTCAAAGCGAGACCACGCCCAACGATGTGGTGACCCTGATCACTACCCGTCCGCTGACCGGTAATGAGAACTGGGTCAGAATGGCCCCTGGCGAGTTTAATCTGTTCCGCATGGGTGAACGGGTCGCGACCAGTCAAAGTGGCTGCTAGAGTGCCTGCTCGAGATAAAAAAATACCAGGGTAGATTCCTACCCTGGTTCTTCGCAGCAGCCATAAATGGCAAAAGGGATGAGAGGTGTTGCTGAGCAGCAGCACGCTGACGACAAAGATTGTTGCTCACTTGTTAATTGCTGGCAATTAACTTGTTGTTTATATAAGGCATTCAGTGTCACTCTTTCGAGGCGGATCACATTTATTGCTGTTTGATCCCCAGCATCACCCAATTGGCGTCCTGTGTGTGACACTGATGAGTGACCTGGTCGTGAGTGACGGCCTCGAAAACTATCTATAGTATGGTCTGTTTGAATACCTTTCTGGAGGAGCCTGACATGGAGTGGGTGGATCGCAAGGTGTTGCAGCAGTTGGCCGATGATATAGGCCAAGAGATGTTGCCGGTGGTTATTGCTGTGTTTATCGAAGAGGTGGGCGAACAGCTAAGCCAGCTCAGGCCTCTTTACGAGCAGGGTGAATGGGATGCGTTGGCCCGGGTGGCCCACAGCATGAAATCATCCTGTGGCAGCTACGGCGCAATGCCGAGCTACCAGCAGGTGATGGCACTGGAGATGGCCAGCAAGCAGGCGGATGTGGCCGAGGCCGAGCGCCAATTGCAACTGCTGGAAGTCTCCTTGCCCCAAGTGCTCGCGTTTCTTGCTGATTATCAGTAGCGGCGCCATGCAGGGATGCCGGGGCGCCGTGGCCGTCGCCTAACGCTGGTTGAGCAGTTGCTGGATGATCCTGTCCAGCGCCAGTTTCAGCTTCAACCGATCGTGCCGATGGGGCAGCTCAAGCTCACCCAGCTCGGCTTCGATTAACCGCCCTTGCCAGGCCCCCGCATCACCCGTGCCCTGGGGAGCCAGGATGGCGTCCAGCCGCCCATGACCCACCCTCGACTCCAGCCAGCGACACTGACTCATCAGATCCAGCTGGCTGGCAGGGCCGTTTTCCGCCACCAGATTGCAGACGAAGACCAGCATGGCACTGCTTTCGTTGATGGCTTGGGCGATCTCGGCCAGCAGCAGTGGCGGCATGATGGAGGTGAGAAAACTGCCCGGCCCCAGAATGATCATGTCTGCCTGCTGCAGTGCCAGCACCGCTTCCCGGGTCGCTTGTACCTCCGGCATCAGGCCGAGGGAGAGGGGTGGTGTTGCCAGTTGATCGATGGATACCTCTCCCAGGATCTGGGTGCCACACTCCATATGGGCGCAAAGATCGGTGGGAAATTCAGACATGGGTAGCAATTGTGACTCGATTTTGAGCATGTCACTGATCAGCTTGATAGCATCAAGAGGACGGACACAGAGATTATCGAGCGCCAGCAGCATCAGGTTGCCAAGGTTGTGGCCCGCCAGCTCGCCCTTGCCAGCGAAGCGGTATTCGAACAACAGGCTGCCGATGCTGGGATCGGTGACCAGCTGGTTCAGGCAGTTGCGCAGATCGCCCCAGGCGATGCACTCCTGACTCTTGCGCAGTCGTCCGGTCGAACCACCATCATCGGTGGTGGTGACGATGCCGGTGAGTCGTTGACCGAGGAACGAGAGGGATGAAAGCACTCGACCCATGCCGTGGCCACCACCGATGGCAACGACCCGATCGAAGTCATTGATGTTTTTTTGCCACATATGGGCGTCCTGTAATTGGGCTCAGTTGACAGCTATGTTAGCAAGTGAAGCGAGATAATTGTTTGATAAAGGTATGATTTTTGCTTGAGACCGCCATTCGATAAAACAAGGAGATGGTGTTGAAATTTCTGACCGTTCACTCCCTCGCCCAGAATTCATCGCTGGCGGCCCAAGATATCTGCGCGCAGCTGCGCCACCCTGCCAATCAGGCCCCCTCCCTGCTGTTACTCTATTTTACCCAAGCCCATGACGGGGCGATACTGCGCGAAGCGCTCAAACGCCAGTTCCCGACCACCCGTCTGCTGGGGTGCAGCTCCTGCGGCGGCGTCATGACCGAGATGGGTCACCACGCCAGAGACGGATATGGACTGGCGGTGGCGGCCTTGTATGACGACAAAGGGGCCTTCGGGGTGGCCGGTGCCAGCGGTGACGAGGTGGATGTGAGGCAGTTGCTGCGCCGTGCCATGAGTGACTGCGGTCGACCGGGCGAGTTGCCCCAGCTGATCCTGTTTCACGCCAGTCCCGGCAAGGAGGAGGGGCTGCTGGCCGGTATCGAGGCCGAACTTGGTGCATCGGTACCTGTGGTGGGCGGCTCGGCGGCAGACAACAGTGTCAGTGGTGACTGGCAGCTCTGCTGGGATGACGCTGTGAGTCAGGATGGCATCGGTCTGGCGGTGCTCTATCCCGATTGCCAGCTGGCCTTTCAGTTTCACTCAGGTTATGTGCCAGCCGAGTTTAGCGGCGAAATCACCGCCTGCGACGGGCGGGAGGTGCTCACCATCGATCACCAGCCCGCCGCCGAGGTTTATGCGCGCTGGTGCGGGCGCGAGCAACCCTGGCCGGTGGGGGCAATCTTGCGGGAGACCACGCTCACCCCGCTGGCTCGTCAGGTGGGGGCGTTGGATGGCATTCCCTACTATAAGCTCTCCCATCCCGAAGCAGTGACCGAACAGGGCGGGCTGCGGCTCTTTACCGATGTGGTGCAAGGGGAGCGTCTGCTGCTGATGTACAGCAGTCAGGAGGGGTTGCTGCAGCTCAGCCTCAATGCCATGCGCGTCGAGCCTGGCTATGGGGTCGATGTGGAATTGCAGCCTATCGGCGCCCTCATCATATTTTGTGCTGGTTGCCGTTTGGCGCTAGGTGATATGTTGTGCCAATTTGTCGAACAGAGCCAGGCTCGCCTCGGCAAGATCCCGTTTATTACCCCCTTTACCTTCGGCGAGCAGGGGCGGCTGCCCAATGGCGAGCTGGCCCACGGCAATCTGATGGTATCGAGCGTGATTTTCCTGACCCCTTGAGTCGGCAGAACATAACAGAGCAGGCAACAAGATGATTGGCAACAGTGAACTGGAAGCCCTTGGCGATAAATTGCAGACCACCTTGGTCGATCTCGTGCGCTGTCGTGAGCGGGAGGCCAAATATCGGCAAGAATCCCAGACCTTGCTGGGCGGGGTGGCCACCCTCGCTGATGCCAAAACCCTTGAAGAGGTGCTGGAGAGCTTGATCCAGGTGCTTAAACCCTTTATTGGCTTTGAACATGCGGATGTAGTGGCTTGGGAAGGTGAGCTCGGGATCACCCACCTCAGTACCGAGCCAATGATATTTGCCCGTAGCTGGTGTATGACCCCGGCATTTACTCGTGCCATCGCGGGTGAAACCCTGGTGATCTATGACCCCTCCCAGTTACCCGAGCTGGCACCGCTGGCGAGCGAGCCGGGCTGGGCCAGCGTGATGCTGACCGGGCTGCAGGCGCCAGGGTTTACCGCGACTCTCATCTGCCGTCACTCACGGGCGGGTACTTTCGATCTCAACAGCAAGGCTGCTATTGAGCGCTGCCGCCCGCTTATCGCTCAGGCGCTGGTCAACATCACCTACCGGGCTCGTTTGCAGGATCAAGTCGCGGTGAAAACCGAGGCGCTGCAGACCAGTGAGCGTCGTTTTCGCAGTTTCGCCGCCATGGCCTCTGACTGGTTTTGGGAGACCGATGCCGAACATCGCCTCAGTTATGCCTCCGAGCCCGGTTATATCGATGATCTGACCCCGCTGGCGACCCGGCCGACACTCTATGACTACGTTTGCAACAAGCAGAGCAGTGAGGCGCAGAAATACCTGCGACTACTGGAACAGCGCCTGTCGGTGCGAGGGGTGCGGATGCAGGTGGCGCTGCTTGATGGCCCCTGCTGGATGGAGGTGAGCGCCGAGCCCTGTTTTGACCACCATGGCCTGTTTACCGGGTATCGCGGTACCGCCCGTGATATCAGCACCCAGATCCGCCGGGAAGAGGAGCTGGCGCGGGCACGGGATGAGGCCGAAGCAGCCAACCGTGCCAAGTCCCAGTTTCTGGCCATGATGACCCACGAGATCCGCTCCCCCATGAATGCGGTGTTGGGGATGCTCGATCTGGTACAGCATGCCGAGCTGGCACCTGAGCAGCAGAGCCTGCTGCGCCATGCCACCCATTCGGCCAGATTGCTGCAAACCATCATCGACGACGTGCTCGATTTTTCGAAAATCGAGTCGCAAACCCTGGCGTTTCACTGCGAGACCCTGCAGCCAATCCAGCTTTGCCAATCCCTGGTCGAGCCACTGCAGGGCCGCGCCAGCGTTAAAGGCATTTCGCTGGTTTACCACATTGATGAGGCGGTACCTTTAGCCCTGCAGGGTGACCCCATGCGTTTGTCGCAGGTGATGGGCAATCTGCTGGATAATGCCATCAAATTTACCGATCAGGGGCAGGTGAGCCTGCACCTGGGCTGGCAGGACGGCAAGTTGCGGGTTTCGGTGTCCGATACCGGGATTGGCATCGAGCAGGCGGATCAGGCTCGGCTGTTTGAGCCCTTTTCTCAAGTCGATAATTCGGCCAGCCGCCGTTTCTCCGGCACCGGCCTTGGCCTTGCCATTAGCAAGCGATTGGTTGAGCTGATGGGGGGGATGATTTTGTTAGAGAGTGAGCCTGGCAAGGGGAGCTGTTTCTGGTTCGAATTATCAGGTATGGCACTGCCTTGTGATTGTCGGCCAAGGCAAGAGGAGAGCCAGGCTGCGCTGATGCCGCTGGATGTGCTGGTGGTGGAGGATAGCCCGGTTAACCAGCTGGTGGTGTCGCTGATGCTGCAAAAACTGGTGAGCAAGGTGCGTTTGGCTGCCAATGGTCTGGAAGCGCTGGCGCAGGTGGATGAACAGCTGCCGGATCTGATCCTGATGGATATGCGGATGCCTTTGATGGATGGGCTGGAAGCCACCCGCCGGTTGCGGGAGCTGGGATGCACCATACCTATCGTCGCCCTGACGGCCAATGCGATGGCCGAAGACAAGGCGTGTTGCCTGGCGCAGGGGATGGATGATTTTCTTGCCAAACCCATTACGTTATCGCGGTTGCGAGAGTGCTTGCTACGCCACTTTGGCCAACGCTTGCCAATTCGCGGATAAAAAAAATGGTCAACTTTGTGGGTTGACCAGTTCTTCAGCAAATACTGAAGAGAGCACGGGATAAATCGGGTTGTATTAGTTTATATGAAAAATCCATGCCAACTTTTTAGTGACTCTTTTGTGTTCATATTGGCCGTTTAGCGCAGCGGCTCTCTCTTGTTATGTTCCTACCTCGTTGCAAAATGCGAATTTGTGATTTTCATTTTTGGAATAATTGCATTTTGCAACGCCGTTTTGTTATTGCGAAATCAGGCGATGCAGGAATTTACGGGCCGCTTCGCTGTTCTGTTTGGCAATCAGCATCTGCTTTTCATAAATCGGCATCGGCAATATCTCTAGCCAGCGCTGGCAGAGCCATGCGGCATCTTCAAAGCGCTTGTCCGGATAGAGCTCATCAAGCTCCGGATACTGTTCAAACACTTCGCGCAGGCGGTTGACCAGCAGTTTGTCGTTGAAATCGGAGTGGGTGCTCGGCCAGTTGGGCAGCAGCTCCACTTTGGCGCGGCGCAGGCCCATCTCATCTGTTTCCATCTCGTGGATGCAGAAGCGTTCCAGTCCCAGCACAGTCACTCCCAGCAGGCCATCATTGAGGGTGTAAAAATCGGTCACCTTGACCCGGGTGCCCACCGGCAGAATGCGGCCGGATTGTCCCGAGGTAGTCGACTCTTCCATCACGATGCCAAAGCCCTGATCGTTGATGAATGACTCTTTGAGCATCTGCAGGTGGCGTGGCTCGAACAGACGCAGTGGAAGCTTGCCGCCCGGCAGTATGTGGGAAGGCAAGGGGAACAGTGCCAAAGGTTGTAGTTTCATGTTCCATCCTCCATTGAGTAGTTGCTGAATATGACAATGCAGCGACTGTGCCAGAGAATGAAAAAAGCCACCGGAGGGTGGCTTTTCGGGAGGAAGAGGGCGCTTAGTTACGCTGTTCCAGATACATGACAGCCGCTTCCACGCGGCTTTGCGCCTCGAGTTTCTTCAGCAGGCTCTTCACGTGAACCTTGACCGTTCCCTCGGAGATATGGAGTACCGAGGCAACCTGTTTGTTGGACAGGCCTTTTGCAATTTCGCGCAGGATTTGCATTTCGCGACGCGTTAAGCTTTCCAGCTTCTGCTGCAGGTGATCCAGCTCGTAGATATTTTCGAGATAGGGTCGCAGCGGTTCGCTCAGGATCTGCTTGCCGGTCATCACGTCTGCCAGCTGGGCCAGCAACAGATCAGGCTCGGTATCCTTGAGCAGATAGCCATCGGCACCGGCCTTGAGCAAGGCCACCACATCCTGACGGGCATCGGAGACAGTGAGGATCACCACCCGGGAGGTGATCTCTTCGGCTCGCAGCGCCTTGAGGGTATCGAGGCCGGATAGTCCCTTCATGTTGAGGTCGAGCAGGATCAGATCCGGCTCGGACTCCTTGGCCAGCGCCACGGCATCTGTGCCGTTGGAGGCTTCACCGGTCACCTCCATGTTCTCTTCCAGAGCCAGCAACTGCACAATCCCTTTGCGCATGAGGGGATGGTCATCTACGACCAGAACAGTGTATTTCATCTCGTCCATCAGGCGTCTCTCGCTAGACTGGTGGGGAAGGTCAGATGCACGCAGGTGCCTTGTGGCTGTAGCTCGCTGATGGTCAGCAGACCATGCAGTTTGCTGGCGCGCTCGTTCATGATGCTCAAACCGTAATGGTTGATCGCCGAGCTGGCGAGTCCGATCCCGACACCGTCATCTGAAATCTGAACGTTGATGTTACCACTGGCGAGGGTCTCACAGCTAACATCAATCACTTGCGCGTTGGCATGTTTGATGGCGTTGAGGACGGCCTCGCGGATCAGTTGCAGGATATGGATGTGCTGGCCCGCTTCCAAATCGCTATCGGCCAGTTCGTAATGGCACCTTATTTTTGCCTGGGTCTGGGGTTGCAGCTGATCGAGCATCACCCGGATTGCTTCCCCCAGATTGGCATCCCCAATGGTGAGACGGAAGGTGCCGAGCAGTTCGCGCAGCTGGGTATAGGCATTGCTGAGCCCTTCGTCTATCTGCTGCATCGCCTCCTGTGCTTTCTCCTGCTGCCCTTTGGCGTAAGAGCGCTTGAGCAGGGTGGACTGGATCTTGAGATAAGAGAGGGCCTGCGCCAGCGAGTCATGCAGCTCCCGGGCGATCACTGCCCGCTCCTCCATCAGCAGCAGCCGCTGCTGTTGCAGCAGAGTCTGATCCTTGTGCAACACCTGAGCCAGCAGCATGGTGAAGTTTTTGATCAACCGCTCGTCGATAGGATGCTGGCTGATGATGTCGAGGCGGCCAAACTCCTGCTCATCCATTTGCAGATAGAAGTTGGCGACCGCATCGAGATCGCCGGGCCAACCGGTGCGCCCCGAGATGTAGACCGGCATAGCGTTGTGTTCGAAGCGGGTCAGCCGGATATGGTCGATGTGCTGGTGGGCGGCGGCGCGATCCAGCAACTTGATCAGGGTGCGGGTGCTGAGCGGTGCCGCGTGCAGCTTCTGGGCGGTCGAGTAGAGAAATGAGAGCGTATCGTTGGCCTGCTGCAGCTTGGCGGTTTTCTCTTCCACCTTGTTCTCCAGCTCCCGATAGAGCTTGCCGAGCTCGTCGGCCATGGTGACGAAAGCCCGTGACAGCTCCCCCAGCTCATTTTCACCGTGGGCGGGCAGCTGGAGATCGAAGTCCTGGCGCTGGATCTGGCGGGCGCAGTAGACCAGCTGATTGAGGGGGGCAACTACCTGTTGGCGGGTAAAGCGCACCGTAAACCAGGCGATGGTGATGATGGATAGCAGCCCCAGTCCCTCCGCCAGGGCCAGCATCCGTACCTTGAATTCCACGTGGTATTGCATCTGATTGACGAAATTGTCGATGGCCGCCACAAACCGCTCGGTGTTATCTGTGTACCGTCTGGGGGTGCGCTCTTCGATATGCTGGCGCATCACCGCCCACTGGCCGAGCACTTCACCATAGGTGCGGCGCAACGAGGCGGGCGTGATCCAGCGCTGGGTCTCCTGCAGCTCTTCGGCGTGCAGGGTCTCTTCAAACTGGGCGAGCCGCCCCAACACGCTGTCACCTCGCTCGATCTCGTAGGCCATCCGGTAGGCTTGCATCCGCAGTGAGCCGGAGAGGTTGATCGCCTTGGCATCGGGGACCGAGTAAAAAAGCGTCACCATCGCGACCAGCGCGATCAGGCTGGCCATGAAGAGGATCAACACCATGGCACGGCCGATGGCGCCGCTGACCGAATGGACTCTGAACCGTTTTCCCATGCTGATGAACACCTCTGGACAGTAATAATGACTCCGCAAGATGCGTGGGAGTGTACTTCAACTTGTGTTAGCATCGAAAAACTAGATGAACTCCGAGCTGTTTTGCCTACGTCCTTGCGATAGGGGAAAACCAGCCGTCAGCCGATTGTTGAACCTAATGGTCGAGCTGTAAGGGTCAGGAAAGAAATGCCCTGGCCTCCCGTATTTGGAAAGGTGTTTATGTTGCCACTTGAAGATGGTTTTTCCCGTCGTTTTTACTATTTGCGTCTGTCAGTGACCGATGTGTGCAATTTCCGTTGCACCTACTGCCTGCCCGACGGCTATCGCCCCCCGGAAGGTCACAAAGAGGGACGTAAATCGTTTCTCTCGGTTGACGAGATCCGTCGCGTGGTGGGCGGTTTTGCCGCCATGGGCACTCGCAAGGTGCGCATCACAGGGGGAGAACCCTCCCTGCGCCGTGATTTCACCGAGATCGTCAATGTGATCGCCACCACGCCGGGCATCGAGAAGGTCGCCATGACCACCAACGGCTATCGCCTCAAGGAGCGGGCCCAAGAGTGGTTTGATGCCGGACTCAACGCCCTCAATGTCAGTGTCGACAGTCTCGACCCGCGCCAGTTTCACCAGATCACCGGTGAGAACAAGCTGGCGGAGGTGATGGAGGGGATCGAAGCGGCACTGGCCGCCGGTTTCAAATCGGTGAAGATCAATGCGGTGCTGCTCAAGGGGCTCAACGACTACCAGCTCGATGCCTTTCTGGGCTGGATCAAGCACAAGCCCATCGAGCTGCGCTTTATCGAGCTGATGCAGACCGGCGAGATGGATACCCTGTTTCGCGACCACCATGTCAGCGGCGAGCAGATCAAACAGCGCTTGCTGGAGAGTGGCTGGGTGCAGCAGTTGCGGGGCAAAGATGACGGCCCCGCTCAGGTCTTTATGCACCCGAAATCCCAGGGTGGTGTGGGTCTTATCATGCCCTACAGCAAGGATTTCTGTGCCGGTTGCAACCGGCTGCGGGTCTCCTCGCTAGGGAAGCTGCATCTGTGCCTGTTTGGTGACAATGGCGTCGATCTGCGGGACTTGCTCAGCGCAGATGCGCAGTCCGATGAGCTGCAACAGCGCATTCGTGCGGCGCTGGCGGGCAAGAGTGCTAGCCATCGGCTTCATGAAGGCAATGCCGGCATCACTCCTCATCTCGCCTCCATCGGCGGATAACTGCAAAAAATCCCCAACGATTAAATAGCAATCCTCACATGGAGGTATTTTAACCGATACCTCCATTTTTATTGCGCTGCAAGGCTTTGATCTGGCGCAAGAATCCCCCCTGTTTATCTCCCTGGTGGTATATCCTTGACCTTGTCAGGATCGCAATATACACCCACTCTTATAATTGGTATCGAAAATGCCAATCATGGACTCGCACTGCACCCTTCCTCACCAGAACAGGAGTCAACATGCCGGATGAGATCGATCTTGCCCGCCGCGGCCTGTTTCGGGGGCGGCTGAGAACCGCCGAACCGCCGGTGCAGTTGCCCTGGTCAGTCAACTGGTCGGCATTTGTCGCCGACTGCACCCGCTGCGGGGAGTGTCTGGCCGCTTGTCCGGAGCAGATCCTGGTGATTGGCGAGGGCGGTTTTCCGGTGGTCGATTTTCAGCGTGGCGAGTGCACCTTCTGCACCGAGTGCGTCACGGTCTGCAAGGCGCCGCTGTTTCGTCCGACCACCGAATCTCCCTGGCACTACAAGGCCCATATCGAGGCCAACTGTCTGGCCAATGGTCAGGTGTTCTGCCAGCGCTGTCAGGACAGTTGCGAGCCCAATGCCATTCGTTTTATTCCGGTGCTGGGGCGTGTGCCCACCCCAACGGTCGAGTTTGATCGCTGTAACGGCTGCGGCGCCTGCGTGCAGGATTGTCCGGTTGGCAGCATCAAGGTCGACGGGCGAGCAGCCCCATCCGGTGGTGCCAGCCAGCCCACCCTCAAGCAGGAGTCATAATGAGTCAGAAGCCGTGTGACACAGAAGCCACAATGGATCAGGAGTTCCATGTATCGAGTCTGGTAGTGCTGACCCAGCCCCCCTTGCGCCATCAGCTCGCCGAGCAGATTGGCGCCCTTGAAGGGGCCGAGATCCACGCCGTCAGTGACGAGGGCAAGCTGGTGGTGACCCTGGAAGGTCCGAGCCAGCGGCCGATTATGGCGGCCATTGATGCGATACAGGCGATGCCGGGCGTGCTCTCTGCCGCCCTGATTTACCACCAGTTCGATGAACTCGGCGGTCACTGAAAAGAGTGATGGGATGCCGGGCGTGCCCTCTGCCGCTGTTGGCTGGCTCCCGTTCGACAGATTCGACAACTATTACGCGATAAGCAATGCGAGGATATGCCATGAAGCTGAGTCGACGCGACTTTATGAAGGCCAACGCGGTGGCCGCTGCCGCTGCTGTGGCCGGTGTCAGTGCCCCCACGCTGGCGGCCAATCTCATCACCAGTACCGACAAGACTGCCATCCATTGGGATAAAGCTCCCTGTCGCTTCTGCGGTACCGGTTGCTCCGTGCTGGTGGGTTCGCAGAATGGTCGGGTCGTGGCGACTCAGGGTGATCCGGATGCGCCGGTCAACCGTGGCCTCAACTGCATCAAAGGTTACTTTCTTTCCAAGATCATGTACGGCCAGGATCGCCTGACCCAGCCGATGCTGCGGATGAAGAACGGCCAGTTCGACAAGGATGGCGACTTTGCTCCCATCAGCTGGGATCAGGCGTTTGACATCATGGCCGAGAAGTTCAAGGCGACGTTGAAAGAGAAAGGCCCGACTGCGGTCGGCATGTTCGGCTCCGGCCAGTGGACCGTCTGGGAAGGCTATGCCGCCGCCAAGCTGATGAAGGCCGGTTTCCGCTCCAACAACCTCGACCCCAACGCCCGTCACTGCATGGCCTCTGCGGTAGTTGGCTTCATGCGTACCTTCGGCATGGATGAGCCGATGGGCTGCTACGACGATATCGAGCAGGCCGATGCGTTCGTGCTGTGGGGCTCCAACATGGCCGAGATGCACCCCATCCTCTGGTCGCGGATGTCTGATCGCCGTCTCTCCAACCCCGATGTGCAGGTACACGTGCTCTCCACCTTCGAGCACCGCAGCTTCGAGCTGGCGGATAACGGCATGGTGTTCACCCCGCAGACCGATCTGGCGATCCTCAACTATGTCGCCAACTACATCATCCAGAACGACAAGGTGAACTGGGACTTCGTCAACAAGCACACAGTGTTCAAGAAGGGGGTCACCGACATCGGTTACGGCCTGCGCCCGACCGATCCGCTGCAGCAGAAAGCGAAGAACCCGGACAGCGGCGATGCCACACCGATGACCTTCGACGAGTTTGCCAAGTTCGTGGCGGATTACGATGTGGAGTCGGTCGCCAAGCTCTCCGGCGTCTCCAAAGAGAAGCTGGAAAAGCTGGCCCAGATCTATGCCGACCCGAGCAAGAAGGTGGTCTCTTACTGGACCATGGGTTTCAACCAGCATACCCGTGGCGTCTGGGCCAACAACCTCTGCTACAACATTCACCTGCTCACCGGCAAGATCTCCGAGCCGGGTAATGGTCCTTTCTCCCTGACCGGTCAGCCTTCTGCCTGCGGCACTGCACGGGAAGTGGGCACCTTTGCCCACCGTCTGCCTGCGGACATGGTGGTGACCGAGCCCAAGCACCGTGCTATTGCCGAGCAGATCTGGAAACTGCCGGAAGGGACCATTCCCGACAAGGTGGGTTTCCACGCTGTGCTGCAAGACCGCATGCTCAAAGATGGCAAGCTCAACGCCTACTGGGTGATGTGTAACAACAACATGCAGGCCGGTCCCAACATGAATACCGATCGCCTGCCTGGCTATCGTGACCCGCGCAACTTCATCGTGGTCTCTGACCCGTACCCGACCGTTACCGCCCAGGCGGCTGATCTGATCCTGCCCACCGCCATGTGGGTGGAGAAAGAGGGGGCCTACGGCAACGCCGAGCGCCGTACCCAGTTCTGGCACCAGCAGGTGAAAGCGCCGGAAGGGGCCAAGTCTGACTTGTGGCAGCTGATGGAGTTCTCCAAGCGCTTCAAGGTCGAGGAAGTGTGGCCGGCTGAGCTGATTGCCAAGATGCCGGAAGTGAAGGGCAAAACCCTGTTCGATGTGCTCTATGCCAACGGTCAGGTCAACCAGTTCCCGAAAGAGCAGAGCAAGGGGATGCTGAACGACGAAGCCGAGCACTTCGGGTTCTACGTCCAGAAAGGTCTGTTCGAGGAGTACGCCACCTTCGGTCGTGGCCACGGTCACGATCTGGCGCCGTTCGATCAGTACCACGAAGCGCGCGGTCTGCGCTGGCCGGTAGTGGATGGCAAAGAGACCCTGTGGCGTTATCGCGAAGGATTTGACCCCTATGTGAAAGCGGGCGAGGGGGTGCGCTTCTATGGCAAACCCGATGGCAAGGCAGTCATCTTCGCCCTGCCGTTCGAGCCTGCCGCCGAGTCGCCAGACCAGGAGTACGATCTGTGGCTCTCCACCGGTCGCGTGCTGGAGCACTGGCACACCGGCACCATGACCCGTCGGGTGCCCGAGCTCTATCGCGCCTTCCCGGATGCGGTGCTGTTCATGCACCCGGATGATGCCAAAGCCCGCGGCGTGCGTCGTGGGGAAGAGGTGATCGTCTCCTCCCGCCGTGGCGAGGTGAAGACCCGGGTCGAGACCCGTGGCCGTAATAAACCCCCTAAGGGATTGGTGTTCATGCCCTTCTTTGACGCCAGCCAGCTGGTCAACAAGCTGACCCTGGACGCCACCGATCCGCTCTCCAAAGAGACCGATTACAAGAAGTGCGCCGTCAAGGTGATGAAGGCCTGAGGCGGGGGAGCGCGAGATGAGTCGTAGTCGTCGCCAGTTTCTGGCCGACATGGCAAAAGGGGCCTGCGGTGTGGGCCTGCTTGGCATGGGGCTCGGTGGCGTGGCCCGCCAGCAGGCACAAGCTGTGCCTGCCCAGGCGCTGCGTCCGCCCGCCGCTCTCGACGAAGCGGAGTTTCTCGGCGCCTGCGTGCGCTGCGGGCTCTGCGCCCTGGCGTGCCCCTACGACACCCTCAAGCTCGCCCGGCTGTTTGACCCTGTGACCACCGGCACCCCTTACTTCAAGGCGCGTGCTGTGCCCTGCGAGATGTGTGATGACATCCCTTGCGTGGTGGCCTGTCCGAGTGGGGCGCTTGATCAACAGATGACCGATATCGATCAGGCGCGGATGGGGGTGGCAGTGCTCATCGATCACGAGACCTGCCTCAACTATCTGGGCTTGCGCTGCGATGTCTGTTATCGGGTCTGCCCCTTGATTGACAAGGCGATCACCCTCGATTTGCAGCATAACCAGCGCACCGGCAAGCATGCCATGTTCCTGCCCACGGTGCACAGCGATGCCTGCACCGGCTGTGGCAAGTGCGAGCACGCCTGCGTGCTGGAGGAGTCTGCCATCAAGGTAGTGCCCCGTCAGCTCGCCAAGGGTGAGCTGGGTCATCACTACCGGCTCGGCTGGGAAGAGAAGGCCAAGGCGGGAAACAAGTCGCTCATCGGCGATAGGCTCACCCTGCCGACACGCAAACCGGAGGGGCTATGAGTCGTTATCCGGGAGAGGAGGCTCGCATCAAGCTGGGGTGGTGGCGTGCTCACCGCTTCCTGCTGTTGCGTCGACTGAGTCAGTTGGGCGTGCTCGGGCTGTTTTTGCTGGGGCCGCTGGCGGGCATCTGGATCCTCAAGGGCAACCTCTCCAGCTCGCTGTTGCTGGAGACGGTGCCGCTGAGCGATCCGCTGACCCTGCTGCAGTCGGTAGCGGCGGGCCATTGGCCCATCACCACCCTTTGGCTGGGGGCGGCAGTGGTGCTGGCCGGTTACTGGCTGGTCGGGGGGCGGGTGTTCTGCTCCTGGGTCTGTCCGGTCAACCTCATCACGGACGCCGCGGCCTGGCTCAGGGGGCGACTTGGCCTCAAGAGCAACGGCCAGTTCAGCCGCGCGACCCGTTATTGGCTGCTGGCCATGGTGCTGGTGGTGCCTGCGGTGGTCGGGGTGATGGCGTGGGAGCTGGTCAATCCGGTGTCCTTGGCCATGCGCGGTCTGCTGTTTGGCATGGGGGCGGGCTGGGGTCTGCTGGCGGCGCTGTTCCTGTTCGATCTGTTCGTGCTTGAGCGGGGCTGGTGCGGTCATCTCTGTCCGGTGGGGGCTTTCTATGCCCTGGTCAACCGGGTCGGATTTATCAAGATTTCTGCCAAGGGGCGCGAGCGGTGCAGCAACTGCATGGATTGTTATGCGGTCTGCCCGGAGCACCCCATCCTGCGCGGGCCTGTTCACGGTGCCAAGCGCGGTCACGGGCCCTTGATTGCGGCTCAGGAGTGTACCAACTGTGGCCGTTGCATCGATGTCTGCGCGGAACAAGTTTTTGAAATCACTGTAGGTTTTGCCGTCAAGGCAGAAAAAACGTTGGAGAATAAATAATGAAAAAGCTGATTGGAGCAATGCTGGCCTGCCTGATGGCGGGATCCTTGATGGCCGCCACCCCCGAGATTACCAATAGTACCGGAGGGATCAAATCCGAGCGGGGGGCCACCGATCTGGTGATCGAGGCGGATGCCGCACCACTGAAGAATTTTCGCAAAGACGGTGATATGTATGATCGCCAGTACATTCATCAGCCACCGCTGATCCCCCACGATATTCGTAACTACGAGGTGGATAACAAGGTCAACAAGTGCCTGGCCTGCCACAGCTTCAAGAATGCCAGCGCCATGAAGGCCCCCAAGATCAGCCCGACTCACTTCGAGACCCGTGATGGTACAACCCTGGGTGAGGTTTCCCCCCGTCGCTACTTCTGCTTGCAGTGCCATGTGCCGCAAGCGGATGCCAAGCCGCTGGTGGAAAATACTTTCAAGCCGGTTGAAGCACTGAACTAAGGAGTCCATCAATGAAATTACCCGGCTTTATCCAGCGTCTGTGGACCACCTTCAAGTCACCGTCAAAAGCGGCCCTCTGGGTGCTGCTGATGATGGGATTTTTCGGTGGAGTGATCTTTTGGGGCGGCTTCAATACCGCCATGGAAGCCTCCAACACCGAGAAGTTTTGTACCAGCTGTCACGAGATGAAGGATAACGTGTTCGAGGAGTACCGCGACACCATCCACTACGCCAACCGCTCCGGTGTGCGGGCCAGTTGTCCTGATTGCCACGTGCCGCACGAGTGGACCTACAAGATCATCCGCAAGGTGCAGGCTTCCAAAGAGTTGTGGGGCATGATTACCGGCAAGGTGGATACCCCCGAGAAGTTCGAAACCCATCGTCGGGCGATGGCCGAGCGGGAGTGGCAGCGGATGAAAGAGACCGACTCGCGCGAGTGCCGCAACTGCCACAACTTCGAGTACATGGATTTCTCTTTGCAAGGTAAACGGGCTGCCCAGATGCACTCCGCCAATCTTGGCAAGGAGGGACAGGGCACCTGCATCGACTGTCACAAGGGGATTGCGCACCAGCTGCCTGACATGACAGGGGTGAAGGGATTCTGATCCTCCCTCATCACAGGCCGGGTTCCCCCGGCCTGCGTTTTACTGATATCTGAGACAAACATCAGATTTGTGTATCTTTTAAATCCCATATCCCGTGAAACCTTTGGTAGAATCAGCCCGCCGTCAAACGTCTGGGCACGTGGGCTAACGGGATGGAGACGCGGGTTCTTGTTGCTCTCTATGACTGTTCGCTCCCCCTCCTCATTTTGCCTCGTTGACGGCCCATAGCCATAAGGAGCTGCCCGATGGGACAGAACAACAACGAATTTATTCCCCTCAAGATCGCCGTATTGACGGTTTCCGACAGCCGCACTACCGCCGATGACAGCTCGGGCGACTATCTGGTATCAGCCCTCACAGCAACAGGACACCAGCTTGCAGGTCGGGCGCTGTGTGCTGATAACCTGTTTCGAATTCGGGCGCTGGTCAGTGACTGGATCGCCGACAGCGAAGTGCAGGCAATCCTGATTAACGGTGGCACCGGCTTTAATGAGCAAAATTGGGTGCCTGAGGCGGTCGGCGTGCTGTTCGAGCGCACTGTGCAAGGTTTTGGCGAACAGTTCCGCCAGCTCTCCTTTGCCGAGATCAAGGGTTCAGCCATGCAGAGTCGTGCCTTGGCCGGTCTTGCCAATCGCACCCTGATCTGCTGTTTGCCGGGCTCCCCCGGTGCGTGCCGGCTCGGCTGGGAGCAGCTTATTCGCGATCAGCTCGATGCCCGTACCAAGCCGTGCAACTTTGTCTCCCACCTTTGAGAGCAAACGATGAACCAGACCGATCCCAAGCAGACCCAGCCCAACCTGACTCATATCAATCAAAGCGGCGAAGCCCATATGGTGGATGTGACCGACAAGCAGGTGACCGAGCGTGAAGCTCGTGCCGAGGCCTTCGTCGCCATGGCCCCCGAGACCCTGGCGCTGATCCTGAGCGGCCAGCATCACAAGGGTGATGTGTTCGCCACTGCCCGCATCGCCGGTATCATGGCGGCCAAGAAGACCTCCGATCTCATCCCCCTCTGCCATCCGCTAGCCCTGACCAAGGTAGAGGTAGAGATAGTGCCGCTGCCCGAGCAGCACAAGGTGCATATCCGCACTCTCTGCAAGCTCTCCGGCAAGACCGGGGTGGAGATGGAGGCGCTGACGGCGGCATCTGTTGCGGCGCTGACCATCTACGACATGTGCAAGGCGGTGCAAAAAGACATGGTGATCGAGCAGGTGCGACTGGTAGAGAAGAAGGGCGGCAAGTCCGGCCATTTTCAGTTGGGGTCAACGAGCGGGGAGCAAGCATGATCAAGGTACTGTTTTTTGCGCAAGTGCGTGAGCTGGTGGCCTGTGACGAGCTGAGCCTGCCCTGCGATTACGCCACCGCCGAACAACTGCGCTGCGACTTAAGTGAGCGCGGTGACAAGTGGGCACTGGCCCTCGAGGCTGGCAAACTGCTGGTGGCGGTCAACCAGACCCTGGTGCCCCTCGATACCCCTATCAGTGATGGCGATGAGGTCGCCTTCTTCCCGCCGGTGACCGGAGGCTGAGAATGAATGAGATAATGACCGTGGATCGTACCACTGAGCTGTGCGATGGCGACGAAGTGGCCTTCTTCCCTCTCCCTCCAGTAACGACCGGAGGCTGATGATGAGCGAGGCAATCATCACAGATCGCATTGTGGTGCAGCGGGAAGACTTCTCGCTGGCCGACGAATATGCTCGCCTCGCCACCCGCCCCGACAGTGGCGCTATCGTCACCTTCGTTGGCAAGGTGCGTGACTTCAATCAGGGGGAGGAGGTGAAGGGGCTGGCCCTTGAGCACTACCCCGGCATGACCGAGAAGGCGCTGGCCGATATCGTGCAGGAGGCCCGTTGCCGCTGGCCGCTGCAGGAGTGCACCCTGATTCATCGCATCGGCGAGCTGTGGCTTGGCGATCAGATCGTGCTGGTGGCGGTGAGCAGTGCCCACCGCAACGCCGCCTTTGATGCCTGTCACTTCATCATGGATTTCTTGAAAACCCGGGCGCCGTTCTGGAAAAAAGAGCTGACCGCCGAGGGTGTGCAACGCTGGGTCGAGGCCAAGGAGAGCGACAACGCCGCCGCTGCCCGCTGGCAAGCCTGACCTGTTCATCACGAGGGGCGCAGGTTCAACGGGAACCACGGCCCCGTCAAGGGGCGCGGATGTGCGGGCCCCATCAGGAGAAAGGGAATGAAACCGCTGTTATCTGTTGTTATCGCAGGCATCTGCGCCGCCACCTTGCATACCGGTGCCGTGCAGGCCGATGAAGTGAAAGTGGCCGTGGCTGCCAACTTCAAGGGCACCATCGAGCGTATCGGCAAAGAGTTTACCGCCAAGACCGGCCACACCCTAGCCATCTCGTCTGCCGCTACCGGAGTGCTTTACACCCAGATCAGCCACGGTGCGCCGTTCGATCTCTTCCTCTCCGCCGATGTGGCGACCCCCGAGAAGCTGGAAAAAGAGGGCAAGGGGAGCGATCGCTTCACCTACGCCATCGGCCAGCTGGGGCTGTGGAAGAAGGGGGGCCCAGCCCCTGACGAGGCGACTCTGCGCAGTTGGAAAGGCAACCTCGCCATCGCCAATGCCCGCACTGCTCCCTATGGTGCTGCCGCCATGGCGACCCTCGACCATCTCAAGATCGATCCCAAGCAGTACCGGCTGTTGACCGGCGCCAATATCAGCCAGACTTGGCAGTTTGTCGATACCGGCAATGCCGAGCTGGGCTTCGTGGCCTGGGCCAATCTGGTGGAAGCGGGCAAGACCGGCGAAGCCTGGGCGGTGCCTGCGAGCTTTTATCCACCCATCGAGCAGCAGGGGCTGGTATTGAAGAAAGGGGCTGCGGTGGAGGCGCTGGTCGCCTGGCTCAAGGGGCCGGGTCAAGGGCAGATCAAGGCCGCGGGCTATGCCCTGCCCCAATAAGGGCTTGGGGCTGACGCGATACCCTGAGTGGTCGGCCTTCGGGTCGGCCACTCTTTGCAATGAGGATAGAGACCATGCCGTTGGCCGCATTCAACCGGGAGCCGGACGATGAGTAGAGAGCTGCTGGCGATGACCTGCCTGACTCAGGATCAGGTCTGCCGGGAGTGCGGCTCGTTGGCCGTGTCTGGTGCTGAACCTGGCGTTGGGAGTGAGTCCGATGAGTGACGGGGATCTGCTGGCGGTCTGGCTCACCCTGAAGCTTGCGGCCTGTACCACCGCGATTTTGCTGTTGCTGGCGCCGCCGCTGGCATGGTGGCTGTCGCGCAGCCAGAATCGGCTGCGACCGCTGGTGGAGGCGCTGGTGGCGCTGCCGCTGGTGCTGCCCCCCACCGTGCTGGGGTTTTATCTGCTGCTCGCCTTCTCCCCTGAATATGGCTTCGGCGCCTGGTGGCGCGACACCTTCGGCGCCCCGCTTGCCTTCAGCTTTCTCGGTCTACTGTTTGCCTCCATTCTCTATTCGTTGCCGTTTGTGGTGCAGCCGCTCACCTCCGCCTTTGTCAACATGGGCAACAAGGAGCTGGAGGCCGCCGCTACCCTGGGGCTCGGCCCGCTGGAGCGCTTCTTCCACATCATTTTGCCGATGACCCTGCCCAGTTTCGTGATGGCGGCAGCCCTCGGCTTTGCCCACACCCTGGGGGAGTTTGGTGTGGTGCTGATGATTGGCGGCAATATCCCCGGTGAGACCCAGGTGCTTTCGATTGCCCTGTTTGATCATGTGGAGGCGATGGATTACCAGAACGCCCATATTCTGGCGGGCGGCTTGATGGCCTTCTCGCTGGTGATGCTGGTGCTGGTCTACGGAGTGCTGCAGCGCAGACAGCGGAGAGTGTTTGGATGAATCAGCCAGCCACGATTTCGCCAGGCAACGCCCTGCACTGCCATGCCCTGAACCTCAGTGCCCGGCGCGTGTTTGGCCCCTTTACCCTCGATTGCGCACTGACCCTCGAGCTGGGTGGGATCCTCGGTCTGTTTGGCCCCTCCGGCTGCGGCAAGAGCACCCTGCTGCGCATCATCGCCGGGCTCGATCGCCAAAGCGGGGATCGCTTATGGTGGCGCGGGCGGGAGTGCGCCGCGCTGCTGCCCGAAGCGCGTCGTATAGGACTGGTGTTTCAGGACTCGCGGCTGTTCCCTCACCTGACGGTGCTCGGCAATCTGCAACTGGCGGCTCGCAAGGGGCGAGGGCGCTGGCAGCCCGAAGTGCTGGCGGCGCGGCTTGGCTTTGCCGATCTGTTGGGGCAGCCTGCCCATGCCCTGTCGGGTGGCCAACGCCAGCGGGTGGCATTGGGGCGGGCGCTGCAGGCCGAGCCCGATCTGCTGCTGCTCGATGAACCTTTTTCGGCGCTGGATCGGCGCAGCCGCATTCATCAGGCCCATGTGCTCAAAGGCTTGCAGCAGGAGAGCGGTATCCCGATGATCTTCGTCAGCCACGCCATGGAGGAGGTGAGCCTGCTCTGCGATCAGCTGGTGCTGCTGGAAAGTGGCAGGGTGGAGGCGCAGGGGCGGCCGAGCGAGATCTTCGCCCGCACCGATCTCTCGCTCGCCAGCCGTGACGATGCCGGGGTGATGCTGGATGCTACCCTGTCCCACTACGATGACGACGAGCAGATGGCGACCCTGCAGCTCGGCGAGCAGCGGCTGCGGGTCACCATGACCCATGTGCCGGACGAGAGCGGCCCCTTGCAGATCAAGGTGGCAGGGCGAGATGTGGTGATTGCCACAGCACCCATCGAGCACTCCAGCCTCTCCAACTGTCTCGTCACCCGTCTGCTGGCGGTGCGCGAGGTGCGCCCCGGCCAGACCCTGTTGCAGTTGGCGCTGGGTGAGCAGATACTGCTGGCCCGGATCACCAGCCGCTCCGCCAGACGCCTGGCACTGGCGCCGGAGCAGCAGATCTACGCTTATATCAAGGCGGTGAGTCTGGTCAGCGAAGGCTGATTGGGCGCCGCGCTGATAACGTGGCAGGATGGCCACGGGCAACATAACAACAAGAGATGGTTCAGGTGATGAGTCGAGAGGCAATACACTGATGCGCCGCAATCAGGTGATGAAATTCAACGGTCTTGCCCTACGCAGCGCGGGGGAGGGCCCCTTGCTGTTGCTGCTGCACGGGCTGGGCTCCTCCAGTCTCGACTGGCAGGCGCAGATCGAACGGTTTTCCGAACACTACCGGGTGGTGGCGCTGGATCTGCGCGGCCATGGCCAGAGCATGCAGGAGGGGCCGTTCGACGTATCAACCCTGGCGGCTGATGTGGCGAACTGGCTCGATGAGCAACCTGAGCCCGCCTGGGTAGTGGGATTGTCGCTGGGGGCCATGGTGGCGCTGGAGCTGGCACTGCAATTGCCGCACAAGGTGCGGGGGCTGGTGCTGGTCAACGGTTTTAGCGAGTTTCTGCTGGAGACCCCCAAAGAGCAGGAGCGCTACGCCCAGCGCCTCAAGTGGCTGCGCTGGTTTGGCATGCGGCCGCTCGCCTGGTGGCTGGGACGCGAGCTCTTCCCGGGCCCGGATCTCGCGCAGGTGCGCCATACCTTCCGGCTGCGTTTCGTGCGCAACAAAAAGAAGGTTTACAAGGCGCTGCTGGAAGCGCTCCCCGGCTGGTCAGTGCGCGCCCGGCTCGGCAGCATCTGGCAGCCGGTGGCCATCATCTCCACCAGTCACGACTACCTGCCGCTGGCCAAACGGGTGGAGCAGTTTGCCGCCCTGCCCAACGCCACTATCCACACCCCCAACGGCCACCACGCCTGGCCCGCGGAAGATCCTTCCGGTTTTAATCATTTGCTTCACTGGATTTTAGAAACCCATTAAACTTGTCGCCCTTTTAACCGTGTATGTATTGGTTCGATCGCCTTGCCAAGGGCATAAGGCAACGCAATCGGACCTATTTTTGATCTATTAACAGGTGTTTCCTCATGTCTGAAGTAATGAAAATGGCCATCGATGATGGCTCGACCAACGTCAAGGTGAGCTGGATTGAGAACAAGGTGCTCAAGACCGTCATCTCTCCCAACTCCTTTCGCAAGGACTGGAAGAGCGCCGCATTGCGTAAAGACAAGAAGATCTATAACTACGAGATAGGCAACACCAAGTACACCTACGACGCGACCTCCGATAAGTCTCTGGCAACCACCCATGTGGAGTACCAGTATGACGATCTCAACCTGCTCTCCGTTCATCATGCCCTGCTGCAGACTGGTGTGACGCCCTGCGATGTGGCCATCACCGTGACCCTGCCCATCACCGAGTTTTACAACCCTGACGATTGCCAGCGCAACGAAGAGAAGATCGAGAAGAAACGCCGTAACCTGATGCGTCCGATCACCCTTAACAAGGGTGAACTGTTCAATATCGTCAGTGTCGAAGTGATGCCGGAGAGTCTGCCTGCTGCGCTCTCCCGCCTGATTGGCTCTGGCTGCAACGAGTTCACCAAAACCCTGGTGATCGACTGCGGTGGTACCACCCTGGATATGGGGATCATCGTCGGCGAGTTTGATGATGTGTCTGATGTCTACGGCAACAACGAGATCGGTGTCTCCATGGTCACCGACGCCACCCGCAAGGCGCTGGCCGCAGCAGACAGCGACTCCAGCTATCTGGTGGCCAACGAGTTTATCAAGCGTCGCCACGACATGAGCTTTGTGCGTGATGTGGTCAACGACGAGAGCCAGATCCCCAAAATCCTCGAGAAGATGCAAAACAAAATCGACGAGCTGGGTACTCAGGTTGCACATGAAGCGAAGAAGTTTGCCAAGAATCCGAACCGTGTCTATCTGGTCGGTGGCGGTGCGTCCCTGATTTATGACGCGATCAAGGCGGCCTATCCGACCCTGGGTGACCGTGTCGAGCTGCTGGACGATGCCCAGTCCGCGCTGGCTCGCGAGATCTGCCTCTACACCACTGAAGAGGATGAAGTCTATCGCGAAGCGTCTGTGATGGCCGAGGTTGATGATGAGTAGTCAACTCAAGCGCATGACCTTCTCCATTTACATGGATCCGGGTGCGCTGGAGTCTGATCGCTATGCGGTCGGGGTATTGCAGAACTGGTATCAACGGGCGCGCAAGATCCAGGATAGCACCGAGGAGTTTGACTTCTCCAGGAGCCGTTTTCACAAGGATATCTACCTCTCCGGCATGTTCATGTACGTGCTGGCACCCAACCTCTGCAAAGCGATCGCCAATGCGTTGGGGCCGGAGCAGGTGAGCATGACTACCCTACGTCATGCCTTTGGCAGCTGTGGTTTCAATCTGGGCGAGGTGGCTGGCGATGCGCAGCCTGCCGCTGATGTGATGATCGACGAGATAGTGGCCAGGCTGGCGCCGCAGCTGGGACAGCGTGATACCACGTCACTGGTGGACGAGATTGTCAGCCGGCTTGGCGAGCAGCAACCCGCCGAGATGTGGGATGAACTCAGACAAGGACTGCCAGCCGCGCTGGATCAGGATCAGCTGGCCGAAGCCATCGCTGGCAAACTGCCATCAGCAGGGGCCGAGCAGGACCTTGCTCCCCTTGCCAGCAGTATCCAACTGCTCTCTCGTCAACTGGAAGAGCAATCCCGACTTATTCGCGAGCAGCACAGATTGATCCAGCGGCTGGCCAGTGCCCCCGCTCGACAGAATGCTGTCGGCACGGAGGCAGAACCCTTGATCGAGGATCTCTCGAGTCAGGTCGCCAATATGAAAAAGGTCAAAGCCAAGGGGATCTTCTAAGGTTCACGCAATGGCAGTAGTCAGGAATAAGAAGCATGAAACAAGTAGTATGGATGGCGTGCTGCGCCTTGCTGTTGTCGGGGTGTGCCCGGCAGACCTTCTTCGTACACGAGGGGAACCCAGGCCAGCCAACACGAGAAGTGCGCCATGATTTTGTACTGGCGGGAATTGGCCAGAGTGAAATGGTTGATGCTTCACTAGCCTGCCATAGTGACCCGAAAAAAGTGGTGAGGGTCGAAATGCAGCAGAGTCCGCAAGATGTGCTGATGGCTATCCTGACACTGGGTATTTACACCCCAAGAACGGCCCGAGTTTATTGCAATCTCTGACCTGATATTTGGTAACGTTGAGTCTCAAATAAAGCCTTGTTGCCCTGTCCGGATTTTGATAGTGTGCCAACAGCTTAGGGTTTTTCTATTTATCTTATTGATAATAAGCATGAATTTCTCTTTGTGTGGCACCGGCAAAGCCGGAAAAATAATATTGTCAGGGATAATAAAATGAAAAAAATGGTGTTGACTGCGGCCGTTGCAATGATGATTACCGGCTGTGCCCAACAGGGGTTTACCGTGCATTCCGGTAATGCAGTAGAACCCACCAAAGAAGTGACTCATCATTTCTTCATCTCCGGTTTGGGCCAGAGCAAAACCATCGATGCTGCCACCGTTTGCAATGGTGCCGACAAGGTTGTGCGTGTCGAAGCACAGCATACCTTCGTCAATGGTTTGCTGGCCGCGGTGACCTTCGGTATCTACACCCCGCGCGAGGCTCGGGTCTACTGCGCCGGTTAATCTGCGCAAGCTTGATGCCAAAAGCCGAACCACAGGGTTCGGCTTTTTTGTAGGCATCGCGCGGGTTTAAGGATGGGAGCAGACCGGGCAGTCGGGGCGCTTGGGTAGCTTCATCTCGCGGAAGGTGCCACCGAGGCCATCGATCATCAGCAGGCGGCCGCTGTAGCTTTTGCCCATGCCCGCCAGCAGTTTGATCGCCTCCAGCGCCTGCAGGCTACCCACCAGCCCCACCACGGGGGCGAGGACTCCCGCTTCGACGCAGGTGAGGGCTTGTTCGCCAAACAGGGCACTGAGGCAGGCGTAACAGGGTTCATCTTCCTGCCAGGTAAAGCTACAGAGCTGCCCCTCCAGCCGGATGGCGGCGCCACTGACCAGCGGAACCCTGTGTCGGCGTGCCTTGTGATTAAGCAGGTTGCGAATGGCCAGATTGTCAGTGCAGTCGAGAACCAGCTGATGCTGGGGCAGCAAGGCATCGAGCAGCACCTCGTCGGCCACGGCAGCGTGGGTCTCCACCTTGAGCCAGGGATTGAGCGCGCGCAGCGATTGCGCTGCTGAGTCTACTTTGTGGTGGCCGATGCGCTCATCGTTGTGCAGCACCTGACGCTGCAGGTTGGAGAGCTCCACCTTGTCGAAATCGACCAGGGTGAGCTGGCCAACCCCGGCCACCGCCAGATACTGGCTGGCGGCACAGCCAAGGCCACCCGCGCCGATCACTAGCACCCTGGCCTGCTTGAGCGCCTCCTGTCCCTCGAAGTCGAAGGATTTGAGGATGATCTGGCGGTTGTAGCGCAGCAGTTCGGCGTCGCTCAGGATCTCGCTCACAGCAGCAATCCCCCGAATGGCTCCACGGTCACTGTCTCGCCCGCGGCGACGCGGCCCCGTTCCCGTTCAAGAACGATGTAGCAGTTGGCTTGCGACAGGGAGCTGAACACGGCGGAGTCCTGCGAGCCAGTGCTGCGCACCTCGAGGCCGTTTGGCCCTTGGCTCATGATGCCGCGCTGGAAGTCGAGTCGGCCGGGGCTCTTTTTGAGTGGTTCGGCCGCAATGGCTTGCAGCTGGAGCGGGCGCTCGAAGTGCTGACCTGCCAGCTTGGCCAGCGCCGGTTGCACCAGCTGATCGAAGGTGACCATGGCGGAGACGGGGTTGCCCGGCAGGCCGAAGAACCAGGTGCGGGGCAGACGGCCAAAAGCAAACGGCTTGCCCGGCTTGATGGCCAGCTTCCAGAAGCCAATCTCGCCGAGCTCGTCCAGCAGTTGTTTGGTGAAGTCCGCTTCCCCCACCGAGACGCCGCCGGTGGTGATGAGTACATCGGCCTCTTCGTCGGCGCGTATAAAGGCAGCGCGTAGCTGGGCCGGATCGTCGGGGATGATGCCAAGGTCGAGGCAGTCGCAGCCCATGCGCGCCAGCATGGCCCGCACGCCGTAGCGGTTGGAGTCATAGATATCGCCGTGGGCAAGCGGAGTGCCGACCGGTTTGAGTTCATCACCGGTGCTGAAGATGGCCACTTTCAGCGGTCGGCGTACCGCGACGGTAGCCACGCCGAGGGAGGCCAGCAGTGGCATCTCTCTTGGGGTGAGGCGGGTACCGGCTGGCAGCACGCAGGCGCCCTTGCCGATGTCGCTACCCGCCAGCCGAATGTTCTGTCCGACGGTCGGCTCGCACAAAAAAGTGATCCGATCGCCGTCGGCCTGCGTTTCTTCCTGCATCACCACGGCATCGGTGCCTGCGGGGACCGGGGCGCCGGTCATGATCCGCACGCAGTGGCCAGCGGGCCATTCGCCCTGGTAGGGCTGGCCTGCAAAGGCTTTGCCCACCATGATGAGCGGGGTGACGGTGGCGAGATCCGCAAGGCGCACGGCGTAACCGTCCATGGCGGAGTTGTCGAAGGGGGGCACGGCGAGGGGGGAGGCGATATTGCTGGCAAGTACCCGGCCAAGAGCCTCTGGCAGGGGCAGCTGCTCGCTGTCGCAGCAGCAGGCGAGTTGCTCCAGCATCCCTTGCAGGGCATCGCTTAAGGGGAGTAGTCCGCTGGTATCAAATCCCATCGTCATGACCTCTTTCTATGATTGAAGGCGGGATTATCACAAAATTCCCCGGGGATGGGCAGGTTATCTCAAGGGAATCTCGAGGTAATCAGCGCTGAAACGGGGTGAGATGGCCATAAAGTATGAGGTGACGCACAAGTTGACTTGAATCTTGGCGGCAATGGCCGTTTACTATGCCGCCATAACAGATGGCCGTCACATCTCATGTGGCTACCATTACAGCGATGCCGTCGGCCCTGTGCGCCGCCATAACATAAGGGGTTACTCGACGAGCAGCCCTCACATAGTCCCTGAGCGTGGGAGAGAAGAGAATGACAATACTTAGTCAGGAAGCCTTGCTGGTCAGGGCCGCCCTCGAAGCCCAGGGACTGGAAACACCCCTGGTCGCCAACGAGCTGAACAGCCAGCAGAAGCGGGAGAAGATCGAAGGCCATATGCGCTCCATCATGGAGACGCTGGGGCTCGATCTGGTCGATGACAGTTTGGCCGAGACGCCGCACCGCATCGCCAAGATGTACGTCAACGAGATCTTCTCCGGCCTTGATTATTCCACCTTCCCCAAGGTGACGGTGATCGAGAACAAGATGCAGGTGGACGAGATGATCATGGTGCGGGACATCAGCCTCACCAGCACCTGTGAGCACCACTTCGTCACCATCGACGGGCTGGCCCATGTGGCCTATATCCCTCGCGGCAAGGTGATTGGCCTGTCGAAGATCAACCGCATCGTGCAGTTTTTTGCCCGCCGCCCCCAAGTGCAGGAGCGGCTGACCCAGCAGATTTTGCTGGCGCTGCAGACCCTGCTCGGCACCAAAGACGTGGCCATCAGCATCAGGGCGACCCACTACTGCGTCAAGGCGCGCGGGGTAATGGACTCTACCTCCCATACCACCACCACCTCGCTGGGTGGGGTATTCAAGACCCAGCCTGATACCCGGGCCGAATTTCTCGGTGGCCTGCGCGGATAAGATAGAGTAATGGTTATTTTGTGACCACTCATCTGAATAAACGAGACGTCAGCAACCCTTGCTGGCGTTTTTTATGGACGATGGTCAGAGATGGCGAGCCTGTATCGACCACTTTCTCTATTTTCGTAAGCGAATATTTCATGTTCGTGATCGAACGCTCAAAGTGTGAAAATCCTGACTGGTAGCTCTTCGGAACCAACCTATCTCCTCTTAAGATGCTTGCCATTACCAGCAGGGCATCATTTACAGGTTGGAGTCGCCGTGTTTCGTTCAATCAAACATCAGGTCATGTTTTTTGGTGGCTGTATTTTACTGGCTACCGTGTTGAGTGTGGTCGGGTATAGCTATCTGTCTCTTGCGACCATGCAAGGTGGTATTCAGGGCGAAATGCGCGAGACAACTCGTCAGGATGCCGGGCGATGGCTGATGGCTCTGGCTGGTCAACAAGCCGGCGAGATTGCAGGTACCTTTGAACAAGCCCTTAATACAGCAGAGACACTTGCCGCCATGCTGGCTGGCAATGTTCATCAACCCAGGCCATTGGACCGGGCTACCGTTACGGCGTTGCTCAAGGATGTTGCTGAACGGAACAGCGACTTTCTCAGTATCTACAGTGGTTGGGAGCCTAATACCTTTGATGGTCAGGACAGTGCATATCTGACTGACGGGGTACATAGCCAGGCCACTGGCAACTTTGCCCCCTATTGGAGTCGTGGCCCAGTCGGGTTCACCATCAAACCGCTGGGCGACTACTACAGCAAGAGTTTGAGCAAGACCGGTATCCGGGCATCGGAATGGTATCTCTGTCCGATGGAGGGCAAGGCTGCCTGTGCTGTCGACCCTTCCGTTTATACCGTGAATGGCCAACCGACGCTGTTGACCTCTTTTGTGGTGCCCGTTCTGGATCAGGGCCGCTATCTGGGGATGGTCGGGGTCGACTATTCCCTCAATTACTTGCAACAGTTGGCCAAGCAGGTAAGTGGCCAGGTGTTCTCTGGCCAGAGCCGGGTCAGGATCATCAGTCCACACGGCATCATCGCCGCGGATTCGGCGCAACCTGATGTGATCGGGGGGCGGCTTGAAGAGTCTGGCTTGATGGCTTTGCTCAACAAGGGAGAGGCCAGTAGTCAGCAAGTCTCGGGTCAGTTGCGCGTGCTGGTGCCAATCCATCTTAAAGGGGTTACTCAAGCCTGGGGGATCATCATAGAGGTGGCTGATACGGCGCTGTTTGCCGATGCTGATCAGGCTGAACAGGCGAGAGCCGCTGGTTTCAGCGAGAGTCTTTGGATGCAACTGCTGGTTGGGATCGTGGTGGCATGCCTTGGTCTTGTCGGCCTGGCCTGGGCTGCCGGGTCCATCTCCCGCCCGGTACAACAGACCGCCAGCATGGTCGGACGCCTTTCTGCCGCCGGAGGGGACTTGACCCAACGTCTCAATGTAATGCGCAGAGATGAGACTGGCGAGTTGGCTGAAGGGATCAACCGATTTGTCAGCACCATTCATCATATTGTGAGTGATACGGCACAAAGCGGCCGCGACCTGCAGCTCGCTGCTCGCCAATCTGCCGAGCTGGCTCAGCAAGGATTGTCCAACAGCCATCGGCAATTGGAAGAGATTGAATTGGTTGCAGCTGCCATCCATGAAATGGCCTCGACGGCGGATTCTGTCTCCAGCAGTGCACAGATTACCGCTGATGCAGTAGATGAGACCCGCAAAGCGGTACATCGAGGTCAGTATGTGGTGAGTAATTCAGCTGGCGGGATCCGTGAACTGAGTGTGCAAGTAGATGTCGTGGCACAGCGGATTGCCGAGTTGCAGCAACAGGGTCAACAGATCGGTTCGATTCTCGATGTGATCCGTACCATTTCGGAACAGACCAATTTGTTGGCTCTGAATGCAGCGATTGAGGCCGCTCGTGCCGGGGAGCATGGTCGGGGGTTTGCGGTGGTTGCGGATGAGGTGAGGGGGTTGGCGTCCAAAACCCAGGCATCAACCAAAGAGATCCAGGGCATGATCGAGCGCCTTCGTCAGACCACGGCAGAAGCTGTGAGCACCATGGGAGAGGGGAAAAACTTGAGTGAGCTGGCATTGCAGGATGCAGAGCTTGCCGTGACCGAGCTTGCGACAATCGTGATGTCGGCAGACCGGATCCAGGATATGGCGACCCAGATCGCCAGTGCGGCAGAGGAGCAGTCCAAGGTGACCGATGATATCAGTCGAAATGTCAGCAACATTCATGAAGCGGCAACCGCATCGACCCGTTTGGCTAACCAGCAGGATGAACAAAGTCAGCAGATGCATAAGTTGGCTAGCGATGTGATGGACAAGATTGGGCGCTTCCGCTATTGAGGTTGTTACTCCTTTATCGTTGAGCTTTTATCCAAAAGGCCCCTGTTTTGCACGGGGGTCATTTGGGTTGGGTGAATTTTAATCAAAAGACTCTTTCCGAACCGCAATAATCCGGCTATTCTACCGCCCTCACGTTTCTCGCTGCAGCTCATGGATTTCAGAGATATTCATCAAGGTTGGATGGTATGCCACAGATATGTGGCCAGATTGTGCATGCCTGGAGGGCATGGACCTGACGCGTGCTACTTAATTTAACGACCACCAGGATATCCCATGAATACCAGTACCATGACCATAGGTAAAAAACTCACAGCCGGCTTTGCCGTGCTCGGTTTGATGGTCGCCTTTATTGGCGGTTTTGCCCTTGTCCAGTTTGGCAATATGAATGATGTGGCAATCCGGTTTACCGACAGTATTCTGCCTGCGGTCAATCGTACCAGTGCCATCGGGGATTCTCTCGGTGAGTTGCGTCGTTATGAGCTGGGCTATTTCATGGTGGCAGCCGAGCCGCTAAAAAGGGCTGAATATCGGAATATTGCCAGTCAACAGCTTAACTCGATCACGCAGCAGTTGAGTGCCCATGACAAGACCATTTGGCCTGAGGATGTGGCGGAGCGCCGTACCTTCGATACGGTGAAATCTGACTGGGATCGTTATGTCGCCCTGCACCAGCGAGTCAAACAGCTGCAAGACAGCGAGCAGCTTGCCGAAGCCCAACGCATCTTCCTTGAGGAGGGCGTTCCCCTTTACACCGCGCTGAGCAAGTCAGTGGCCTCCCTTATCCAGATCAACCATGGTTATGCGTCTGAATCCCGCAGTGACATTGTCGAGTCTTACCAATCCGCCAAGCTGAGCGTTACAATAGCGCTGGTGCTCGGTCTGGTACTGGTGGTGGTGCTCTCTATGGTGCTGACTCGTCAGATCCGCGATCCGCTGATCATGCTGGCCCGTCAGGCCCAACGCATCGCCAATGGCGAGCTGGGGCAGGGCGAACTGCAGCAGTGGATCCGTGACAGCCGCTTCAACCGCGACGAACTGGGTCAGCTGGGATCCGCTATCAACCGGATGCAGGGTTCCCTCTCCGATCTGGTGAGCGAGATCGCCGGTTCGGTGAGCCAGCTGAGCAGCGCAGTGGAGGAGGTGAGCGCCATCTCCAGCCAGTCTGCCAGCGGCATGGCCATTCAGCAGAACGAAGTCTCCCAGGTGGCGACAGCCATGAACGAGATGCAGTCCACCGTCAATGAAGTGGCCCGCAATACCACAGATGCCATGAGCGCCGCCAAGGATGCCTCCCGCACCTCGGCCGATGGCAGCGAGGTGGTACGCAGCTCCATCGCCAGCATCGAAGAGGTGTCGGTCAAGATTGAACAGGCGGGCACCGTGGTGCAGCAGCTCGAAGCCGATAGCGCCAACATCAGCGTGGTACTGGATGTGATCCGCGATATCGCCGGTCAGACCAACCTGCTGGCCCTTAACGCTGCCATCGAAGCTGCCCGTGCCGGTGAGCAGGGTCGTGGTTTTGCGGTCGTTGCGGATGAAGTGCGCTCCTTGGCCCAGCGTACCCAGGACTCCACCGCCGAGATCAGCAAGATGATCGAGCTGCTGCAGAGCCGCGCCGCCGAGGCGGGCAACGCTATGCAGCTGAGCCGTCACCAGATGCAGGAGAGCGTAGGTCTGGCGCGGGATGCCGGTACCAGTATCGATACCATCAACGGTGCCGTAGTGCGCATTACCGACATGAATACCCTGATCGCCACCGCCACCGAAGAGCAGAACGCTGTGACCGAAGAGCTCAACCGCAGCATCGTCAACATTCACAATGCCGCAGACGAGAATGCCCAGGGCGCCCATCAGATCGCCCAGGCCTGTGGCGAACTGAGCAAGCTGGCCAACACCCTGCACCATATGACCCAACGCTTCACCCTCTAAACCGTGACGCATGGATAACAGAAGGCCCCGCCAATTGGCGGGGCCTTGTTGTATCTGGCCGGTTTGTTGATCGTAGGGTCGATTAGCGAAGCGTAATCGGCCGAAGCCAGACCCCTCACCCGACCTTTAGCTCAGTCCAATCATCTCGCCGTACTCATCGATATGACGGTCAGGAAGGGCAGGCTGCCAACAGGCTCTTCAGCTCAGGCCGATTATTTCCCCGTTCTCATCAATATCGATATGACGATAGGCCGGCAGGCTGCCCAGCCCCGGCATGGTCATGATGGGGCCCGCCAGCGCATAGACGAAGCCGGCACCGGCGCAGAGCTTCACCTCGTCGATGGGCACCTCGAAATCGGTCGGCACCCCCTTGAGGGCGGGATCATGGCTGATGGAGAGCGGCGTCTTGGCCACGCAGATGGGCAAGTGATCCCACCCTTCGGCGGAGAGTTGCGCCAGCTGCTGGCGGGCTCTGTCGGAGAGTTGCACCCCGCGGCCACCGTAGCCGCACTCCACCAGGGTCGCCAGCTTGGCTGCGAGGCTCATCTCGTCGGGGTAGAGCAGTTTCACCTTGCTAGGTTGCTCGCAGGCGGCGACCACGGCGTGGGCCAGCTCGCTGGCACCCACGCCACCTTGGGTGAAGGCATTGGAGATAGCCGCGCCACAGGCACCGGCTTGCTGCGCCTCATGGGCCAGCAGCGCCAGTTCGGCCTCGCTGTCGGTGGGGAAGCGGTTGATGGCGACCACCACCGGCACCCCGTAACGGCGGGCGTTCTGGATATGCCAGGCAAGGTTGGCGCAGCCCTGCTTGAGGGTTGGCAGATCCTCCCCTTGCAGGCTCGTCGGTAGCGGTTGGCCCGGGCGGATGTCGAGCAGACCGCTGTTAGCCTTGAGGCCGCGCACCGTGGCCACCAGTACCACGCAGGCGGGGGTGATGCCGGATTGGCGGTTCTTGATGTTGAAAAACTTCTCCAGCCCCATGTCGGAGCCAAAACCTGCCTCGGTCACCACATAGTCGGTCAGGCCAAGGGCGATGCGATCGGCGATCACCGAGGAGTTGCCGTGGGCGATATTGGCAAAGGGACCTGCGTGCACCAGCACCGGCGTCTGCTCGGTGGTCTGCATCAGGGTCGGCTGCAGGGCGTCTTTGAGCAGCACCGTCATGGCGCCTGCCACTTCCAGCTGCTGGGCGGTGACGGGCTTGCCGTGGATGTCGCGAGCCAGCTGGATGCGGCCGATGCGATCGCGCAGATCCTTGAGATCGCTTGCCAGCGCCAGAATGGCCATTAGCTCGGAGGCGGCGGTGATGACGAAGCGATCGCTGCGCTCCACACCATCGGCAGCGCCGCCCTGACCGATGGTGAGGTGGCGCAGGGCGCGGTCATTCATGTCGAGGCTGCGCGGCCAGAGGATATTGGCCGGGTCGATCTCGAGCCGTTGCAAACCGGTTCTGGCGGTGAACTCATCGCCGAGTTTTTGCTCGTGGAACAGGCGGGCATCGAGGGCTGCCGCCGCCAGATTGTGGGCCGCCGTCAGGGCGTGGAAATCGCCGGTGAGGTGGAGGTTCATCTCCTCCATCGGCACCACCTGGGCGTGGCCGCCACCGGCTGCGCCCCCCTTGACCCCGAATACCGGCCCGAGGCTTGGCTGGCGGATAGTGGCGATGCTGGGTTGGCCGATATGGTTGAGCCCCATGGAGAGGCCAAGGGTGGTCACCGTCTTCCCTTCACCGAGCGGGGTGGGGGTGATGGCGCTTACCAGCACCAGCTTGCCTTTCTGTTTGGGCTGAGACTTGAGCAGGTCGAGGCTGAGTTTGCCTTTGTAGTGGCCGTGAGGGCTGAGCAGGTGCTGGGGGATGGCGAGGCGTTCGGCCAGCGCGTGAATGGAGAGACGGGGGGACTGGCGGGAGATCTCGATATCGCTTAGCATCAGCACCTCGTTGGCATATCGGGGTAAAATATGCGGCGCAGTCTAGTGGAATATAACGGGTAATCCAATGACGAAAACGATTTTATTTGGTGAGGGCGAGGTTAGCCAGAATCCTGTTCTGCTGGATCTCAACGAACTCTATCATCCCCCCAAGCAGCCGATGACGGCGCTGGGGATCGTCAGTGCGCTGGTGCCGCTGTTCGGTTTCGGCTGGCAGGCGATGACTCAGGATCCAGAAAGCCAGCTGCGCCACGAGATCAGCAAGCGGGTCAACAAGCACAGAACCGACGAGGCGAACCTCATCCTGATCCTGCAGTTGGCCGCGATGTTTGACTGCAACGAGCTGGAGGTGGCGCTCCCCTATGTCCTCAGTGAACAGCAGTTGTCGGTGATCCGCACCCGTCTGCCACGCTGGCAATTGATACTCGAACAACAGCAGTTGCTGGCGAAGTTCATCCCCGCCGCGGCCACCGGCAAAAGCTAGGGTTTAAGCCGAACAGTCCGCGCTGGCCATCAGGCGGGCGCATCCCACTTTGCGGGGCGAGATAGCGCTCCTGCACGAACTCGATAAAGCAGCGCACCTTGGCCGAAACGAAGCGGCGGTGCGGATAGACTGCATAGAGCCCCACCTCCCCCTTGTCCCACTCCGGCAGCAGGCTTACCAGTTGCCCTGCCCGCAGGGCTTCCCCCACGATAAAGGTGGGCTGCAATATGATGCCCTGATCATCACAAGCGGCGCGGGTCAGCGCCACCCCGTTGTTGGCCCGCAGCGGCCCCTGCGGCCGGATACTTTGCGCCTCGCCCCCCTGTTTGAAGTGCCACTCCGGCTGGGTCAGGGTATAGACCAGACAGTCGTGCTGCTTGAGATCCTCCGGGCTTTGCGGTGTGCCCTTGCGAGCCAGATAGGCGGGGCTGGCGCAGAGCGCCAGCTTGATGGTGGCCAGCTGGCGCGCCACCAGCGAAGAGTCACTGAGATGGCCGATACGCAGCGCCAGATCGAACCCCTCTTCCACCAGTGCCACCCGCCGATCGCTGTACTCGATGTCGAGTTTGAGATCGGGAAAGCGCTGGCGAAACAGCGGAAGGGCGGGGGAGAGATGCAGGTAGCCAAAATCCATTGGCACCGAGAGCTTGAGGGTGCCGTGGGGTTGCTGGTTGTGGTGGGTCAGCTGGCTGTGGGTCTCTTCCAGCTCTGCCAGCAGGGCGAGGGAGCGCTGGTAGTAGAACTGGCCCGCCTCGGTGGGATTGACCTGACGGGTGGTGCGCGACAGCAGCCGGGTGGCGAGGGACTCCTCCAGCTGCTGCATCAGTTTGGAGGCCATGGCGACCGAGATGCCGAGCTGGTTGGCGGCCTTGGTAAAGCTCTGGCACTCCACCACCTTGATAAAGGTGCGCATGGCGGCGATCTGGTCCATTTTCCATCCTCAGTAAATAATGAATTTAATAAATCACTGATTATTCATCTTCAGAACGAGGTTAGCATTTTGGCCACTGATGTGAACCCCAAGATGAAGGAACGAACGGATGAAAATGACCAAGGCTCTGCTGGCCTCCTGCCTGTTTATGGCAACCCCTCTGATGGCGGCGGATTACGATGTGGATGCGGCGCACACCACGGTGCAGTTCAAGGTGGGTCACCTGGGCTTCTCCGAGCTGGTGGGTCACTTCAACACCTTCAGCGGTACCTTCAGCATGGATGACGCCAACCCGGCGGCGGCCAAGGCGAGCTTTGAAGTGGATGCCGCCAGCGTCGATTCCAACCACGAGGCCCGCGACAAGCACCTGCGCAGCCCTGACTTCCTCGATGTGAAGCAGTATCCCAAGATGACCTTCGTCAGCTCCGCTTACGAGGGCACCAAGGATAAAGGCGTGCTGAAAGGGACCCTGACCCTGCACGGCGTTTCCAAGGAAGTGGCCTTCGATCTGGTCAAGATCGGTGAGGGCAAGGATCCCTGGGGCGGTTACCGCAGCGGCTTCAACGCCTCCACCACCATCAAGCGCAGTGACTTTGGCGTGAGCTACATGCTGCCCGGCATCCCGGACCAGATGAACATCAACCTGTTTGTCGAAGGCGTGCGCAAGTAATGGGCGCGGAACTTCTGCTGCAAACCCTGGCGGCTCCTCTGGGAGCCGCTTTGCTATCGTGGCGCTGGCCGCGACTGGGGTATCTGTGGGGGGCGCTGGCGCTCTGGCTGGTGGGATCCTTGCTCGGCGGCCTCTATGGCATCCCGGCCAAGGCGTGGCAGTGGCTGCCGCTGACCTTGCTGGTGCCTGCCATCGCGGCTCAGGTAAGCGACCTGCGCGGCTCGCTGCTGCTCTTTGCCGTTATCAGTGCGCTGGTGTGGTGGCAGGGATTGGCCTCGGTACTGGCCAGCGAGCCGATGATCTGGCTGGCGCTGCTGCCCGCCATCCTCTGGTTTGGCTGGAGCGGTCTGCGTGGTGACAGCCACGAGGGGCTTGGCTTTGCCCTCGGCTTTATCTGGCTGGCGCTGGTGATCGGCATCGATGGCAGCCTGCTGATTGCCCAGCTGGCCGGTGCGCTGGCGGCTTTCGCCGGTTTTCGCGTCCTGCTCGCCACCTTTGTTGGCATCAAGGTGGCCCCCGCCGGTCTGGCGCTGGCCCTCGCTTTTGTCCAGATGCTCGCCTGGCAATATGTGGAGGTGCCGCTGGTGGTGTTGCTGCCGGTCTGGCTGCTGCCGCTGCTGGAGTGGGCTTTGCGTGACAAGCGGTTGCCGCTGCGCTGGGGGGCACTGATCCTGCTCGCTGCCGCGGGAACCGGACTGAGCCTGTGGTGGGTGTGGCCTGCTGCTTCTTTGTACTGATTTTTGCATGAAAAACAGGCAATTACAGTCATTTTTGCATACCCGCTCATACTCTTGGCAGATAATGATTGAGCCCCCTATGTGTTTCAGATAAAAAGGATTTTCAATTTATTTGGACACACACAGAACCCGGTTATGCCGGGTTCTGTGTGTTTGCTTGCAGCACACTCTTTGCGGCACATAAGGAGGCCACAGTTGCGCAGTCAAGGATCTGAGCATCTGTTTTTTCGCCATTTCACCGGACAGGGACGCATCGACGGGCTCTGCATTCTGCTGGTCACTCATCTGCTGCCCGATCGCCCCCGTTTTATCGACGCCCTCGGTCAAATTGGACGGATCGGCGCCATTTTGCCCAAACCGAAATCGGTACATGGCCCGACCCTGGAGTGGGTATCCCAGCACTATCCGGTGCTGCCCCTCAACCGGCACTGGACCAATGATCCCGACAGCCTCATCCAGCAGATTGCCCCGCTGGTGGCCCCCCACGAGCGGTTGCTTATCCTCGATATCGGCGGTTACTTCGCCAGAACCCAGATGATCTTGAGCGAGTATTTCGGTCCCCGTTTCCTCGGGGTGGTAGAGATGACCGAGAACGGCCATCAGCGCTATGAGCAGGAGGTGCTGGCGACCCCGGTGGTGTCGGTGGCACGCAGCCCCCTCAAGCAGGCTGAGGATATCCAGATTGGTCTGAGCGTGGTCTACTCCGCCGAGTCGCTGGCGCGCACCCTCAACCGCACCTTCAACGTCTGCGAAGCCGTGCTGTTTGGCTATGGCAAGGTGGGGCGCAGCATTGCCCGCGACCTGCGTGGTCGCAACCTCCATCTCGGGCTGGTGGAGACCGATGTGCTGCGACAGGTCGAGGCGCTCTCCCACGGTTTTCGCTTGATCACCAAGGCCGAGGCCCTCGGCCGTGCCGAGCTGGTGATCTGCTCCACCGGCAACGGCTCGCTGGACTTGGCGGATCTGCAAGCGCTGCGCCCCGGCACCATGGTGGCCTCGGTCACCTCGGCTGACGACGAGTTTGCCTTCTCGCTGGCCCAACTGCCGTGGCCGAGCGAAGAGGTGTGCCCCCACGTGCTGGCCCTCAATCGGCCGGATGGCACCCAGATCTACCTGCTCAACCGGGGCGAGGCGGTCAACTTCGTCCATGGCGCCGTGATTGGTGAATATGTCTATCTGGTGCTGGCGGAGATCATGGAAGGGATCCGGATGCTAGCGGCAGGCCCCCTTGCCCCCGGCCTGTTCGAGCTGCCAGAATCGGCGATGCGTACCATTGCCCGCCATTGGCTGGCCGATTTTCATGGTGTTGACCAGCACTGATTTGACCAAACCGGGAGCGGCCATTGGGCGGCGGTACGCCACTTCCTGCCATTGGCCGATTTTTTATGGAGTCCCTCATGACCGAATCCGAAACCCTGATCAGCAAACCCCGCATCGAGATCCGCTACTGCACCCTCTGTCGCTGGATGTTGCGCGCCGCTTGGCTGGCGCAGGAGCTGCTTTCCACCTTCGACAGCGATCTGGGGGAGGTGGCGTTGGTGCCGGCCAGCAAGGGGGAGTTTCGCATTCTGGTCAACGGGGTGCAGGTGTGGGATCGGGTGGTGGATGATGGCTTCCCCGAGGCCAAGGAGATCAAACAGCGGGTGCGTGATGTCATCGCCCCTGATAGGGATCTCGGCCACTCGGATCGCAAGACGGCCGAGTAGCAGCTGACGCGTCGTCAGCAAAACAAAAACAGAAAAGGAGAGGGAGGCCATGGCCTCCCTCTCCTTTTTTAGTTTCCCGCCTGCGGGGATGGTCTATCCGGGCGGGTTGTCCGGCTCCGCCATTCTGTAGCCAAGGCGCTATGCGCGCCAAGCAGCGGTCAGGCGCACCAGCTCCACCAGAGTGGCGACCGATTTTTCCATGGATTGCAGCGGGATGAACTCGTGCTTGCCGTGGAAGTTGTGGCCACCGGTGAAGAGGTTGGGGCAGGGCAGACCCATAAAGGAGAGGCGGGCGCCATCGGTACCGCCGCGAATGGGCTTGATCTTCGGCACCACGTCGGCGGCCTCCATGGCCGCCTTGGCCAGCTGGACTATGTGCATGTGCGGCTCAATCTGGCTGCGCATGTTGCGATAGCTGTCGGTCAGGGTCAGCTCGATGCGGGCCTTGGGATACTCGGCCTGCATGGCGGCCACCCGGCTCTCCATTTCGGCCTTGCGCGCGGCGAACTGCTGGTCGTCGAAGTCACGGATGATGTAGTGCAGGGTGCTCTCCTCCACGGTGCCGCTCATCTGGGCCAGATGGAAGAAGCCCTCATACCCTTCGGTACACTCCGGGGTTTCGGCGGCGGGCATGGCGGCGTGGAAGCGGGCGGCCAGGGTCTGGCTGTTGATCATGCTGCCCTTGGCGGTGCCGGGGTGGACGTTGTTGCCGACAAAACGCAGGTTGGCGCTGGCGGCGTTGAAGTTCTCATACTCCAGCTCCCCCAGTTCGCCGCCATCCACGGTATAGGCCCACTTGGCCGGGAATCTGTCCAGCGGGAACAGGTTGGCGCCGCGGCCGATCTCTTCATCCGGAGTGAAGCCGACCCAGATATCGCCGCGCGGGATCTCGGGGTGAGCCTGCAGGTGGTCGATGGCGGTAAGGATCTCGGCAATGCCTGCCTTGTCGTCGGCGCCCAGCAGGGTGGTGCCGTCGGTGGTGATGAGATCCTGACCCAGATAGTTTTTCAGGAAGCGGTAGTCACGGATGGCGAGCACCTCGTCACCCTTGCCAAGGCAGATGTCGCCGCCCTGATAATTTTCAATGAGCTGGGGTACCACGTGCTCCGCCTCGTAGTCGGCGGTATCCATGTGGGCAATCAGGCCGATGGCGGGGGCATCTGGCTGGTTGCCTGGCAGGCAGCCGGTGAGGTAGCCGTGCTCATCCAAAGTGACTTGGGTCAGCCCCAGCGCTGTCATCTCCTCCTGCAGGGCACGGGCAAAGATCAGCTGGCCTTCGCTGCTGGGGCAGGCAGGATTGGTCTCATCGGAGCGGGTATGAAAAGTCACGTAACGCAGAAAACGCTCAAGCAGGGTATCCATTAGTCAGCCTCTAACCGATTGTGAGCGGTCATTGTGGCCAATCCGTGTCGGCCACTCATTGCGTCAGCGCAGGTTTTTCCCATTTTTTGACGCACAGCGCGGCGGTGCACCGAATGGCCGTCGGGTACCCGTGGCGTGCCGGTGCGCATAAAATGTGGCGTTATCGCGATATTTAGGCGCTTGGGGTGGGGGTGAAATTCCCCCCAGCCACCGCACGGCAAGGCGTCAGCCTTGCCGTGTCGTTTTAACACACTTTTCAAGGGGAAATAGCCGCATCGCATAACCAGTGCCACCCCAGAGCCCGCCTGCCCGCCAGCAAGATTTCATCCCTTGGTTAAAAGGGGATTTTGAGCACTCTTTTTTATTGTCACTGCCTGCGGTAAGTGTGTACACTCCGCGCCGATCCAAGGGCAACTCTGAAGCAGGCAGCGCCGCCAGATACCCGACCGATCATACGCCTATAGGGCGAGGCACGCAGAAACGACAGACACTGCTGGGCATGGTTTCTTTAATACCGGTTAGGCTCCGGTATCAGGGAGAGCAACAGACTCTCATCGTTCATTTGACCGAGTGGGCCAATGGCTCATCATCTTCCCTTGTCATGGGTGGTCACTTGATGTGAGCTGGGCTGTGGTTGTTGTCGTCTATCAACACGCATGCGTGCTGGCGTCTTCGCTTCTCTTCCTTGAAACCCTCTCCTTCTGTCGTGATGGCTGCCGAATGATGAACTGACGGCGTGGCTGATGTTGTCTGTCATCAAAGTACCGCGGCGCCCCGTTTCAGGTGGCACCGCATACCGTTGAGCTTGATGTAAAGCCACCAGCCCCACATCAAGACTCGTTACTTCCCAAAATCCACCAGACAGCGTTGGCTTGCCACGATGTAAAGAAAGAGGGTCTGGATGTGATAGAGGGTAACGAAGGCGACTTCTGGTCGCTCATTTGCGAGGCATAGCCCATGACTAACTGGTCCAGCAAGGACTCCTTGAAGGTCTACAACGTTCCCTACTGGGGTGCGGGTTTTTTCAATATCAATGACGCCGGTCAGGTGACCGTTGCTCCCGACAAGTCACGCCCTGATGCACATATTGTCATCTCTGATGCCATCGAACAGCTGCGTCAATCCGGGCTGACTACCCCCGTGTTGCTGCGTTTCCCCGACATCCTCAAGAGCCGGGTCGATGCACTGTTCAACGCCTTTGGTCAGGCCATCGAGAAGTCAGGCTATCAAGGGGAGTACCTCTGCGTTTACCCGATCAAGGTAAACCAGCAGCGTCGCGTCATCGAGACCATCAGCCAGTCCTACAGCGACAAGCCCCGGCTTGGCCTGGAAGCTGGGTCCAAACCGGAACTGCTGGCCGTGCTGTCCCATCACCATGATCAAGGATCGGTGATCGTCTGTAACGGTTACAAAGACCGCGAATATATTCGCCATGCCCTGCTCGGCAACCTGATGGGCCACAAGGTCTACATCGTGGTAGAGAAGCCCTCCGAGCTCGAGATGGTGCTGGACGAGTCAGCTCGCCTCAACATCAAGCCCAACATCGGGGTGCGCGCCAAGCTTGCCTCCACCGGCTCCGGCATGTGGGAATCGAGCGGCGGTTCCATGTCCAAATTCGGCCTCTCAGCCTCCCAGATCCTGGCGCTGGTCGAGCGTCTGCGCAGCCTGGACAAGCTGGATTGCCTGCAACTGCTGCACTTCCATCTGGGCTCCCAGATCGCCAACATCCGCGACATTCAGGGCGGGATCCGCGAGTGCGGCCGCTTCTATTCCGAATTGCGTCGTTTGGGTGTGCCCATCGATGTGGTCGACGTTGGCGGCGGTTTGGGTGTGGACTATGAGGGCACTCGCTCCCAGAGCCACTGCTCCGCCAACTACAGCCTCTCCGAGTACGCCAACAACGTGGTATGGGGCATCGGTGATGTCTGCCGTGAGTTCGACCTGCCGCACCCCACCATCATCAGCGAGTCTGGCCGTGCCCTGACCGCTCACCACGCCGTTCTGGTCACCAATCTGATTGGTGCCGAAGGGGTGGAGATGAGCGATATCAGCGCGCCGGACGAAGATGCCCCCACCATTTTGCAGAACATGTGGAAAGGTTGGCTGGATCTGCGCAGCGAAGATCCCTCCCTGCTGGAAATCTTCCACGACTCGGTGGCAGATCTGGGCGATGTGAACACCCAGTACACCATGGGCCTGCTCAACCTGGAGCAACGTGCCTGGGCCGAGATGCTGCACCAGAACACCTGTCTGGCACTCAAAGAGCTGCTCAACCCGGTCAACCGCAACCACCGTGCGCTGGCGGACGAGCTCTCCGAGAAGCTGGCGGACAAGTGCTTTGCCAACTTCTCCCTGTTCCAGTCCCTGCCAGATGCCTGGGGTATCGGTCAGGTGTTCCCGGTGATGCCGCTGACCGGGCTTGAGCGTCCGCTCACTCGTCGTGGCATCCTGATGGATATCACCTGCGACTCTGACGGTCAGGTGGAGCACTACGTCGACGGTCTGGGGGTCGAGAGCACCCTGCCGATGCCGGAGTATGCCGAGAACGAAGTGTGTCACGTCGGCTTCTTCCTGGTCGGTGCCTATCAGGAGATCCTCGGCGATCTGCACAACCTGTTCGGTGATACTCACTGCGCCGAAGTATGGTTGGATGACGAAGGCAAGATGGACATTCGCAACATAGTGCGCGGCGACACCGTCGACCAGCTGCTGCGTTACGTCAACATCGATCCGTCAGTGATCCGCGAGAGCTATCAGCGGATCTCCGCCCATCCGGCGCTGGACGAGGCCACCCGCAAAGCCCTGCTCGACGAGCTGGAGCTGGGTCTGCAAGGCTACGCCTATCTGGAAGACGAAGAGTAAAGTCTTTGGCTTGTGCTTCCGCAGTCGCGGGGATGAAAAAACGGCGCCTTCGGGCGCCGTTTTTGTTGGTGGCTATCGCCACAGGGAACAGGGTGATGCCAGTATTGTGACTACGGATTTTTGTCAACGGCGGGTCTTGCGGCCCCATAGCCCCTTACCGATCTCCAGCATTGCGACGGCTGCGGCGTAGGTGCTATCGGACTTGCCTATCTCATCCGCCACATAGAGAAAATTGGATTGGTACTTCTCGACGGCCTCTCGCGGGCTGGTTGCGTCAATAAAGTCCTCCTCCACCTCAAACCCTTGCGTCAGCAACGCCGCCTTTTCACTCAGAAAAGTCGGGGATGCCATGTCGATAAAGGTGTATTGCTGCCGATTGGATGCCGGAATGGTAAAAAACTGGTATCTGGCCATGGGTAAATCCTTGTCTGAAGCGGGTGATAGATGAAGTGACGCTGGTTTTATCTGTGGCTGGCAGGCGGCTTGCCTTGACATCGCAGACAGTCCGCGTCGGAAATGCCGCATTTTGTTTTCGTTCGAGACTACTTTCTCGATGTCTGCCGAGCAAGTGGGGCATAGGGATTTTCTGGATGACCTGTTCATCTGCAGCCGCGTGGGCAGGCGCGAGGCTGGGATGATGCCGGGCTCATATTGAGCCCAGCTTGTTAGCGCGGGGTTACAGCACGAAGCTCTGCACCATGGCGCGCAGCTGTTCGGTGAGCTGGTGGATCTGGCGGGCGGCATCACGGGCGGCGTTGGCCACTTGCAGTGCCTCGTCGCTGCCATCGGAGATGCGCACCACGTTGCGTTCGATCTCGTTGACCACGGCGCCTTGTTGCTCGATGGCGCTGGCGATGATGGCGTTGGTATCGACCATCTGATCCACCTTCTCGGTGATGGCGCCGAAGGCCTGTTTCGCCTCCTGCGCCAGACCGACTCCCTCCTGCGCTTCATGGCTGGCCGCCGACATGGCGGTGACCGAGGCACGGGCGCCGGATTGCAACTGTTCAATCATCTGTTGGATCTCGACGGTGGCCCCCTGGGTACGGTTGGCCAGGGAGCGCACCTCGTCGGCCACCACCGCAAAGCCGCGACCCTGCTCACCGGCCCGGGCCGCTTCGATGGCGGCATTGAGGGCCAGCAGGTTGGTCTGTTCGGCGATGCCGCGGATCACGCTGATGACGCCGCCAATCTGGCTGCACTGCTGCTCCAGCTGACCTATGGTGTCGGCGGTGCGCAACACCTCGCGGTTGATATGGTCGATAGCCTTGATGGTGCGCTCCACCACATCTTCACCCTGACCGACCACGTTCTGCGCCTCCTGCGTCATGCGGGCGGCTTGCAGGGCGTTACCCGCCATGTCCTGGGAGGTGGCGGCCAGCTCTTTGATGGCGGTGGCGACCTGATGGGTCTCCCCTTGCTGATCGGCAATCACCTCCTGCGAGCGGCAGGTGCGCGCTTCGATGTCGGTGGCGCTCTCCACCACGGTGACGCCATTCTCCCGCACCCGCAGCATCAGGGTGCGCAGGGTTTCCAGGGTTACGTTGTAATCCCGGCTGATGGCGGCCAGCTCGTCCTGACCGACGATCTCGATATGTTGGCTGAGATCTCGGGCGTTGACCCGGGCGGCAATATCACGCACCCGCCCCACGGTTTCGCGCAGGGAGAGATAGGCGCCGATCATCAGGTAGAGGTAGAGCAGCAAGCTGGCAGTCAGCGGCGCGGTGACCCACCAGAAGTGGCGTTGGTTGGCCTCCAGCCGCTGGTGCAGATCAGCCTCCAGCCGCTGGCGCACATGGCCTGCCAGTGCGGTGATAGCGCCATCCATGTTATCCCCCAGTGCCTGCACCTCCTTGGTGGAGAGCTGCACCAGCTGATCCTTCATCATCTTGTTTTCCATGGTCTCGACCCCCTGACGCACCAGTTGCATCAGGGCATCGGTCTGCTGGCCCAGTTCGGCGCGGTAGGCCGGTTCGATCTGATAGAGCAGGGTCAGGTCAGCTTCCAGTTCCTGCAGGGTAGCGTTGATAAGGTCGAGACGAAAACGCAGGCCGCTGTAGCCCTCTGCCTGAAACAGGCCGAAGTCGGCGATAGTGGCGGCGCGATCCCGCACCTGGGCCAGCAGGTCGCGCAGCTGTGGCAACCGCTCGCTGGTGAGGATCACCATGTAGTAGGTGCCGAGCGCCGGATCCTGAATAAGGCTGCTGGAGGCGGTGATGTGCTTGTAGAGGTGGCGCACCTCGGTCAGCAGCTTGTCGTGGCGCAGGTTGCTCTGCTCCACCTCCAGCTTGCCCGCTTCACTCTGCAGGGCGGCCCAGCCCTGCTGGAGCACCTCAAAGGAGGGGTTGTTCTGGCGAGTGTCAGCAAAGGCTTGCAAGCTCTGATCTACCGCTTGCGCGGCCGTCTTGACCTGATCGTCACCGACCGGATCCACCTCATAGGCGTGGCGGGTCACCAGATTGCGATGGGCGAGCAGGGCCTGTTCGATGGCGGGAACGGGGGCGAGATTGACCACCCCCGCCAGCTCCCGGTTGGCCTGCTCGCTGTCATCCTGCAGCCGCCCCAGCAGATTGGCCATGCTGTAGGCCAGCGGCAGCAGCATCAGGCAGGACCAGAGCAGGAATTTGTATTTGAAGGAGAGCTGATTGCCCAGCCGGATGGCGGGGTTGAAAATCCATTTCATGTTAAGCCTCGATACCTGAGTGCGGGCGTGATGGGTGCTGCCTGAATAGTACTCTGAGCGGCTCCCCCTTGGGTGAGGCCCGATTGCAAGTTGTGATCCCCTTGGCTTTTTGTCTCTGTGGGGGGAAGCAGCACGAGCCATCTGTTCCGCTATTGATAGCAATAAAAAAAACGGGCCACCCGAAGGTGACCCGTGGTCGATGAGGAGATATCCGGTTGCAACCGATCAGTTGAACGCCAGGAAGGGTGAGACGCAGAGCAGCAGGCCGGTGACGATGATGATGTAAAGGGAGGTGCCCTTGTACTTGTGCAGCGCCGGTACCTGATAGACCAGATAGGCCGGGATGAGGCAACCCACCATACCGAAGATGGGGCTGCAGATGGAGGTGAAGCTCAGCACCGGTGCGTTGAGCACGATGGCACCCCAGGAGAGCATGACGGTAAAGACCATGATGCCTTTGCCCACCAGATCCCGGTTGATGCGGTTTTCCGGCATTACGCGGCGCAGCAGGTTCATCGCCAGTCCCTGACAGGCTTCACGGAAACCGAGGTAAACGCCGAAGTAGGCGGTCATCACCGCGAAGATGTTGAGGGTCAGGCTGAGCAGCTTGAGGGTCTGGCCGGGCATCCCCTGGGCTACCATGGCCAGCGCGGAGATGTTCTCTTCAGAGGCTTTGACCGCCTGATCGTGGCCCATGGCCAGGGTGAAGGAGACTGCATAGAAGAACACCACCACAAACAGGATGCCGAAGGCGATGTTCATGGCGCGCATCGCCTTGAAGCGGGCCACTTCCAGTGACTTCTCCCGGGAGCGGTAAGAGATCACCATGGGGCTCAGGCTCTGGATAAAGAGGATGGAGGTGAGGGTGAAGGGCAGCATGATGATGGCATCCTTCATCCAGTCACCGGCAGCGGGCATGGCGGTGATGTTGGCCGCATCCCACTTGTCCACCATCATCAGGCCGAGCACGGCTACCACGCTGATCTTGGTCAGCACCATAAAGGTGGAGATCTTGAACAGCAGGTTCTCGCCGCGTGATGCCAGCGCCACCAGACCGCAGATCAGCACCAGACCATAGAAGGGATTGTCCGAGATCAGACCGTCGGTAACGCCGAAGCTTTGCAAGAAGGAGGCGCTGTCATTGGTGATGGCAGTGGAGTAGACAAAGACCCAGATCACCAGCATCACAAAGTAGAGGGCACCGAGCAGCATGCCCCAGTTCTTGCCGAGGTAGCCCGTAATCACGCTGGGGTAATCCTTGCACTCTGGCGAGGTGGCCAGGGTGTTGATAAAGAGGCGCTGGAACATATACATGGCCGGGTAGCCGATCACCGCCGACAGCAGAAATACCCACAACCCCATCAGACCTACCTGTACCGGCAAGAAGACGATCCCCGCGCCGATGGCCATGCCGATGCTCATGATGATCCAGCCCCAGTCGGTGCTGTCGAAGCGAACCGCTTCTTTCCATTCCAGCGTGCCCATCGCGGGGCTGGCGAGTGTAGTGCTATGCGCGTCCATTAAAACCTTCTTTTTTGTAGGGGTGTGGGAAATTTGCGCAAATATAGTTGAATGAAACTGTCATAAACAATGCCCATAAGAGTACTTTTGTTCAAATCAGGATGGCGATCACGGTTTATATTGAGGCCAAAAGGTGCCTTTAAACGCCATTTTTGTATCTTTTTGTTGAATGAATAAAATAAAAAGCAAATAATGTTGAAGTAAATTAGATTCACAACTGCAAAAAAAATTGCATGCATTGGAGTGGTAAAATGAAAAGCATCATCACAGCAGCAGCGGCACCTGACGCTATCGGCCCTTACAGCCACGGCACCGCTTATGGCGATCTTATCTTTACCTCCGGCCAACTGCCGGTCTGCAAACAGCAAGGTGGGGTGGTGGAAGGGGGCATTGCCGCCCAGACTCGCCAGTCGTTGGAAAACCTGAAATCCGTGCTGGAAGCCGCAGGCGGCTCGCTGGATACCGTGCTCAAAACCACCTGCTACCTCGCCGAGATCAGCGATTTTGCCGCGTTCAACGAGGTGTATAAAGCCTATTTCCAGAAAGATTGTCCGGCGCGCAGCTGCTTCGCAGTGAAGGATCTGCCGATGGGCGTCAAGGTTGAAGTGGAAGCGATCGCCCATATCGCTCGTTAATGCTGAAAAAAGGTTCCAGAGATGAAACAAGCGTGGCAGCAGTATCTGCAAATTATTCAACAGGTTGTCAAACCTGCGCTGGGTTGTACCGAACCAATCGCCGCTGCCTATGCTGCGGCTGTCGCCGCCCGGCAGTTGGGGTGTGAACCCCGCCGCCTCGAAGTCGTGGTGTCGGATAATCTCTACAAGAACTCGATGGGTGTCTATGTGCCGGGTACCGGCAAGATCGGTCTGGCCATAGCGGCCGCGGCCGGTGCCATCGGTGGTAACGCCGATGGCGGACTGGAGGTACTGGCTGCCATTGGGCCCGAGCAGGTGGACCGTGCCCAACTGTTGATCGATGCCGGCCACGTGCAGGTGAGCCGCACCGCCGCTCCCGAGTTTATTTTCTGCCGAGTGACCGTGTTTGGTGTTGATGAGCAAGGGGAAGAGCACAGCGCCGACGTGACTCTGTGCGGTGGTCATACCCGTATCGTTGAGCAGCGCCGCGATGGTGAAATAACCTTCGTCGCTGATCAGAACCAGGGCGGTGCCACCGGTGCCATCTGTGACGGGGTCGATATCAGCATCGCCGCCATCTATGAGTTCGCCACCCAGGTGGAGTTCGAGCAGATCAAGTTCATTCTCCAGGCCTCTGTGCTCAACGGCAAGCTCTCCGCCGAGGGGATGAACAATCCTTACGGTCTGCAGATTGGCCGTACCATGCAGCAGAATATTCAGGCTGGCCTTATTGGTGAGGATGTGATGAACCGCATCGTGATGATGACGGCCGCCGCTTCCGATGCCCGTATGGGGGGCGCCACCCTGCCTGCCATGAGCAACTTCGGCAGTGGCAACCAGGGCATTGCCGCCACCATCCCGGTGATGGTGATTGCCGAGCGTTACGGTGCCAGCGAAGAGCAGCTGGCTCGCGCGCTCATCATGAGCCATCTGGGCGCCATCTATATCAAGTCCCACTATCCGCCGCTGTCGGCCTTTTGTGGCAATACCGTGACCAGCGCGGCGGCCTCCATGGCCATGGTCTATCTGGCGGGCGGCAGCTTCGAGCAATCCAGCTTCGCCATCCAGAACGTGTTGAGCGACAGTGCCGGCATGGTGTGCGACGGGGCGAAAGCCTCCTGCGCCATGAAGGTGAGTACCTCCTCCGGTGCGGCGGTGCGCGGCTTCCTGATGGCCCTCAACAGCCACTCGGTATCGGGGCAAGGGATCGTCTCTGACAACGTGGATCAAACCATCCGCAACGTCGGTCAGATGGTCAAGGACGGCATGTCTGCCACAGATACCACCATTATTGATATCATGTCCGCCTGATGTCCCTGTCGGCTGCTGCATGGCCTTACCCCACGTGTAGCAGTCCTTGCAAGAAGGTCCCATTGTGAAGCTGCAAGAGTTGAGTCCGAGCGATTTTGAGATCCTCAAGTCGATGGAGAACATAGTGGACGGCATCGCCGCCATGTATGGCCAGCACACCGAGGTGCTGCTCCACAGTCTGGATGGGCGCAATCCCTCGATCATCAAGATTGCCAATGGTCATATCACTGGCCGCAGTGTCGGCGCCCCCATCACCAATTTGGCGATGATGAAGCTCAAGAGCGGGCAGGATATCTCCAGCCCCTACATGACCAAGTGTGCGACCGGCAAGACGCTGCGATCCCTGACCACCGTCATTCGCAATAGTGAGCATCAGGCAATCGGGCTGCTCTGCATCAATAGCGACATGGATGCCCCGTTGCAATCCGTGCTGCGGACCATGATGCCGGAGTGCATGCATCCCCACGAGAGCCATGCCACACCTGAGGTGTTCGCCCGTAACATCGACGAAGCGCTCAACAGCACCATCGACACCGTCAGTGCCGAGGTGCGTGGCAACGAGGCGGTGCCGCCGTCCCAGAAGACCCGGATCATCGTCAACCAGCTGCACGACATGGGGATCTTCGAGCTCAAAGACAGCGCCCAGATCGCCGCGCGCCAGCTCGGCATCTCGGTTCACTCCATCTACCGCTATCTGCGGGAGATCAAGAAGGGCTGAGCCGGTTCAATCTGGCCAAATTGACAGCAAACGGGTCAGCAGTGACCCGTTTTTTACGCCTGCTTCAACAGGCCTGTTTGCGTCATCTCCCGGGCTCATCTGCTATCATCGTCCCCCTTCATATTTCTATCTATCTGAACGTGCTGGAGAAACCATGTCTCGACTCATCTATCTGCTGCGCCACGGCCAGACCCGATTCAATGCCGAGCAGCGTCTGCAGGGGCGTTGCAACTCCGACCTGACCGACAAGGGTGAGGCGCAAGCCATCGCCATGGGGCGGCGGCTCGCCGACGAGCTGGCGGATCCCGCCCGCTGGACCGTCTATGCCAGCCCGCTCGGGCGAGCCCGTCAAACTGCGCTGCTGGTGTGCGAGCAACTGGGGTTGCCAGCGGATCGCATCGTCTGGGACGATCGGTTGATGGAGCTCGGCATGGGGGAGTGGGAGAGCTGCCAGATCCCGGCGCTGCGGCTTGCCCACCCCGAACTCGATACCGGCAAGGGGGATTGGTATCTGCAGGCACCGGGGGCAGAGAGTTTCGAGAGCATCCAGCGCCGTGCACACCAGTGGTTGCAGGACCCGGCGATCGCTGAACGTGCCATAGTCATCTCCCACGGCCTGCTCGGCGCCATGCTGCGTGGCGTCTATGCCGATCTCGACTATGAGGCGACCTGGTCACAGGAGTTGCCGCAAGATGCCTTCTATAAGCTGCAGGATGGCCATATCACCCGCATTGCCTGCTAGTTGCTGTGAGGTGGGCACCATGGCATGGAGTATGATGGCCACCTTCGTGTAACCCACCACCAAGAATGAAAAACCGGGAGCTGGTGAAAACAAGTGGGAGATGGCGGGATAAACTCAGGAATTGCGGGGCTTGTAGCGTGATGTGGTTAAACCAAGCCGTTTAACCGCAAAATGAAAACTTTCGAGTCAGGCAGCTAGTCGATGCACTGAAAATGAAAAACAGGCTGGCCGCCTGTTTTTTCTTTTGTGTGACAGCGAGTGGTTTAAATCCGGGTTTAAGCGACTGTCTGTAGCACCACCAGTTAAAAAAAGTCGTGCCCGGCCCAGACTACCTTGCCGATCACGGCCAAGTTCTCCAGCTGGTTGGCTGGCACGACCTGCAGGGGGTAATCATCGCGGTTGTCGCTGATGATGGTGATCCCGCCATCGAAGTTTTTCTGCAGGCGCTTGGCGTAGAGCTCTTCTCCCAGGCGCAGCACGAAGATGGATCCATCTTCGATCTGATTCTTGCTGATATCGACCAGGATAGAGTCCCCAGAGTGGATGGTGGGCTCCATGCTGTCGCCTTTGGCGAAGACCACCACCAGGTTATCCGGGTTTAACTTGCGAAACGTGAGCCACTTGCGGCGAAAGGCCAGCTTGCGTTTAACCTCATGATCATCATTAAACGCACCATGGCCGGTACTGACGGTGACATGGTAGCCATCGATCAGCGCGTACTCCTCATCAAACTCCTCACGTCGCACCGTCTGCTCGGCCGCTCCATCGGGATGTTTCGGGCCCTGACCGGTGGCCAGCCACTCCAGATTCACATTGAACGTCCGCGCGATGCGCAGCGCCTTGTCGATGGTGGGCAGTGAATTAAACGGAGGGAAGTATTTGCGTATCCCCGACTCACTCATCCCCACCAGTTCGGCAAATGCCTTGTAGCTCAGACTCCCGCGCAGCTCATCCAGACGGTCACTCAAACTATCCATTCCCGCCGTCAGAAAAGATACCTCACCGTCTTTTTGTACTGATTGTGGTTTTTCTTCATAACGCTCTGACATACAAGGAATTCTCGGCTAGTGGCTAATGCTGGGGAGTCGATAGACAAAAAATTCCGCACAAAAAGACTTGTCAATCTTTTTGGGGTGATCAATCATTCATATGTGACGCATTGCGACATAAAATCATTCTTTTATGAATGACAAAGATACGCGCTGCGACACTTGATGATACCGAAACGGGGTGAGTATGTCAGGGAAAACACCAGAGTGGATCAGGGCTGAGCTCATAAAATGCGGATATTCCCAAGCTGCTTGGGCCCGCGCTAAAGGGTTGCACCCCCGAGCCGTACAGCGTTGCATCAAACACTATGCTCCGGCCAGAGGGATTAGCCCCAAGCGTCGGGAAAGCCGCGCCATCATGGCCCTGCTGTCCGAATCGCTGGGGATCGACCTGCTGGGAGGTGACCAATGAGCACCTGGTACACCGCCCAGGCGCTGGCCGGATTGGTCGGCATGCCCGCTTACCCCGATGGTGTGCGCAAAAAGGCCGAGCGTGAAGAATGGCAAAGCCGCAAGCGCGAGAAAGGCAAAGGGGCCGAATACCACATTGGCTCAATGCCGATCGAAACTCGCCGTTACCTGGCAGAGCAAGCCGTGGCCGCACAAGGTCATGCGGTGACCGACCATGCAGCGGGTGGCAAGGCCATGGCCAAGTTGCTGGTGCGCGAGGTGCCAGTCAAACCGGAGGCTGGCCGCAAATTGCTGACTTTGGGGGAGGGGGCTCGCCAGAAGGTCGATGCCAGACTGCTCATCCTGCAGGCCGCCGATATCTTCCTGGCCCCCTATCACGCTTGCCAACAAGGGGAGGTGGGTCGCCGCGCCTTTATCGAGGCATACCGTGCCCGCACTCTCGCCCTGCCTGTCAGCGTTTATGAAAGGCAAAAGCCATTCAGTCTGATCACCCTGCGCCGCTGGCAAAGTGCGCTGGCGGATGAAGGCCCCGCAGCCCTGGCTGGCAACTATCAGCGGGAGCGGCCATCAACCGTCGAACAGAGCCCGGATCTGGCCCAGTTTCTCACCGCCCTGGTCACTACCAAACCCCATCTGGCCAACAAGTGGGGGGCGCTGCACGAACTGGCCAGCCAATACAGCGAAATGAACCAGCTGGGATGGCAGATCCCCAGCCAATCCTCCTTGCGCCGCTGGATGGTGAAATGGTTGGCAGAGAACAAGGTGGCGTTTACCTATACCACTAACCCGGATGCCTACAACAACAAATACCGCAGCGCGATCGAGGAGATGTATCCCTGGATGGCCCAGCCCAACGATGTGTGGGAGTTCGATAGCACCCCGGTCGATGCCATGCTGGTGGATGGTCGCCACAGCATCATTGCGGTGATCGACGTGTATACCCGTCGCGTTCGTCTGTTGGTGGCCAAGAGCTCATCGAGCGAGGGGATCTGCCTGCTGCTGCGCAAGACCCTGCTGGCCTGGGGCACGCTCAACGATAACGGCGTGATGCGCACTGATAACGGCTCTGATTACGTGAGCCAGCGGGTCATGTCCATCTGCACTTTGCTTGGCATGAACGTCAGCCGCTCCAACGCCTACTCGGGGTGGGAGAAACCCCATATCGAACGGTTTTTCCGCACCCTGAGCCACGGCCTGATCGAGCTGTTGCCCTCCTATATCGGCCACTGCGTGGCAGACCGTCAGGTGATCGAGGCGCGCAAGAGCTTTGCCCAGCGGCTGGAGGAGAAGCGCAAACCGGATGCGCAAAAAGAGATTTACGAGCTGGCCATGACGGCCGCCGAACTGCAAACCCTGCTCGATAACTGGCTCGATGCCCGTTACCACAACCGCAAGCACAGTGCCCTCGGGGTCAGCCCCAATGAAAAGTACCAGCTGGCCCGTTATCAGCGCCGCGCGATCCCTGATGAAGCTGCGCTGGATCTGCTGCTCAACCATATCGGTGAAGCGACCGTCTCCAAAGGCTTTATCAAGGCCGGTGGCCTCAAATACAGCGCCCCCGAACTGTTGGAGCACAACTGGAAGAGCCAGCGGGTCAGCGTCTTCCTCGATCCGAGCGATGTGGGGCGCGCCATCTTGTACCGCACCGGCGACTGGAACGAGCGGATCGAGGCCATCAACATCGACCTGCTGGGCAATGGCATCAGTCCTGATGCCTTCCGGGCGGCCAAAAAAGCCGATGCCAAGGCGCTGGCCAGCTTTCGCCGCGAGATGCGCAACCTTGCCAAGACCTTTGGCATCGACCAGCTCCATCAGGATGTGGTGCGCCACTTCGTCGATCAGGCCAAGGGTATTGAAGCGTTCAGTCGTCGCGATCTCACCCTTGATAACCCGGCATTGGCCGCGCTCACCGGGGTCTCAGCGCCCGCTGAACCCACCCGTTTCAATGCGGCAGAGCTGGCCGCCATAGAAGCCAGACGAGAAGCGAAAGCGCAGCGGGCGCAAGCCACCGCAGGGCAGGAATCGAGAGCACTCAAGACCGAGTACGAGCAAGCCATCTATCTGGCAGAGCGGGAGCTGGATACCCCGCTGACAGAGCGGGAGAAGGAGTGGCTGACCCGATACCTCTACAGCCACAAGCTGATGGCAAAACGCATTAACCGCCATCTGGATGAAGTTCGGGCCACCCGCCGCACCCAGGCAAAAGGTTAGCGAGTAGCCCGAAAAGGCCCAAAAACAAAGGACAAACCCACTATGAAACACAAGATCGTTGAAGTCAAAAACATGATCAAGACCGAGCAGCTGCTCGACAACTTGCTCAACCGCTCCAGCATCGTGCCAGGCATTGGTCTGATCCACGGCCCCTCCGGCTTTGGCAAGACTACTGCCGTGGAGTGGCTGTTCAACCAGGACGAAGTGAACGGCATCTATGTCCGCTGCTACAAGGCCGACACGGTGACCAGCCTGCTGGAGCAGATTGCCAAAGAGATCGGCATCCCCCAGCGCCACAACCTGCGCGCCCAGGTCGATAGCATTGTCGAAGCCGTGCGGGCCGAAGAGCTGGCCATCTTCGTGGATGAGGCCGATTACGTGGTCGGCAATGCCCGCATCATGGAGACCCTGCGTGATATCTACGATGCCACCGAACAACCCCTGATCTTGGTCGGGATGGAAGAGATTGCCCGCCGCATCAGCCAGCGCAAGCAGCTGTTTAACCGCATATCCCAATGGATTGAATTCAAACCGGCCGATCTCGATGACGTGTCCCTGATTGCCAGCGAAATGCTGGAGGTGGACGTGGAGATCGATGATGCACTGCTGGATCTGATCCGCAAGCGCTCCAACGGCGTGGTGCGCACCATCGTCTCGGCCCTCGACAAGATTGAAAAAATGGCGATGGCCTCTGATGCCCGGATTATCCGGCTGGAGGACGTTGACGCCAGCGAGTTGCTTCATGACGTGCGTCGCAGCCGCTAGCCGTCAGGCTACAGCCAATAAAAACAAAGCACGGGAGGGATTCCAGTGGTTGATACAAAAGCAACGCTAATGACGTTGCAAGCCTGGGAATGGATGTGCCAGCAAGAGACTTTTCTGATCAAGGACGTGATCGCCGTGACGGGAATGTCTGAGGCACATATCTACAAGGTCGTGCGTGACTGGTTGGCCGCTGGCCACCTCATTAAACACCCGGACGGCGTGGTATCCCGCCCGGCCTATTTCAAAGTGGTTAGCGCTCAATACATGCCACCGATTGGCAAAAGCAGTGGCCAGAAGCGGCCCAAATGCAGGAACAAGCGCAAAACCAATCAACAGAAAATGTGGAACACCATGAAGATCAGCCGCTTCTTCACCCTGACAGACCTGATGCTGACGGCAGAGACGGGTCAGAAACAAGCCTGGTTTTACACCGATAGGTTGGTAAAAGCCGGTTACGTCAAGGTGCTGTTCAAAGTTGACAGTTTGCTGCCTGTACCCGCCAGACACGGCCTGACAGGACGCTATCAGCTGGTCAGGGATACAGGCCGTTATGCCCCGCTGTGCCGTGACCATGGTTGCTGGGATCAAAACCAGCAGCAGTTATACCCGTTCCAACGGGAGGAGGAGACACATGGAAACGTGGCTTGAGGTGTTGCAGGCCGAAGTGGCGGCCAGTTCGCTGGCCCAGGTCGCCGAGAAGCTCGGGCTCTCTCGCACCACCATCAGCCAGGTCTGCAACGAAAAGTATCCCGGCGATATGGCAAGGGTACAGACCCTGGTGGAAGGGGCCCTGATGGGCAACAAGGTGAGGTGCCCCATCCTGGGGGATATCCCTGCTCATCAGTGTCTCGCTCACCAACGTCGTGGCCCGAGCGAAGTGGGTAGCAGTCCGATGGATATCAAGCTCTGGAAGGCATGCCGCAGCGGTTGTCCCCATAGCCAGCTGACGGAGGAGCAACAACTGCGCCGCCCGATGCGGTTATCGGTAGAGCAGGGCAAAGGGTCACAGAAAACGGCTCGCTATGACGCCGAGGCCACCCTCTCCAGATTGCGCCGTCAGGCCAAAAGCGATGGCGACAATGCCAGCAGCAGCCTGCGCATTCTGAGTGAGCTGCTGGCCGAAGAGCTGAAAATCATGGCCATCAAATACAACCGGCTGCTCGACAAGCAAGCAGGCAAATAACGGTTGGCGGGGCTCTTTCGCGGTGGGCCCAGTGACGAGATCACAAGGAGAACGGGATGAAAAAGCATCTGCACAGCAATTTGCAAAAAACCGCCGAGCAACTCAGCCACTGGCTGACGGCCAAGGGATATGACGTTCGCACCAGTCGGGTTTGCCATACCCCGCTGCTGGCTGTTACCGGGCCACTGCCCAAAGAGATGCAGGCGCGCGCCGTGTTAAGCCGTGAATGTCTGGCGGGCGTTGTGCGTGAAGTCGCCCTGGTGCGCTTTGGGGGTTGCTTGCTCCACTGGCGCCAGGAATCCTGAAACCAACAAGGGCGATGAGATGAGCAAAATCCAGCTTGAGATAGAAGACGAGGCGCTGGCGCGGGTGGTGCTGCGCCAGTTACCCAAGTTTCTCGAATTCTGCAGCGCGACCCACCAAGAGGAGCTGGCGAGCGCGACAACAGAGCAGTACAGCGCCGTGATGTGCCCTCCGGTGCCCGGCAGCAACAAGAGCCATTAAGGAGAAGCCCATGCAAGAAGCACAAACCAGCAGTACCACCCCGATGCGCCAGAACGCCCAGGGGCACTGGGTACCGGAAAACCTGATCGCCCCGGCAGACAAGCTGCGCGATGAAGTGGTGCTGGCCATTATCGCCGCTGCTCGCGAGCAGCGCGCACAGCTGGCCGCCTTCAAGATTGGCGCCATGCAACAGATCGCCGACTTTGTGGATCTCTCCGCCGAGCAGTACGGCGTGGCATGGGGCGGTACCAAGGGCAACGTGACCCTGCTCAGTTTTGATGGCCGTTACAAGCTCATTCGGGCAGTGGGGGAGCACCGTAAATTTGATGAACGGATCCAGGCCGCCAAAGCGCTGATCGACCAGTGCATCGAACGCTGGAGCGATGGCGCCAGCAGCGAGATCCGCGCCCTGGTAGACCATGCCTTTCGGGTATCCAAGAGCGGTCATATCGACGTGAATCAGGTGCTCTCCCTGCGCCAGCTCAATATCTATGACCCGGATTGGCTGTTGGCCATGCAAGCTGCTGTCGATGCCATCCAGGTGACCGGTACCAGCCAATATCTGCGGCTCTATGAGCGTGACGCCCACGGGCGTTACATCCAGATGAGCCTGGATCTGGCCAAGGTATAAGGAGGAAGCGTGATGGAAATCAACGTGGAAAAAGCCGAAGAGCAGCTGCTGCTCTGTGAGCAGATCACCGAAACTGAGGGTACCTGCTACCCCGACGATACCTATGAGGATGGCATCAAGGCAGCATTGCTCTGGGCGCTGGGGCTGGGGCCCGCGCCCCTCAATGTCGAGGAGTATCAAGGGGTGACGCCACTGCAGTTCGATTAATGACCCGATGCGAAACAGGGCGGCGATGCCGCTCTGTCTGCCCGGTGTGGTGGCCGGGTACTGATGAGCAACCAAACGATCTGGGCCCAGGTCTTCACCGTCTTGATACAAGGAGCACGGCGATGACCAAAACAGAGATGGATATTCGGCTTACCAAGATATTCAGCAGCGCAGCCATTGCACTGGTAGCTGCTGACAAGCGGGCTGTGTGCAAACAGCTCAAACAGTTTGATAAAGAGGCGCGCGCCCGTGGTTTTCACGCGCTGGCCGGAGAAGCCTGCCAGATGCGCTGGCAGCTGGTGGCCGAACTGCAGCAGGCCAAATCGGCCAGAGATTGTGGTGGGGTACACGGAACCGGGGATCGCCATGGCCATCTATAGCCCCCTGCTAGCTCCCCATATTCTGGCTCGCCGCCTGCAAAGCGGTCGGGCCTGTATCACCGAACTGGGGTTGGAGCAGCGCTGCCCCCGTTGTGGCGAGTTCTGGCCATGGGATACCGAGTTTTTCGGTTTGGCGAGTGATGCCACCCGGCTCTCCAGTTGGTGTCGGGGGTGCCTCAATGAGCACTACCAACAGCTGAGGGTTGCCGGGCAGCATTATGACAGCGATGCAGAACGGGGAGGGGATAGGTGATGGACAAGCGCAGCAGACTGATCCGGTTGGTACAGGTGGGGCGCCGTGCGTTGGCGCTCGATGACGAGTGTTACCGAGACCTGCTGGCCAGCCACACCGGCAAGCGCAGCGCCGCTCTGTTGAACGAACAGGAGTTGGAACAGGTGCTGACTGCCTTCAAGGCGGCGGGCTTTATTCCCAAACCTGCTCGCCATGCAGCCAACAAACGGTTGAGTCCAGCGGCCGGTAGCCACGTCAGGGTCAATGAAATTGCCAAGATCAGGGCCATCTGGTGCGAGATGGCCCGCCTTGGCATCGTCAGGGATGGTTCGGAAACCGCATTAAACCACTGGGTTCAACGGATGACCGTCCGTTTAAACGGTGGGGTAGGGGTGGCCGAGGTGGGCTGGCTGGATGCGCCTCTGGCCGTCAAAGTGCTGGAGGCGCTGAAAAAGTGGTCACAGCGTTGTTAATGGTGCGAGTGGTTACTTGTTTGATCGAGGAACTTGCAAAGTGGGTAAAACAACTCTGGGTAACCTCATCCGTTCACATTGGGAGCAGAGATATTCTCGCCAGTAAGGCCAGACATGATAGCTGGCGTTTTGCAAAGAAAACGCATCTATACACTCTTGCGATAGTGCCGTCTTGACTTGGTATTCTGCAACAAAGTCAGCTTCGATGATTGCCTTGATTTGAGGCTCATTTTCTTCGTCATGTTCACCCTCTGTAACAGGTTGGATCCAGCGAGTGCCCATACGGATAAAAATTCGCAGCAGTTCTTGCCCACCATCCAGTGTCAGTAACTGGCTTTGTTCAACAATGTGCATTTGCTGCACCTGCAATTGATCCATATCGCTAAAGTACTTTGGATCAAAATCATCAAGGCAAGCTGCATGTGAGGAATGCAAGTAGACGTCGTTGATAACAAGAGCATCAATGGCCTCTTGCAGTACCTTGTTGGCCTTAGCCATAACTAACCTCATGCTGGAAGTTACGTCTGGTCGTGATGACCGCTTGCTGACGTCCGGCGTTTGCCATATCGATAGCAACGATCTGCCATGGATCTTGCGCTTGATAGACGACCCCTGCATCTCGTCTCAGTCGTTGCAGAACCAAGGGCATCTCATCAGCAAGTCTCAATAACTTGTCCATGGCTTCAGACTGGATAACATCGTCCGCTTCATACTTGGAAAATGCGACAGGACCACCACCAAATACACGCGCAGCGGTTTCTTGGGTCATCCCCCAGCGTTGCCGTAATGCTCGTACTTGGGCTCCAGTGAGGAGACCCATCACCATTTTTCTAAACGCCAGTGTGTCTCGTTTGTTGTGCCGTAGGTCGGCAGCCGTTGCCTGCTCACTACCGCAAGCGTCACACACAGAGTAGTGGCTTGGGCGCATGGCAGTGTGACCCATGTATTCGACTTCGATATCTTCAATCTGATGATGCAGATGGCCCGATTCGCAAATCGGGCATACGGTTGCAGCCATCTTGAACCTCCTAGCGTGTAGGTACGTGGGCCGATACCAATAGTAGTATCTTGCCTGTTTTACCTATCGCGAACTTGATGTAGTACTCCACGCGCAAATCCCTGTACGCGTACTCATTCCACTCATCTCGGCCTAATTGGTATGCGTCACAAGCAGCCCAAGGGCCAGTTGGGCGTTGTACACACCATTGAGAATTGAGGTACCGCCCATGCTGCAGTGTGTCACGCAGCAACTGTTGAATATCAGCCTCGTCAAACGCCAATCCTTGCAAGTCACTCTTGCAATCTCTTGTCCATGGGATAGTGCTCCCGCTTGACAACACTGCCAGCACATCGGCTGGGTTATAAAGGGGACCAGCTAGACGACGCTCGGCATCAGATGCGCCCTCTGCGGGTGGTTGCCCTGTGTAGGCACTGACATTATTTACCATTATGGTAACTTTTTTCCACTTATTCTTTGATGAAAGGGTGTGCAGCTCACAAAACATACCCGTGCGAGGCTAGATGACAATACTATCATAATGGCTGGGGGACAGTGGGTTCTACCCCGGATGTCTGAACTACATCCGCCAGCTTTGTCTAGTCACTCCACCGCGCCAGCAAGCGAGCTAGAAAACCGAGCAGGCCGGGATGGTGGTAGTAGTTAGACAGATTTCCCAAAAAGAGCTTTAGTGCTGCGACGACTACCCCAAGCCAAAGTAGTATTTCACCCAATCTTTCAGCCCAGTGCAGACGGCGACCGAACACCTGATCCAGCAAGGGGGTCGGGTCAAAGGTGCCCGGTGATATGGCATGTTGTTGCGATGCCAGCAAGCTTTGCAAAAACCAGGGCACAAGCAGAGAGAAGATAATGAAACCGGCCACCCCGAGTATGAGTGCGCCTAGCCAGCTGATCCGCAGCATGGTGCTGGCAGTATCGCTGACCAGTGAGCCCCGTTTGCGCCGATAATAACGTCGTGCCATTTCCCATCCTTGGTGCAAGTCAGCAGGTCAATAGAAGCGATTTCTGAGAGTTTTCAGGCGAGTGTGGGTGAGATAGATGCCACTAACCATAATCATCAGGCCGATAAATGCCAGCGCAGCCCAGATCACACGAAAAACCGCAGTGGGTGCGATGTGAAGGTGCAACGTACCCTCCGCAAATTGCATCGGGTCTGGTTGAAAAAAGCCGGGGATGATCATCAGCAGCAAGCCAATCACAGTGCAAGCATAGGCAGGGAAGAAGGCTGCTGGTGCCATATCCAGCATGATCATCATATCGAGCAGCCACTCTTTAAAGCGTGCGTTCCATTTCATTCGTCTCAATCTCCATTTGATAACGAGGGACTCAGTATGCGCTAAAAAATGTGCGCATAAAATGGCCTGTGTTCTAATCGGCGCACCGCTTTTTCTGTTTTGCCGGGGGAGTCATGGAACAAAATCAGGATCTCTTTGCTGATGATCACGCCTCGCTGGGGCAGCTTGTCGATCGCCTTGACCAGATCCCGGCCTCCGAACTGACGGCCAAATGGCCCAAAGCCTTGAGCGAGCTGGTGGATGTGCTGGCCTGCGAGTTGGTCAGAGGGGGGATGGCACAAGAACAGGCCAAGGCTCAGGCCCGAAAGTTGGCGCTGGTACAGGCCCATTATATGGGTGGCCGTGCCTACTACATCCCCACCGGGGATCATCTCAAAGCGGCGCTACGTGATAGGGCCATCTGGGATGAGTTTAATGGCCGCAATATTGACCAGCTGGCCCGTAAGCATGGCCTTTCAGTGCCGCAGACTTATGCTGTGGTGGCGGAGCAACGAGAGCTGACTAGGCGCCGTCATCAACCGGACTTGTTCGGCTATTAATAGCGATACGACTCACATTAAAGAGAAACCCCGCTGCGGCGGGGTTTTTGCTTGTTAGGTTTTAATCGTCTTTGTTCGCTTGGTGGGCGCAATATGCGCACAGCCCTTGTTCATAATACGTTGTACGTTCGCTATAAATGATTCGTTGAGAACAGACATTACAGCGCAAAGATTCCGCTTGAGCTTTACGATCCCATGCGGCTTCGGTTTCTTCAAGCTGGCGCTTTTCCCTACCCATGTTATTACTCCTATATAGTTGTGGCTTTGATGGTTGTGCGTAAGATGGTAAAAATCTAACCATCATACTTATAACTACTGCAAATACGATGTGATCACGTTGGCAAGTTAGACTTCTAACCCACCATAAACCCATGCCATAGAGGCCCCTCGGTACGCTGCTGATAACGCAGTTCACCGAGGGGCCTTTATGTTATCACTCGCACTTCAATGGCTGCTTCGTCCCGATGTGGAAGGGGGCGAAGTCAACCATCCCGCCGACCGTGGTGGTCATACCAAGTACGGCATCGCCGATGCTGCCGATGGCAAGAAGGACGGCATGGCCGACCTCGATCGGGATGGGGTACCCGATATTGCTATCGGCGCTCTGACCCCGACCCATACCGAGCCCTTTTACCGCCAGAACTACTGGGCTCCCGCCCGCTGTGACCTGATCGCCAGCTTAAGCCCGGCACTCTCTATCGCCGTGTTTGATGCTGCGGTGCATCACGGGCCGAAACGCGCCATCCAACAGCTGCAGCAGGTCTTGGGGGTGATGGCAGATGGCCGCCTTGGCCCGGTGTCGATTGGCAGGCTCAAGCAGCAACTGGGCGCCAAGGGGGAGACCTCATTCCTGCTGGCGCTGATGATGCAGCGGGCCAGCTTCATGCACGGCATTGTGCGCAAAGACCCGAGCCAGTGGGCCAATGCCGATGGCTGGATCAACCGGCTGCTGCGTCTGCAGAGCTACCTCCTTTCTGACGTGGTTGGCGAGGTGGTGGTATGAGCGTGCTGACCATCAAGCAACAGAAGGCGGCGGCCGCGATCCAGGCTGCGGGCTGCTTTGGCATCCCTGAGCTCAAGAACCCCCGTTATCTCGCTTGCTTCAAGGATGGGCGCAAAGCCCATCTCAAGGCCGCTTTGGCCAATCAGATCGCTGACCCGGAGGCGATCCCGCTCTATAGCCACCACCAGACCCGTCAATCCCTCTTCGGCTCTTTGTTGACAAATAAGGGGTGGCGCTCGGTGACCGAACTGGATCGCCTGCGGGCCCGTGCCCGTCATTCCCAACCTCTGTTATTTCAACCCCAAAAGAAGGAAGTCCATCATGCCTGATTCCCTGTTACCTCAAGCGAAATCTGCCTTTAAAAGCCGCACCGTGATCGGTGGTGTGATTGCCGTGGGGGCCGGTATTGCGGGCCTGTTCGGTGTGCCGGTCGATGCGGGTACCCAAGCCAGCTTGGCATCCACCCTGGTGGATCTGGCCAGTGCGGTGGGTGGCCTGCTCGCCATCTGGGGCCGCATCAAGGCGACTCATACCGTCCGTTAGAACAATGTATGAGCCTGTTCCAGTGGGCGTGATTGGCGCAGCCAGTTTGGTCTCGGACAGCGCGCAGAAACCGCAGCGTACACGCAGTACGTGAGGCTTTCGAGCACTGTCCAGGGCCAAAATGGCAAGTGAAATAGCCTAATGGGATGGGCTCCGGGAGAGGTCATGTGACAGACCATATAGACCGCGCCCAGCAGGCCGATGCCGATCGGACTGGGCGCATTATCGAAGCCCACCAGAACAGGGCAAGGCCACACGGCGATGGTATCTGCTGCGATTGTGACGAAGCCATCCCGCCCTCCCGCCTTGCAGCCGAGCCTGGTGCCGAACGCTGTATCGAGTGCCAGACCCTGTATGAGCGCAAGGAGGCGACCCGTGTGGGATTTCATCGTTAAGGGGAACAGGAGGCCGCATTTATTGCCGTGCCAGAGCGAGGGGGTCACCCATGTGGGAATTCATCGTTAAGAACTGGGGCCCGCTCTATGCGTTGGCCAGCCTGGTGGGTCTGGTGGTCATCATCTTGCTCTCCAAAACCTACGCCAAGCGCGAAGACCTTACTGCCCTGGTGCAGAGAGTCCAGCGGGTGGAGCAGGTACTGGCTGATCTGCCAAGCGAGCGTGAGCTGCACAAGCTGCAGCTGGAGATCAGCGAGTTGCGGGGGGAGTTGCGGGAGGTGAAGCCGGAGCTGCGCCAAGCCCGCCGCCTTGCCGATCTGCTGTTGGAAAATGAGCTCGCCGCTGTACAGAAGGAGAAGCCATGAGCATTCAACAAATTCTGTTATGTGAGGCCCAGCAGTGTTTCATCAGGCTGCCGCGACCAGCCGCACTTAAGGAGAAGCCATGAGCATTCAAGCGATATTGGACGCCCAGCAGCGACTGGTGATCCTGCGCTCCCTGCTGGATATCGGTGGTGCCGCCAACGAGTCAATCCTCAATGACTGCCTCGACCAGTTGGGTACCGGCCGGGTGACGCGGGATCGGGTGAAGACCCTGCTGGCCTGGCTGGAAGAGCAGGGGCTGGTGCGCATCGAGCGACTGGCCACGGTGCAGGTGGCTCACCTGACCGGGCGGGGCCAGGACGCAGCAGAGGGCCGGGCAACGGTGCCCGGCGTCAAGAAACCCAGGGCGGAGGATTAAGCATGGCCGATAAACCGACCCGAGGCCGCGCCAGCAAGGTGTGGCTGCTGCCTGAGTCCATCCGCAACGCGCTCAATGAGATGCTGCGGGATAAGGGCAACAGTCAGGCTGCCATCCTGGATGAGATCAACGGCCTGATCGAGGAGGCGGGGTTGCCCGATGAGCTCAAGCTCTCCCGCTCCGGGTTAAGCCGTCATGCCAGCCAGGTTGAACAGGTCGGCCAGCACCTGCGGGATTTGCGTGAAACCACGGCCGCCTTGACCTCTCAGCTTGGCGATAAGCCGATGGGGGAGACCACCAAGCTCATTCTGGAGCTGGGTCGTTCCCAGCTGTTCAAGGCGATGCTGGCTCAGGTGCAGAACCCGGAGGAGGCGGTGGATATCGACATGCTGAAAAACGCCATGCTGGCGGCTCAGCGGCTCGAATCGACTGCAATGCAGAGTCACAAGCGGGAGAAAGAGATCCGCCAGGCATTTGCCGAAGAGATCGCCGCCAAGACCGAAGCCATTGTAACTCAGGCAGGCTTGAGTGGTGAAGCCGCCGCCGAGATACGCCGCGAAATCCTGGGGATTGCCTGATGACCGCCATTGCTCAGACCCCTATCGCCCAGCAGTTGGCCCAGACCCTGGGTACCGAATACAACCCCGACGAGGTGTTGCTGCCGTACCAGCGCATCTGGATTGCCGACGATAGCCCGCTCAAGATTGCCGAGAAGAGCCGCCGTACCGGTATCACCTGGGCAGAGGCCGCTGACGCGGCTCTGACGGCATCCAAGACCAAGACGGCCGGGGGTTGCCACCACTTCTATGTGGGCAGCAACAAGGAGATGGCCCGCGAGTTTATCGATGCGGTGGCGATGTGGGCCAAGGCTTACAACAAGGCGGCCGGAGAGATCCTGGAGGAGGTGTTCACCGACGACGAGGATAAGGCGATCCTCACCTTCGTGGTCTATTTCGCCTCTGGTTTCAAGGTGCAGGCGCTTTCCAGCAACCCCTCCAACCTGCGGGGGATGCAGGGCAATGTGACCATCGACGAGGCCGCTTTCCACGACCGACTGGCCGAGGTGTTGAAGGCCGCCATGGCGCTGACCATGTGGGGCGCCAAGGTGCGGTTGATCAGTACCCATAACGGCGTCGATAACCTGTTTAACCAGCTGATAAACGACAGCCGAGCGGGCCGTAAAGAGTATTCCATCCATACCATCAGCCTGGACGATGCTTGCCGCCAGGGGCTCTATCGCCGGATCTGCCAAGTCAAGGGCGGTCTTTGGACGCAGGAAGCAGAGGACGCCTGGAAAGCGGGGCTGCTCAAAGCCACCGCCACCGAAGAGGATGCCCTTGAGGAGTATTTCTGCGTACCCAAGCAGAGCAGCGGCGTCTATATCAAGCGCACCCTGATCGAGCGGGCGATGCAACCGGATATCCCCATTCTGCGCTTTACCGCCCCCAAAGACTTCGAGCTCTCGAGCGAGGAGACCCGCAAAGCAGTGGTGGATATCTGGTGCGAGGAGAACCTCAAGCCCTGCCTGGAAGCGCTCGATCGCAATTGTCGCCACGTGCTGGGAGAGGACTTCGCCCGCAAGGGGGATTTGTCGGTGTTTGTGCCGCTCTCCCTCTCCACCAACTTGCGCAAACGGGTGCCCTTTGTGGTGGAGCTGGTCAATGCCCCCTATGAGAGCCAGCGCCAGATCCTGTTTTATTTACTGATTGGGCTACACCGTTTCACGGCGGCGGCCTTCGATGCCACCGGTAACGGCGGCTATCTGGCAGAGGCTGCCAGACTGCGCTGGGGCGCCAGCATGATCGAGTGCGTGATGCTCAATGACCCTTGGTATCGGGAGTGGATGCCCAAGCTCAAGGCAGAATTTGAGGATGGCAACCTGGCTATCCCGCGCCATGCAGACGTACAGGATGACTTGGGGAAAATCCAGGTCATCAACGGCATCCCCAAGATCGACAAGGGCAAAAACACTGGTCAAGGGGGCCAACAGCGCCACGGTGACTTTGCGGTGGCCCTGGCCATGGCGGTGCGGGCCAGCTGGATGGAGGGAGGCGCTATCGAGTTCACCCCGCTGCCCAACAAGCGTGATGAAGCAAGGGGCGATAACCATCATTCGTTCGAGAGAGGGGCCTGGTAATGGGCAGGATCATCGATATCAACGGCAATCCCCTGCGGCTTGAAAAGGAGCCGCAGACCGAGAACTCGGCGGCGCTTGCCCAGTTGCGCCGTCACTACAGCGAACACCCCACGGTGGGGCTTACCCCGAGCAGGGCGGCTGCCGCATTGAGGGAGGCAGAACAGGGCAACCTGATCGCCCAGTGCGAGCTGGCCGAAGACATGGAAGAGAAAGACGCCCACCTGCAGAGTGAACTCGGCAAACGTCGCCGCGCTCTGCTGGGGGTCAGCTGGACAATCGAGCCGCCCCGCAATGCCACCCCTGCGGAAAAGCGCGACAGCGAGATGATCCGCGAGTTGATTGAGGACTTTACCTGGTTTGATGATGCCATCTTTGACGCCACCGATGCGGTACTCAAGGGGTTTTGTGCCCAGGAGTTCTGTGGCTGGGAGCTGGTGGAGGGGTTGCAGCTTCCCAAGGGCATCATCTGGCGCGATCCCGCTTGGTTTCAGACCCACCCGGACGATCGCAACCAGTTGCGGCTGCGGGATAACAGCCACGAAGGGGTTGCCCTCAACCCCTTTGGTTGGTTGCTGCACAAGGCCAAGTCCAAATCGGGATATCTGGCCCGCACCGGCCTTGTCCGTACCCTGATCTGGCCGTTTCTGTTCAAGAACTACAGCGTGCGCGATCTGGCGGAGTTTCTGGAGATCTACGGCCTGCCGGTGCGCCTTGGCAAATACCCGGAAGGAGCGACCGAGAAAGAGAAGGCCACCCTGCTGCAGGCGGTGCTCTCCATCGGGCATAACGCCGGGGGCATTATCCCGCGCGGGATGGAGATTGAGTTCCAGAACGCCGCTAGCGGTCAGGCCGATCCCTTTGTGGTGATGATGGAGTGGTGCGAGCGCTCCATGAGCAAGGCCATTCTGGGGGGCACCTTGACCTCACAGGCCGATGGTAAGAGCTCGACCAATGCTCTGGGCAATGTCCATAACGAGGTGCGCCAGGAGGTACGTGATGCCGACCTGCGCCAGCTGGCCGCCACCCTGACCCGCGATCTGGTTTATCCGCTCTATGCCCTGAATGGCAAGAGCTACCAGGGGCCGCGCCGCAGCCCCCGGTTGGAGTTTGATGTGACCGAGCCGGAGGATATCTGCCGTTATGCTGACAGCCTGCCCAAGCTGGCCGCCTGCGGCATGCGCATCCCGCTCGACTGGGCCCACAAGAAGATGCAGATCCCGCAGGCCGAGCCCGATGAGCCGCAACTGGTTGCCGCTACGTCGGCCAGCAAACCGCCAGCTGATAAAGGGGAGGGGTGATGGCGGCTGCTGTTTTTAGCGACCGCTCTTCTTTAGCCCCCGCTCTTCTTTAGCCCCCTCTCCCCTTGCGGGAGAGGGTTGGGGTGAGGGGGTGGTAACGTCAGTTTGTCGTTGGCACAACAAGCAGCAGGGGGTAATCAGATGGCAAATAACGAGAGTGCGCTGAATGTGGTGGGGTTGGTGGAGGCGAGCGACTATCTGGCTCCCTTGCTGGTGGGGCTGACCGATGCCGTTCAGGCGCTGATGCCGAGGAGCCACGTTTGCCGCAAGCCGCCCCTATCTCCCACTCTTTGTCGCAAAAAAGGGAGAGGGTTGGGGTGAGGGGGGAGGTTGCAGGGGGAAAATAAAAATACCCAAGCGGCCAGATACTGACGGCTTGGGTATCGCGCCCACCCCTATCCCTGTTGGTATACAGCCATTTCGGCTACTGGGAGACCTGTTCGCCTAGCTCTGTATGAGCCGCCTGCATACCCCTTGTCGATTTGAATCGCGCCGTGAGAGCAAAGGGCTGTTCACAGGGCTTAACTCGCAAGAGTGCTCAAATCTGTGGCGGTATTGCCGCCTTTCAGAGCGTTAAGGTGCTCTGACACCTGTTTGGGTGTCCGGTGAGGCTACCATTGTGCCGGGTACTCCTCAATCCCTTCCACCTGGAAGCCGTGTTGCAGCAGGGCTTGGCGGATCAGAAAGGGGAGGATAAGGGTATCCGAGAATTGATCAAACGGAGGCTCTTTCGACAAGTTATCGATAAATTGTATGAATCGTTTTGCGCTTACTAATGGGGTTATATCAGAGAACCATACAGCTTCTTCGTTGTGGCTATCGAGTAAGGTGTTGCCACTGTCCATGGGGATACGATTTTGCCATACAACAGTAAATGTATCGTACCCATGATGATGCACAATCAGGCGCCACTCAGGATAGTTTTTGCACAGTTTCCCGCTCTTGGTTTCGCGCCGCAGGTTGTAGAAGATGTGCTGGAAAATCACCTTGCCCTCAACCCGATAAAATTTCTTCGTCTTGGTTTCATCGTCGATAGACCAATAGAGGCGAAAGGATTGGCGGCGCAGCGTATGGCCATAGCGGGTCAGCAATTCGGTCAGTTGCCCCTCATTGGCCAGTTTCGTCCCTTTTGCCCACGCGCTGACAATAGATTGCTGGGTTCGGCAAAGCGCAGCGATCTCTTTTTGCGTAAGACCATCATTTAGGGCAAGCCGGATAAGGGCCCGAGTCTGTTTAAAGGGGCGCTTGGCGCCGGTGGATTGCTCGTTCTGTGTCATAGGGATCCAGATAAGGGGGGACGAGCCCCCCGGTGTCTCTTGCTTACTTTTTGCCGCTGCTTTTCGGGTTCTGCGGATTCAATTGCCAGCCACGGTGCCCCTGATTACGGTCATAGGTAGGGTTGGTACCGTTCGAGCCTTTGTTGGGGTTGCTGATATCGGCATTGTGGTTTGATTGCTTGGTCATAACATTCTCCCTTGTGTGTGTGATGACGAGAGAAATGTTAGCTAATTCATAATCTTATACCATTGATGATTTAATGATAAAAGTTGATAAACCGTGATATTTGACCTGGCTGCCCAATTTTCACTGGGCGCAGGATACGAGCACTGGCACAACAAGCAGCAGGGGGAATCAGATGGCAAATAACGAGAGTGCGCTCAATATGGTGGGGTTGGTGGAGGCTAGCGACTATCTGGCCAGCTTGCTGGCACGGCTCGCTGCACTGGAGCAGGGGAACGGCGTGGCTGCGGTCAGCGCTTTGCCAGAACTGCTGGCTGCCCAGCCCGATCCCCGCTCTCTCTACTTCGGTACCCCGCTTGAATATGGCGCGGCCCACCAGTTCGGGCGCCCAGAGATCAACCTGCCAGAGCGCCGCGCTCTGGGACTGTCAGAAGGGGATAAACAGAGCGTGCTGGAGACGCTGGAGGGGTATTTGACGACAGGCATTCCCTAAGCCTATTGGCATGCTTGTATGGAGGGGTTGGTACGATGGCATTGCCTGACAGCTGTTAGTTCAACGGGCTTGCGTTTAAACACTGTTAAACAGCATTGTATACCTTGGTTTTTACCATGAGCTAAGACCTACCGAAAACCCCAAGTGTAGTGAGGTGAGATCAAAAATTCGATATCACCCCACCAAATGCCTTTATTGTTAGGAGTTTATGCCCAATGCTCTATTGATAATGGATGGGACATTATCTGTTCGGCTAAGCCTCACTGGGAAATTAGCAACATTAAGGATGGCACTTTTAATCGAAACCACCAACATGTCATCTTGAACGGTTATATCGAAAATATCCGCGCGCTCTCTTAAAATTGTTCTAGCAATTGAATTAAAGTTAGTTGAGGTACGATCATATTTGAATGCCTCGTGAGCTGGTGAGACAATAGAAAGAATCAAGGTTCTGAGTGCCTCGGCCTCATTTATCTCTTGTGTCATAGCTGCATGTTGAATACACCTAACCACATCAGAGTATGAAGCTTTCAAATCGGATGGAGAAATGTCAGTAAATGCTTCTATTTCATCAATAGCTGCATTAGGTTTTCCTATGGACGTACTTTGATCTGAAGTTAAATAGTATGATTCTATAGATCCTTTCCTAAGGATAAAAAGGCCGCATTTTTCTAGTATATCCAGAATTGCCGTGAATCTGTTTTTTATGGACACGAACCTATGGTCAGATAATTGAGTTTCATTAGTAAATAGTACACAAAATGTTGATCTGCGTTTGGCAATGCTATCATTGCTGCCTTGATCTCTATTTATCCAATATGGGTGCCGTTCTGCTAGAAATGAGATACTTTCCCAATCATCGGCCACAAGTTGACAGAAGTCATTATAGATAGAGGTCGCCATACTCATTGCATTGGCGGCACCGGATGTACTTGCAAGACTATCAGCATATGTATTGCCTGCTAAGTAACTACTAATTAGTTCAGTCCCGTCTGCAATTCCATCAGCATCAACTAATGCTACTGGCGTTTTGCCCATTAGCCTAAACAATTTGGCAACAACTGGCATTTGTCCTTTACCGATGACAGGTAAAAGCTGAGATCCAGCGGCTTCAAGGTGAATATTAAATACATTTGATAAGGCGCTGCATACAAATGTATCAGATGGGCCTTCAACAAGAAGTGGCCGCTTTGAAAAAAGGGAAAGCTTATGTTCTTGTCCAAGTCGAGCAATAAGTTCTTTTACTTTTCTATTGCTTAACTCACCAGCATCTATAGGGATTTGTACTGGTGATTGTGATATACCGTGACAAAATATGATTGATGGTAGATCTGATGGTTTATTGATCTTAAACATTTCTGTAGAGTGGGTCGCAATTACTATGATTTTTTTATATCCACCTTCATTTGGATGTCCAGATGCATTAATTATTTCTTGCAGAAGGAATGATTGAAGTTGTGGATGGAGGGAGACTTCTGGTTCATCAATAAGTAATGCACCTACTTCATCATCATACAATGCAGATAATATCCCAACTAAATGAATTAAACCTGAGGCTTCTTTACCTGATGAATACTGACTATCAGGATTATCCAGATTAATGAATGATGCCTTGAGGCCGTTGGAGTCCCAATCGAGCATGATATCTTTGCTGAATAGCTTGCGTAACCGTTCTTGGATTTTAATTAGTATGTCTGCACGTTGGGATAAGGTTTGAAAATCACCGTTTAAAGTTTCAATTGAATGCCTTCTACTTGTATCAGATGAGTTACCTAGTCGAGCAAGATCAAAATCCGGATTTCCCCCATATCCACCGTAATCTGAGCGGTAGTGCTCAAGTGGGCTCATTCTGCCAGCAGACAAGAAACGGACCTTTTTGTTTTCTAAATGGGGTGGGAGGGCATATTTTAATGAACGTAAAAGATGTGTTTTCCCTGAGCCATTTGGGCCAATTAGAGTTGTCAGTCCCTTATGGAGAATTATCTCTCTGGTATTATTGGTTGTTTGGTTATCAATATGGGCAGTAACAGTAATAGGAAAACTCATTGATATCTCCATGTTATTTACAAAAGCATTATTTATATGCAATTAGCCTAATGCTAACCGAAGCGTAACCCCATTGGAATCATTTGAGATTCATTTACTTGTGCAATGACTAACCCACCATAAACCCCATCCCCCTTCATGCCGCCGCACTATGGCGGCATGAACATATCCAAGACCCCATACTCCGCGCCCTTCGTGGCCATCCTCCAAGCCAACCCCGTCAGCGGGGAGCGGCTGGCGGTGCTCGATGCGCAGCTCACCCCTCAAGGCGATGGCTGGTACCAGCTGCTGCCGGTCGGCCCGTTCAAGGCCCGTGATGGTCGTCCGTTCGATGTGGCGAGTGGTCACTGGCAACTGGACGGGCAGATCGCTGCTGCCCTGATTGCCCGAGCCAAAGCCCTTGGGCAAGACATCCTGATCGATTACGACCACCAGACCCTCAAGACTGACCAGAACGGCCAGCCAGCCCCTGCGGCCGGTTGGTACAACAGTGACGAGATTGCATGGCGCGAAGGGCAGGGGCTCTTTATCAAGCCACGCTGGACGGAGCGCGCTGCTGCCCTGGTGGCTGCCAAAGAGTATCGATTCCTTTCTGCCGTCTTTCCCTATGACGCCCAGGGCCGTCCGCTGGAACTGCGGATGACCGCCATTACCAATGATCCCGGTGTGGTAGGCATGCAGGCGCTTGCCGCTTTGAGTGCGTTACCAGCATCAAGCCTTATGTCTACCCAACCCGGCCAGCTGGCCATCTCATCCCATGTTGCACAACAGGAGAAATCCATGAACGAACACCTGATCGCGCTGCTCGGCAAACTCGGCATCCAGCCGAGTGCCGATGGCCAGTTCACCGCCGAGCAGGGTACTGCCGCTCTGGCTGCTCTGGATACCCTACAGGCCATTGCCAAAAAGGCGCCGGAGCTGGAGGCAGCGCTCACTGCTGAGCGCACCTCGCTGGCTGCGCTCAAGGCGACCGTCGCCACAGGGCAGGGTGGCCAGATTGACCTGGCCAAGTATGTACCGGTGGAGACCTATAACGCCCTAGTGACGGAAGTGGCCACCTTGAGCGCCAAGGTCGAGACCACGGATGCAGCGACCTTGCTCAAGGAAGCACGTACCCAGGGCAAGGTGGTGGCCGCAGAAGAAGAGTATCTGACCGCCTATGCCGCCCAGAAGGGGGTGGCTGCTCTCAAGGCGTTGCTGGAGCCCCGTCCGGCGATTGCGGCACTGGCCGCCAGCCAGACCACCCAGGTGATCCTGCCCGATCGAGCGGGTAATGCGGTGCTCTCGGCGGATGACAAGTATGCCGCCGATCAGCTCGGCATTTCCTATGAAGCGTTTGCGAAGGCAAAACTGGCCTGACTCGGCTGTATGCAGGGGACAAGTATGCCCCATCGATGCCAACTCGGTATCAGTTACGAAGAGTTTGCCAAGGCAAAAGGCCGGTAGGTTCGATTAGCCGCGCAGCGACGTAATCGGACGAACGCGACCGCCAGACCAACCTGTTTAACCAGAGAAGGAACACCCGTATGGCCATTGTTACTCCCGCGCTGTTGCAGGCCCTCTTCACCGGCTTCAAGAAGAACTTTGAAGACGCCAAGGGTGAAGCACCTGCCCAGTACACCAAGATCGCCACCGTGATCAAATCGACCACCAAGTCCAACACCTATGGCTGGCTGGGCAAGTTCCCCAGTCTGCGCAAGTGGGTTGGTGATCGGGTGATCGAATCGATGAAGGCGCACGGTTACCAGATCGTCAACGAAGACTTCGAGGCCACCGTGGCGGTCGATCGCAACGATATCGAAGATGACGAGCTGGGTATCTATGCCCCCCTGTTTCAAGAGATGGGTTTGGCGGCGGGTATCCACCCCGACGAGCTCTGCTTTGGCCTGCTGGGCGCAGGCTTCACCACGCCTTGCTATGACGGTCAGTATTTCTTCGACACCGATCACCCTGTCTATCCCAAGGCCGATGGCACGGGTACCCCTGTTCTGAGCGCCAACCTGGTGGTGGATGCCGGTTATCAGGGGGAGCCCTGGTTCCTGCTCGATACCAGCCGCGCCCTCAAGCCGGTCATCTTCCAGGATCGCAAGTCACCGCAGCTGATTGCCATGACCAAGGTCGATGACGAGGCGGTATTCACTCGCAAGGAGTTCCGTTACGGGGTCGATTGCCGCGATGCCGCAGGCTTTGGTTTCTGGCAGCTGGCCTTTGCCAACAAGCGGGCGCTGACCCCCGACAACCTGTGGGATTCCTTCTCCAAAATGCGGGAGTTTCAAGCCGATGGCGGCCGCAAGCTCGGGGTGAAGGCCACTCTGCTGGTGGTACCGCCCTCCCTTGAGAAGCTGGCGACTCAGATGCTGGAGCGAGAGCTGGCAAACAGCAGCAGTAACGAGCTGAAAGGCAAGCTGGAGCTGGTGGTGGCTGACTACCTCTAACCCTGTGTTGTGGCTGTTTAACCCTCGGTTTAAACAGCCTCTCTATCAGATTCGACGAGGAAAACATGAGATGGAACAAGAGATGGAACTGGCTATTCGGGTCGGCATTACATCGATGGTTCGTCAGAACTATTTCCGTGCGGGCCTGCCGATTGCACCGGGCAAGTCTGAGATGGTGGTGTCGCCTGAGCAGTGCGCGACCCTGGAGAACGACCCGCGTCTGGTGGTCGTCCGGTTGGCTGAAGACGCCAGCTTTCAGGCAGGTGATGCACCATCGGCGCCTGGGGATCTGGACGCAACACTGGGCGTCCTGACCGGTTCGGGCTATCTGGCCGGTGTTGCCACCCAGCATAGTGACGCCACCCAGGCTGGCAAGGTTACGCCGCTGGCCGAGATGAAGGTCGATGAGCTGCGCGAGCTGGCGCTGCAGATGGGTATCCCGGAGGCGGTCAAGCTCAAGAAGGCCGAACTGGTGACGGCGATCGCTGCGACCGACGTGCAATACCCGGTCAAGGATGAGCAGCCATCTGGCCAGAACGGAGAGCAGTGATATGTATGCCAGCGTCAATGACATGGTGATCCGCTTTGGCGAGGCTGAGTTGCTGCGTCTGGCCATGACGCCGACCGGTGAGCTGGATCAGGCGGCTATCACCATCGCCCTGCAGGATGCAGGCGCCTTGATCGATGGCTATCTGGCGGGTCGCTATCCCTTGCCGCTGGCTCATATCCCGAGTGCCCTGGTACCTATCTGCGCCGATATCGCCCGTCACCGTCTCTATGGTGAACAGGCACCAGAGCAGATAGCCAAGCGCAATGAGGCGGCTCTGGCTTTTCTGAAATCGGTTGGCAAGGGGGAGCTGGCGCTGGGGTTGGCATCCGATGGCGCCACCCTGGAGAGCCAGAATCTGGCTCAACTGCAGTCGGATGGGCGCGTCTTTGGCCGGAGTCAGGGGCGCGACAAGGGTGGCTTTCTATGAGCCAACCCGCCAACCCGTCTGGCACCGAACTTGACTACCTGCAGGCGGGCGAGCGGCTGCGTGAGCTGCTCGCCCCTCTGAAAACGAAAGGGCTCAAGGAGGTGTTTGTAGCCACCGATGTGGCGGCCATCGCCAATTTGGGCCAGCACAGTCCGGCGGTGCATGTGGTTTATCAGGGCGAACGTGAGAGCGAAGGCACCCAGTCAGGCCGGGCCAGCAGCTTTGATCAGCTCTGGTTGCTGGTGCTGGTGCATCGTGCCAGCCCCAGGGAGGTCAGTGCCGGAGTGTGGCTTGCCCGCATCCTGCAGGCCGTCAGTGGGCGAGCATGTGGTGACAGTACCTTTCGCCGCGAAACCCCACCGGTAAAACCCAGTTACAGCGGCGGTGCGGCTTATTTGCCGCTTGCCTTTACTACCCGAGTGAAATTCAAAGGAGAGCGATGATGAGCGAAACACTGCACCTGGAAGGGGATCTCTTTATCGAGACCTTTACCAACGGGGTCTCGGCTGGGGTGATTGGCCCCATCGATGTGGATAGCCTGGAAGTGAAACCCGACAGCCAGAAGATCTCGATTCCCAGCAAGCGCAAGGGGCAATACGGTCAGGCGCGGGAGAACTACCACATTCCCAAGCCTGCCATGGTCACCATCAAGACCACCGAGATCCCACCCGTGCTGCTGGCCGCCGCCTTTATGGGTCTGGAGAGCCCCATTAATCAGGGGGCTGGGACGCTGACTGATCTGCCGGTTGTTCTGCCCGCCTGGCCGAAATGGGCACCGCTCGGCAAAAGCAATATTGCTTCGACTGGCCTGGCCATCAAGGAAGGGGCCAAGGCGCTGGTGGTGGGTACCGATATCGAGGTCAACTATGCGCTCGGGCTGGTGCGGGCGGTGAAAGGTAGCTCGGTAGCCGATGGCGGCAGCTTGACGGTCAGCGCTACCTATAATGCGGTGACCGGTACCCGCATCGCGGGCAACATCCAGCCGGAGATCAAGGCGCGACTGCTGCTTGATGGCCGCAGTATCGTCAGCGGCGAGGCCATCAAACTGACGGTGCCCCGTGCCAGCTTGTCGCCCAAGAAGGCAGTGGACTTTATGAGCGACAAGCCCATCGAGATCGAGCTGGAGGGAGAACTGCTGGCCGTGGATGGCGAGACCGCCCCCTTCTATGTAGATCGGCCGGTGACTGTGTGAGGATTGGGGGGGGCAGGGGAATGAAATACGGCGGGGATACTCGCCGTTTTTCTGATGAGATTGAGTGCTTTTAGGTCAACAGGCTACCAGCCCAAACGCTCACAAGTGCGGCCCATGCGGTTTCGATTGCACAGCCAGTGATTTTTTTAAATGTTGTGAAAAAACGTTGAGTCATAGACACCTCTCTAAAATTATCTGGAGCTAAAGTTATATCGCTCAAAAAACACCCGAAAAAACGAATGGCAGATAGAAGTAAAAGAACCGCAACGTTGTAAAGCGCGAAGGATGTTAGCCCTTCTTGGGAGACCCCAACAGATGTTGGCCTAAAAACACTCAGCTGAACATTATGTCGATTAATTCTAGAGTTGTAAACACTTTCTATGCTGTGTTGCAGTGTAGTATCGGATTGAAGAACGGCGGAAAAACCGCCGTTTTGAACTCAATTGTGAATATCCGCTCACATTTTCTTGTGAGTTTAGCCTACAGCTCTGTTTCGACTTGAATGATTTTATCGTCCACAGTTCTTTCTACAGGCCCACAACCAGTGAATCGAATAATACGCCTTGTAACCCGTCGACCTTCACCACTTGCACCTAAAGAGATGGACTCTCCCTCAGTCTTCAGGCCTAGACTGCCTTTTCCAGAACCGTCATAAAATTCCTCAATTTGAACTTCGTGAGATGAGGCTATTCGTTCTGCGATAGCAAGCTCTTGGGCAACTCGAGCTTGATGAGCCTGGAACTCCATGACGATACGCTGCTTGTTCGCTTCCTCTGTTAGGGTATCGAGCCCCTTTGATTCCGCTGACTTTACTTCATCTTGAGAGTCTGATAGTGCGGAATAGATTGCTTTGACATAGCCAGGGACTATCGTGGCAAAAGCAACTTTTCCCGCAATTGTTGCCATTTTAATTGTATCCAAACGATGATTCCTATTTTTGAGGTATAAGGATGTAATCAGAGATGTATACAAATGAATCGTAATTAAATATTTATCGTTTTCCTGTGATGAGCCTCTGAAAATATTAAAAATCCGTCATCTAGTCATCACTTGATCATGTGCTACACCATATCGCTGGCGCAGCATACCAGTTTGGGAACTTGGTTTTAACGCAATGCCAGTCGCTTAATCATGACCAGTGGTTGGGATGAGGCTGAAAGGGGCAGGATGGATTGCTCTAGCCACTGCCAGTCCAGCGGTGGAGTACCCTCTTTGAACTTCTGGTAGGGCACGCCATCTTTGATGGTCAGGAACAGAGTGCAAGGCGTATCGGCACGACAAACATAGCGCACCATCACATCGCCATGGAGTGTACGCAATAGATGTTTCAGGATCGGCAGCCCTTGTATGGTGTGGTGCCCCCCTTCATGCCAGACGCCAAATTGATGCATTCATGTTGTACCTTTGCTCAAGTGAATCTGAGTATCGATCGCTTGTGCCCACTCGCCACTGTCAGAAATGACAGGCGATAGTATCTTTAGCTGTGAGATTCACGGTGCTAGGTTTGCCCAAAAAAGGGGTTATGGTCGATAAACCCATCTAGAGCAAGCTGGAACGAAAATCACCACGGCCACAATCCTTGACGCTCAAGGAAATCACCTTCTACGACCAGCGTTATTTCGGTTAACTGTGTAATAAGCGAGTTGTGATGGACTCGAACGTTGTCAAATGTGTGGAGCGCGGGACGGCCTTTATAAGATGTCAGAGTTATTGATCTTGTTGGGTCTGGCACAAATAGAATGCGTTTCTCTTGATCCTTCCGTGGTGTCACGTCGATGAGCCGTCCATCTGGTGACTCCCATACAGAGTGGAAAATTGCCTCTGCAAAACATTGTTGCTTGTCTTGAGCGAAGATCCAGCCTGACAGTGGCTTACCCTCGGAGTGTCGAGTTTGGAGCCATACATTGAAGTGGCAATAGTCAGGCTCTGGTACGAATGCCGTAGGTCGTGAGAATTTTAGGTGAACGGCATCATTAACATTAAGCCCAAGGTAGTCCACGAGGCTATGAATAGTTCTATCGATTTTCTTAGGTGATTGTGGTCGAAGTTGAGACAATAACATTGTGATACCTGTTATTTTAATAAGCGTGGATTAGAATTTAACTTTTGGTGTAGAGAATCATTTAGTCATAGTTAGGGAAGAATTTTACAATGAGTGCATTTTCATGAATCCATCCACAAACTCTAGAGATACTTATTGTCCGACCTAACTTAATTACATAGTATTCAATAATTTTTTCAGAACCACCAGTTTTAACAAACTCATCCATACACCATGCTATTTCATCAATGTATCGATTGTACTGTGGCATGAAAGAGTTATGTTCCCCACTATCTAAGTATGTAAACATTGGATCAGGTATAGGAAGAGGATTGCCTACTAATGCACAAGCATGCTCTAAGGCATCTTTCCTAGTGAAATTAACATTTTCTAGATGAATTCCTATTGGCTGATTTAGAAAATCTTCAAAAGATTCAACTGTGGTAGCAAGCAGCCTTTGTAATTCGTCAACGGTTGCTCTACTTTTTGCAAATTCCAGCTGTTCCTTTTGGGCTTGTAGCTGATTTTGCATCTCCTGATAAGTGAGCAAAACGCCGATGAAGGCAAGGCCAGAAAATAAAGTGCCAATTGTGCCGCCAATAAAAGAGCCAAAGTTTGCCCATGCTTGATCATTTTGAGCGAGGCTATATCCTGATAACGGACCAAAAATAGAAAAGTAGAATATGAATGGGGTTGATACTAGCCCACCAAGAATGCATTTCGTTATAAATGACATATTGTTTATTAATTTCATGATTGCCTCTCAGTAATCCGTCATAAACTCTCCTATTCTGCCATTTCTTCACAATAGGGCATATCTGAATCTGATCGGAATGCCCCATGTCCACCTCTACCACCCTCAAACTCGCCCTGGAGCTGGCGGCCAAGGTCACTGGCCGGGAAGAGCTGGCCGCCTTGGCGGGTGAGGTTTGGCGGATGTCCGATTACGCCTGCCGGCTAATCGCACCTACGCCCACTCTCTGACAAAACTACCGCCGAAACGGCGCAGCTGCTGGCCACCGTTAACGGTAGCCAGCGGCTTACAAGAGGGGAATAAACAAGCAGAGGGGTTTGCCGCTATCGATGGTCGCGGCAACATAGGGGTCAGCGTAAAAGAAACACGATATGGCGTCTATCTTCGTCTCCAGCATAATCGACGACATCAAACTTGCGGCTGCTCTCTTTGGTGATTTGCTGGTGGTCTAATCCGGTCAGGCACCAGGGTTTGAAGCTGCCCGGTTTGATAGGATAGTCGAGGTGGCCAGTGATACGTTGTTGCTGGAAATCATATAATTCGATGCGTTGTTGGCTTATTTGATTGATACCAATCAACCAAAGCAGAGCGCCAGAGATGGTCTGCATATCATCGCTGATCACACAGCTATACTGTTCCCGCAGTCGTTGATAAACCATCCTTGCTAAGCCACTACGGTAATCCGGGTCGATAAAGGCGCCCCTGATTTGGATAGCATCTTGTCGTGCGCCTGCGATGGTTAGTGATAGGTGGTTGTATACAAAACGGCCAATTATTATGTCATCCCCTGTGAGACCATTCTCGACATAGGCATAAATATCCTCCCCAGCTTCGATGGCATTGGTTATCCACTCATCAACCCCAATCTCCTCGACTACCAAGCAACGATGGAAGTCGGCACCGGCTGCCATCTCGTACTCGGTCAGTCGTAGTACTGCCAGATTAGGCTGATGGATCAGGAGCGTCTGAAAAGAGATCTTGTCTGTCATGCCATCGGGGGAGGTGTCGAGTTGTTTGCGGTAGGTTTGAACCAGATTGGGTGCCATGTTATCCCTGAAATAAAAAAAGCCTGATGCGGCGATCAGGCTCTTATTAAAAAATTGTTATGCCAAGAGCTGGTGTTGACCCTGATCCAGAATATCGCTGACCAGATTTTTCAATATCACATCGATATTCATGCTTGCAAAGGGTTTACGGACATAGCGTAGATGAGCATTTTTGACGATCAACTCGGCAACAGGCTCAATATAGTAACTATCCGCGGCGTTAGATTTACACTTGGTTTCAAACTCATCCTGCCAGAGTACTATGTATCTTGTCTGATTGAGTCTGCTGGTATCACGGCGAATTTGGATAGGGCGCGGGAAGTAGCTATTGCAGACCTCTTTCGCCACTTCAGTTTTTTGCAGTAAAGAGTGCATCGAGATTGTCATGTTGCACCTCCTTCGTTGCCGTGCCTGACAGTAGGTTAGCCACTTCGCCTTTTCTTGAAGCTTGGACTAGATGGCAAAGTATCATATGTCCTCCCTCTCATTCTAGCGTTTCGCCTCCCAGTGGCGTTTTTTTAATCCACCATAACCCCTTGGCATCGCCTTGCATGGGCAGAATGAGCATGTCTGTTCACTGATTGGTAAGGCTGCCCATGTCAGACCCCCGAACCCTCAAACTCGCGCTGGAGCTGGTTGCCCGTGTTGTTGGCCGCGAAGAGCTGCAAGGGCTACTGACCGAGCTGGAGGCCCTTGGCCCCGGCAGTGCACAGGCGGCCACGGCAACGGCCACCTTGACCGACGCGCAGGAGGCATTGCAGCAGAGCCTGCCCGAGAGTAGCGAACTGCTGGCCCAATCCACCCCCCAGTGGCAGGGCTGGGGCCAGCAGTTGGCTGCGGTGGTCGAGACCCTGTTGCTACTGGACAGTCGCTCCACCCAGGCAGCGCAGCGCATGGTGAGCGAGCAGCAGTTGATGGGGCAAGCCACCCGCCAAAGCGTCGATGGGGCGGCAGAACTGGCCAAGGCCTTTGCTGTGTTGGGGCTGGACTTTGAACGGGCCAATGGCCGTATCGGTGCGGGCTTTCAGAAGACCATCGGCGCCCTGGATGTATTGGTGGCGCACACGGGGGCCAGTAGTGCCGCCATCGAGGAGGCGCTGGCCGCCGCCTACAACAGCGCCAAGACCACCGCCGAGATCGATGCGGTGATCGCGCGTCAGAAGCAACTGGCCGCCCAGGGCAAGATCACCGGGGATGCGCTGGCCCGCTCCATGGCCATCGCCGCCGATGCCATGGCCAAGGTGAAAGGGGGGAGTGGCGATACCGCGCGGTCAGTCGCGGCCATTGGTGATGGTTTTGACGAGGCCGCCGCACGGGCTAAAGGCGCCACCGATGGGATGCGGGCAGGGCTTAAAGGGGTACAGGATGAAGCCAAGCAGACAAATGCCAGCCTCACCAGTAGCGGCGGGGGCGGTGGTCGAGGCGATATCACCCGTACCGTGAACGCCGATTCTTTCTACTACAAGAGCGTGGATATCAATAGCTTGCGCGGCAATGCCGAGGGGCTGGCCAATACCCTGGCCGGGGTGGAGGATGAGCTGGCCCGCTACAGCCAGAAGGTCAAGGACATTCCGGCCTACAGCGAGTGGAGCAAGTATTACGGCGAGAAGTTCCAAAAAGAGATGGAGGCGATGCAGTCCCGCCTCAAAGAGGAGCTCAACAACGCGTTGGCCAAAGAGAGTGCCAAAACCAACCAAACCGCCACCCAGCCACCAGTCCCAATTGCAGAGCCATCTACCCCCAGCACCAACACCCCAGGGACGCGCAGGCCCTTGTCCGAACGGATCACCATCGAGCTCAAAGGGGCAGGGGGCTTGGCCGAACTGCAGGCCGATGAGGCCAATGCGAATGCCCTGATTTCCCTTCTTAAACAGCAAGGACTGCGCCAATGAACGTGACCTTAAACAGCGTGCTGCTGCCAGATGATCTGGTCTGGCGCGACGAGTTCGAGTGGGCGCCGGTCGAGCAGGTGGTGACCCCGACCCTGAGCGGCGCCCTGTTGGTGGAGGAGACCGCCAAGCCCGAGGGGCGGCCGCTGACCCTGAGCGGGCATTGCTCCCGCGCCAAGGTGCAGGAGCTCAAGGTGCTGGAGGCGCAGGTGGCCCAGTTGATGACGTTGACCCTGCTCGATGGAGTGTCTCGCACCGTAGTGTGGCGCCGTCCAGGTGTGGTGGCCACGCCATTGATTGAGATGGCCGACCCGGAAGGGGGCGACCCCTATGCCTTGACCCTGAATTTCACAGAGGTAATCCCATGAGCATTCTCTCTGGCGATATCGTGCTGTTGGCCAGCCAGCGCCTGGTTGATACCGATGACGGCGGTGGTCGCATCACTGGCCGCGAGATCATCAGCGGCAACCATAACAGCCTGTTCCCTGACGTAAGCGATATGGATCGGGCCTATGGCACTGTGAATATGCGCAAGGCGTTTCTGGCGGTGCAGACGGACGACACCGACACCTACTATGGCGCCAATGCCATGGTGTTGCTGCCGCCCAGTAACCCCAGCGTAAACCTGACGCTGATGACCACCAAAGACCACAACGACACCCGCGACAACGCCCGCAACACCCTGGAGCGCTATCAGGCCAGAGGCCCAAAGTGGCAGGGGGTGCTCTACGATACCCAGCTGGAAGGGCAGCGGGCGATCCGCATCCTGCAACGGGTCGAGGTGCGGTTGCCGGAGGTCGGGGAGGTGCTGGTGCTGGTCGGCAACGAAGGGAAGGGGAACGAGGTTGAGCAGTATGTGCGGGTTGACCGGGTAACCGCCGAGCTGCGCAAGTTCGGGGTAGCAGGCTACCAGGGCGAGTTCACCCGCAACGTGGTCACTTGCGTGATCACTGACCCGCTGCGCCACACCTTTGAAGGGGAGCAGCCCAGCCCCTATGACCAGGCGACTACCAAGACCACCCTGCGGGAAACCGTGGTGGCCGATGCCGCCAACTACTTTTCGACCACCAAGCTGGTCGCGGATGCGGCGCTGGGGGCAATGCGGGTGCAGGCCAAGACCATTTTCACCCAGCTGGTACCCAGTGCCCGCAGTGAAACCCCGGTGGTGGATCTGACCGCTGCCGGTGAGCTTGGCGCCCTGCTGGAATCCGGGGTGGGCAGTCCCCACACCTTCACCACCACCTCACCGGTCAGCCCCAGTCAGGGGTTGTTCCTGGGGATTGGTGCCATGCCGGGCAGCGTATCGGTCACCATCGGAGCGGCAGTGATCTCCGACAAGGGCGGAGAGCTGTTCCTGGTCGGTACCGTGGTGGGGGCTATCGACTACGGGCGCGGCCTGCTGACCTTCAACAGCCAGTGCCCGAACTATGGCGCAGCCAGCAAAACAGTGAGCTTTCGCCCGGCAGTGATGCCATCGCGTATCGCTGACACGGCCCAGATCCAGATCGCCGCCAACAACCGGGGCTATGCCTACACCGCGACCCTGCTGCCCACCCCTTGCCCCGGTTCGCTGACCGTCAGCTATCTGGCCCAGGGCAAATGGTACGACCTCAAAGATAACGGGCACGGGGAGTTGTTTGGCCAGGACAAATCCTATGGCTCTGGGCTGCTCAACTTCACCACCGGTTCTGTGGTGCTGACCCTGGGGGCGCTGCCGGATGTGAATAGCGCGATCATGTTCAGCTGGGGCACCAAGGTCTCTTACCTCAACCGCGCCAGCATGGTGCTGGATCCGGTGCAGCTGAGCCATAAGCTGGCCCATGAGGGGATTACCCCCAACAGCCTGACCCTGACATGGCAAGCCGGTGGCGCGACCAAAACAGCCATCGACAACGGGGCTGGCCAGCTGACCGGCGATGCCACCGGCACCATCAATTATGTGACCGGCGATCTGGCCCTGCGGGTAGCGACCCTGCCCGATGGCGGCCAGGAGTACCAGGTTGTTTACCAGTACGGCGACCCGGACACTCAACGCTTTGACTACCCGGCCCGCAACCCGGACGGGACTATCACCCTGCAGCTGACCAAGCAGAACCTGACCCCCAGAATGGTCTCGCTGCGCTGGAATGCCCTTTATGAGGATGTGAAGGACGACACCGAACTGGTGATTGCTACAAGCGACCCGATCATCAGTGTGCGCGATAACGGCGCGGGCAAGCTGCTGGATGCGGCAGGGGTGGAGCGGGGCAGCGTCAACTACACCAACGGCAAGATCACCATCACGCCGGATGGTCAGGGCGGCATTCCGAAAACCCGCTATGAGTGGCGCACCATCGGCACCTATGGCGATGGCCACGGCAACACCATTGCCCGCCAGCGCTGGACGTTGGTTGAAATCTACTACGTGCAGGCCGCCTACCTGTTCCCGGTGGACGACAGTGGTTGGGTCGAGGTGGAGTACCGCAGCAACAATGCAAGCCAAGCGGGCCAGGACACAGTGACAGCCACCCCGCTGGTGCTGGATATCACCCCGCGCAACGGCGAGGCGATTCTGGCCAACTCAGTGCGCTTTGCCCTGGGCGGGTCTGTCTATGTGGACAGGCAGGGGATCCTCTATCGCAACATCGACCCCGCCACCGGAGCCGGTGAGCAGGCCGGGACGCTGGATTACGCCACCGGCAAGGCGACCGTCACGGTCTGGAACCCTGGCGCGCCGCCCGTACCATCCCTGAGTTCGCTGGTCACCAGCCTGGTGGCCCAGACGGTGGACGAGGTGACATTCAGGACGCCGGGGGCACCCATTGCGCCATCCAGCCTCTACCTGAGTGGCAACACCGCAGACGGTCGCCGGTTTGAGGTGACTGCCAACGGCGATGGCACCATCACCAGCCAGGATGTAACTGGCAAGGTGGACTATCAGACCGGGGTGGTATCGGTGCGCTTTGGCCGCCTGGTGACGGCAGCGGGCAACGAGAGTAAACCCTGGTTTGACCCCGATATGGTGGTTGATGGCAAGATCTGGCGCCCCTTGTCGGTGGTGGCTGACACCATCCGGTTTAATGCGGTGGTCTATAGCTATCTGCCGCTCGATGCGGATCTGATCAAGCTGGATCCGGTGCGCCTGCCATCCGATGGCCGGGTGCCCTTCATTCGCAAGGGGTACATAGTGGTGGTGCATTCCACCAAGCGAAGCGCCTTCCCCATGGGAGTGCAGGCGGGGCAACAGCTCAACACCGGGCGCGAACGGCTGGCCTATTGCCGGGTGGAGGATAAGAACGGCAAGGAGCTGGCGCCGCAGCTCTACAGCGTCAACATGAACAGCGGGATGGTGACCTTGGCCAGCCCGCTGAGTCTGACCGGCTATGTGGAGCCGCTGGCCGTGGTTCACCGGGTCGAGGATATGAGCCTGGCCACTGATGTGGAGATCTCGGGCCGCATCACCTTGGCACGACCCCTCAGTCACAACTATGAGGCGGCGGATACCCTGGTCTCCAGCGCCCTGATCATCGGTGACCTCTGGGCTCGCTATGGGGCGCTGTTCGACCAGCGCACCTGGACAAATAACTGGTCTGATTTTCTGATTGGCGACCCCTGCACGGCGGAATACAACGATACGGATTTCCCGATCGTGGTGACCAACCGGGCGACCCTGCAAGAGCGCTGGGCCATCATCTTCCAGACCACCACCACGTTTATTTTGGTCGGCGAGCATGTGGGCCAAATTGCGGTGGGGGACGTGAATACCGACTTTGCCCCCATCAACCCCAACAACGGCCAGCCCTATTTCAGGCTTGACCGGCGTGGCTGGGGGGCCGGTTGGGCTGCGGGCAATGTGCTGCGGTTCAACACCTACGCCGCCAATTACCCGATCTGGTTTATCCGCACCATCTTGCAGTCGGTGGCAGCGGTAGATACCGATCGTTTCGAGGCCCAGCTCAGGGGCAACGTCAACCGTTAACCGGTGAGGCGTTGCGCCTTGCCCGTGGAGAGAAAAGTGATGGCTGAATACAAGGTCAAATGGTTTGCAAGCGAGATGCAGGGCGCCCCGAGTCTGGGCGATACCGCAGAGGGCGCCCTGGCGGCGCTGCTCAAGGCGGTGCTGGTCACCGGCTTTGGCACCCTGACCATCAACTCGCTGGCTTTCGATGTCGCCAAGGGGTGGGCGGCGGCGACCTTTACCGGTGGTCATGCCTATCTGCAAGACTCAGTTGTCCAGGTCGAGGGGGTATCGCCTGCTGCCTACAACGGCGAGCATAGGGTGATGCAGGTCACCGCCACTCAGGTCTGGTTTGAGCTGGACGGCGGCAACCCAGGGGCTCCAGGAACGGGCGCGGCCATGACCATAAAGGTGGCGCCGCTGGGCTGGACGATCACCCACGAAAGCGGGGATGGAAAGACCATCATCGTGCGCCCCTCCAATGTCAGCGAGTCGGGGAATGTCAGCCTGCGCATCGACAATAGCCCGTATAGCGGATGGGTTGGTGCATCTAACCCTGCATACCTCGCCAAGGTAGCGATGGTTGAGGATGTAGTGGATATCAATACCTACACTACGATTTTTGAGCACCGTTGGCCGTGTACCGGGCGCTACTCAAATAAGCGATGGGATGTGATTGGTGATAGTCAGCTGTTCTACTTTATTCCTGCGTATGCAGCTAGGAGTTATCAATTCATTTACTGCTTTGGCTATATCCGCTCGGTTCGACCAGGTGATCGCTATCATGCCATTTTGAATCATTACTCAACGACCAATGCTGCTGATCAGGGCAAGGCTTGGTCAAGTGGCCTTGGTGCGTACTATGGGGCATCTTGGGGGCAAGACTTCGCAAAATTTGATAGCGCAGGATACCGCGTTATTGCCAGGCCGTATCATCAATTGTTCGGTGCAACCAACTGGTTTTTAAAAGGACTTTTTACCAGGTTTGGGAATGGGTTAAACACACCGAATGGCCCAGATAATGGGTTCTATCTTTCAACAGACCCGATCATGGTATTAGAAAGCGGCAGCCATTTGAGAGGGTATTTGCCGGGTTTAGTTTGTCCATATGCGACTGTACCAGCTTGGGATAGAAAGAATTTCAAAGACCTCCCGGCACTGCCAAATAAACTGCTTCGCTTCATTCGAGCAGGGTATGAAGAACAGTGCTCCAGTGGAGACCCCATCACCATGGTCGGGTTTGACCTTACCGGCCCATGGAGATAAGTCATGGCAAGCGATCAAGCATTGCGAGATCTGATCATGGCCAGCAATCCGGTGGGGTATCACCCACTGGACACCATCGCCAATCTTGGCCGGGATATATCTGTCATCGCCAATCATGGCAGCCAGAACGGCAGCTTTCGCCAGCAGGTGTTGACGTTAGCCGACATGGATATTGTGGCGACGAGTGGCGTTTCCTCTCCTTTGGTCGCTATTCCTGACCGGGTGGAGTATCGCGGTAGAACCTTCACTATGGAGTGCATCATCAGTCATAACGAGGATGCCAACCTGGTGATTGCCGAGCGCGGTGGGGATAACCAAAACTGGTCGCTGCAAAGCATTGGGTCGGCAGCGGGGATGAGCACCCCCTCATATCAATTCGTGCTGGGGGCGAGTACGGCACCTGCAAATGGACGAGCAAGCCCCGTCCTGGCTGGCCATATGGTGTTTACCAGCGTGAACGGGGTCACCAAGATTTACCTGAACGGTGTTCCCTTGATGATAGGAGGCCCCGCAACGGGCAACGGGATCCAAGGCAATCAGGGTAATTTGCCAGTTCACCTATTTTCCCGTAACGGCTTATATGCCACCTCTGCGGCGCTGGCCCACGTTGCTTTTTATAACCGGGAGCTGACGGCAGTAGAGCTTTCAGCCCGCCGAGATCTGTTAAATAAGCCGGTTAACTTCAAGCTGCAACCGATGACAGCCATAGCTGCCAACCAGGAGTCGCGCAGCCAATTCCAGCTGCAAGATGTGACATGGCGCGGCGCCCCGTCGATGTATGCGGGGCCGGTCAACCTCCAGCAACAGACCCAGTACCCGCTCTGTAAGGGACGGGACTATTTCTGGATCCGTGATGGGGGGCGCAATGTGGAGCAGGGGTTTATTGAAAGCACGGTGACCATCAGCGGGGTGGGAGTGCGGCGCCGGGTGCTCTGCTTCACCCAGGATGGCGAGCTGGTTGGCGAGACCTACAGCCGCGCATCGGATGGGGTCTATCGGTTCGATCTGCTGTGGCTGAACAAGCGTTATATGTTGGTCGCTCAGGACGACCCCGCCTTTGGCCCCGCCGACTACAACGCCGTGGCCGCCGACTATCAGGCACCGAAACCCTACCCGCCTGGCGGAGGCGTGGCGCCTGCGCCGTTCCCCATGATTGCCCCGCTCAAGAGGAAATAACCATGATCTCCTATGCCGAAGGGCTGCGCACCAGTCGCGCCCAGTTATTGGCCACGGCCATTGATACGGGTACTGGGGCCAGCGCCAAGCTGACCATCTACACAGGCACCAAACCGGCACCAGGGGCTGCCACGACGGACCAGCTGGCTCTGGTGGTGCTCACGTTCAGCCACCCTTGCGCCAAGACGATCGCTGGTGGGGTGCTGACCTTGAAGCCCTTGGCCGAACAGATGGCCACTGCCAGCGGCGCCCCCACCTGGGGGCGCATTGTTGACCGGGATGGGGCCTTTGTGGCGGATCTCGATGTCGGGGTGCCGGGCAGCGGTGCCGATCTGGAGCTGCCCGCAGCGGAGTTTTTTGCCGGTGCGCTGATCCGCATCAATACCGCCACCATCACCGAACCGTAACCGGGGGGCCATATGGCCAGAAAGGATGCCAGCCTAGCGCTGCGTAAGGCCCGCAGCATAAATGGCCAGCTGGAGCTGAACCAGTCCGCAGTGGTGCGCCTGGTCGGCATCCTGAATAGTACCAACTTGCCGCCGCGCCTGAGTGCGTCACCTGGGCTGGTGCTGGCATCGGTACTGGCTGGCGCTCCGAATCGCTCCCGCGCGATGCTTTGCGGCTCAGTGGTGCTTGATGCGGTGCTTGCCAGCCACACCCATAGTCGGGGTGAGCTGGTCGGTGAGTTCATCATTGAATGCGCCATGGCCAGCACATCCCGCGCCCCGGTACCGGTGATCGCCGGGGTGTATGACCAGAACGTATTCCGGGGCCCTGCCAGTGCAATGGGGGATGCTTGGGATCGGGCGGATAGCCATTTCCAGCCCCTCAGTAGCGAATGGCAGAAGGCAGGCACCGAGCGGGCAACCAGCCGGGCTCTGTGGCAACAAGCCGCCGCGAATCAGCAGCTGGTGGCTGAGCTGGGCGAGCAGATGCCCCAGACGTTCATGGCCAATCAGCAGCGCTTTGCCGAGGGGCTGCCGGTCAGCCAGCAGAACCGCCAGGGCTATGACAGCCTGGCCGCTGGCCATGTGGCGAATCAGTCCCTGTGGGTTGAGGCGGCGCCGGTTGGCAGCTGGCGCCTGGTCGGGTTCACCAACCCGCCGCGCTTTGACAAGGTCTGGCAGGCTGACCAGTGGCAAGAAGGCATCCCCATCGGTAAGGGGGTGGCTGCTCAAGCCTGGCACCACGGCAAGCCGCTGATAGAGGGCTGGCGTGATGGCTGGGATGAGGCCATCACGCCCACCTGGGGCAAGACGCCGCCGCCAGAACCACCCAAGCCACCCATTCGCCCAGATAAGCGGGTGCTGCGCCTGGCGTTCGGGCGCAAGCGCGACACGGCAGAGCTGGAGTTTGTCTGGCAGGGCAGTGATGCGGCAATCGTCATTCCAACCCGGAGGGTTTATCTGGTGAGCAATACAGCGGAGATTGTGCGGGTACGCGATGGGCTCGATATCCCTGCCACGGCAGTAAGTATCGAGCTCGATACCGACTCCTGGGCATGGCAGTTCAGTGCTCAAATCCCCCGCATTGCGGCGGCTGGGCTGACTGATGAGGAAGAGGTCAGCATTCATATCAACGGTCAGCAATGGAACTGCGTGTGCGATGGCTGGCAATCGAGCCAGAGCTTTGGCCGCGAGTCGGCAACGCTGACGGGACGCTCTCGCACCGCTTACTTGTCGCCGACCCATGTATTGGCGCAGGCGGTGGGTGAGCGTGCTGCCGCGACCATGGCCCAGCTGGCGGCCGCCGTCTTGCCTGTTGGTTGGACGCTGGATTGGCAAGCGGCTGACTGGTTGGTGCCTGCCGGGTTCTTTAGCCTGGATAACCAGACCCCGATCGAGGTGGTCAGGTACCTGGCCGAGGCGGCCGGTGGCTTTGTGCTGCCACACCAGCGCAACCGTCATCTGGTCATCAAGCCACGTTATCCCACCGTGCCATGGCAGCTTGATACTGCTCAGGCCGATGTGGCGATCCCCCGCGCCATCATCACCACCCTGGGTAGTGACTTCCAGCCGGGTCATGCCGCCAACGGGATCTGGGTCAGCGGTGGTCACCAGGGCATCAGTGCGCGGGTGGTGCGCCAGGGGACGGCTGGCGAGCAACAAGCGCCGACTATCACCCACCCGCTGGTATGTGATGTGACGGCAGCTCGTGCCCAAGGTGTGGTGGGGCTGGCCAAGACCATGCCCAGGCGCACTCAGACCATCGAGCTGCCGTTGTCTGCTGATACCGGTTTGATCTTACCGGGCGCTCTGCTCGCCGTGGACGGTTGGAAGGGTTACAACCGGGGCATCAGGGTCTCTGCTGCGCTGCAGAACAGGGCCATGACGGTACGCCAGCAGCTGAGTGTGGAGCGATTTGTATGAACCTGTTTAAGCGATTCCTTGATCTGGTGCCCGGCGCTGATCCCTTGTTGGTTGGAACCGTGACCGCAGCAGGTACTACGACGACCACTCTCAGTACGTTGGCGGGCGGGACAGTCACAGTACGGGGCACCGGTGTAGCCATCGGCAAGAAGGCATTTTACCGGGGAGGGGAGCTAGCAGGAGAGGCGCCGGATTTACCGACCTATGAAATAGAGGTTTAATGCCGGTTTAACGGGGTTATCAAACTCAGTGATTCCGGTGCCATCAAGTTTGATAAACTACTGGGCCGGTAGCTTTTCATTTTCCCCGTAACTCTTTTTCATTTTCGGCGGCGGGCTACACTTCGGATGGCCATTTTTGCCGCAGTTCAACACATCAGAGCACCTTATCGCGGCAAGATGAGGTATCTTATGCCCCGATTTCATCCATTAAACGGATCCGAGACCCCATATGATCATCAAACCCAAGGTTCGCGGCTTTATCTGCACCACCACTCATCCGGTCGGTTGTGAAGCCAATGTTCGTCGCCAGATCGCTTATACCAAGGCCAAAGGCACCATCGAGAATGGTCCCAAGAAGGTGCTGGTGATCGGCGCTTCCACCGGTTATGGCCTGGCCTCCCGGATTGCGGCTGCCTTCGGTAGCGGCGCCGCCACCCTCGGCGTCTTCTTTGAAAAAGCGGGCACCGAGTCCAAGACCGGCACGGCTGGCTGGTACAACTCCGCCGCCTTCGACAAGGCCGCCAAAGAGGCGGGTCTCTACGCCAAGAGCGTCAACGGTGATGCCTTCTCCAACGAATGCCGTGCCAAGGTGATCGAGCTTATCAAGCAGGATCTGGGTCAAATTGATCTGGTGGTCTACTCCCTTGCCTCTCCGGTGCGCAAGATGCCGGAGACCGGTGAAGTGGTGCGCTCAGCCCTGAAACCCATCGGCGAGACCTACACCACCACCGCCATCGATACCAACAAGGATCAAATCATCACCGCCACCGTCGAGCCGGCGAATGAGGAAGAGATCCAGAACACCATTACCGTGATGGGCGGTCAGGATTGGGAGCTGTGGATGGCTGCCCTGCGTGATGCAGGCGTGCTGGCTGACGGTGCCAAGTCCGTGGCCTACTCCTACATCGGCACCGATCTGACCTGGCCAATCTACTGGCACGGTACTCTGGGCCGCGCCAAGGAAGATCTGGACCGAGCCGCCACCGCCATCCGTGGCGATCTGGCAGCCAAGGGTGGCACTGCTCACGTGGCCGTGCTGAAATCCGTGGTGACCCAGGCTTCTTCTGCCATTCCGGTGATGCCGCTCTATATCTCCATGGCCTTCAAGATCATGAAGGAGAAGGGCATTCACGAGGGCTGCATGGAGCAGGTGGACCGTATGATGCGCACCCGTCTCTACGCCTCTGACATGGCGCTGGACGATCAGGCTCGCATCCGCATGGATGACTGGGAACTGCGCGAAGATGTGCAGCAGACCTGCCGTGACCTGTGGCCCTCCATCACCAGCGAGAATCTTTCCGATCTGACCGACTACACCGGCTACAAGCAGACCTTCCTCGGCCTGTTCGGTTTCGGGCTGGATGAGGTTGATTACGATGCGGATGTCAATCCGGACGTGAAATTCGACGTGGTCGAGCTCTGATCCTGACGCAAGCGAAAAAAAGCCCCCTCTTTGTAAAAAGAGGGGGCTTTTTTTATCAATGCAATGGTGTTGCGGTTCCGTGGTTTCCTCGCACTATGGTCGTGAGGGGGAGATCGCTACATTGGTTGCCAGCATCATGGCGCGTAAAAAGACAAAAAGGCTCCGAAGGAGCCTTTTTGTTGCGATGCGTTGTGCTTACTGCTTGTAACCCTTTAGGAAGCGGGCGAGGCGGCCAATGGCCTCTTCCAGCTCCTCTTCACGGGGCAGAAACACCAGCCGGAAGTGATCCGGTGCCGGCCAGTTGAAGCCGGTGCCCTGCACCAGCAGCAGTTTCTCTTGCTGCAGCAGGTCGAACACCATCTTCTGGTCATCACGAATGTCATACACCTTGGGATCAAGGCGCGGGAACATGTAGAGCGCCCCCTTGGGTTTGACGCAGGAGACCCCCGGAATATCGTTGAGCAGCTCCCATGCCTTGTCCCGCTGCTTGCGCAGGCGACCGCCCGGCAGGATCAGCTCGTTGATGCTCTGGTAGCCGCCGAGCGCAGTCTGGATGGCGTGCTGCATTGGCACGTTGGCACACAGCCGCATGGAGGCCAGCATCTCCAGCCCCTCGATGTACCCTTTGGCACGGCCCTTGGGGCCGGTGAGGACCATCCAGCCCTGACGAAAGCCACAGGCACGGTAGGCTTTGGAGAGGCCGTTGAAGGTCACTACCATCACATCGTCACACAGGGTGCAGACGCTGGTGTGGGAGATGTCGTCGTAGAGGATCTTGTCGTAGATTTCGTCGGCGAAAATGATGAGGTTGTGCTGGCGGGCGATCTCGATCACTTCCAGCAGGAACTCGCTGCCGTAGACGGCGCCGGTCGGGTTGTTGGGGTTGATCAGTACCAGGCCGCGGGTGCGCGAGGTGATGCGGGCGCGGATGTCGTCGAGATCCGGATACCAGTCAGCCCCTTCGTCACAGCGGTAATGCACCGCATGGCCACCAGAGAGGGTGACGGCAGCAGTCCAGAGCGGGTAGTCGGGGGAGGGCACCAGCATCTCGTCGCCGTTGTTGAGCAGCGCCTGCATCGCCATCACGATCAGCTCGCTGGCGCCATTGCCGATATAGATGTCGTCAATATCGACCTTGCGCATCCCTTTTTGCTGGTAATACTGCATCACCGCCTTGCGGGCAGAAAACAGCCCCTTGGAGTCGCAGTAGCCCTGGCTCAGCGGCATGTTGAGGATCACATCCTTGATGATCTCTTCCGGGGCATCAAAACCAAACGGGGCCGGGTTGCCGATGTTGAGCTTGAGAATGCGGTGGCCTTCGTCTTCGAGACGGCGGGCTTCTTTATGCACCGGGCCGCGGATGTCGTAGCAGACATCGTCGAGCTTGTGCGACTTGTCGATAGTGAACATGGTGACTGTGATTCCTTCCCCATGGGGACGCGTTGGCGAAAAAGGCGATTTTTAGTATCAAATTTCTTTTCCCCTATTCTTCACAGAATTGAATGCTAGAACAATCCTCTTTTTAGAAGAATTCCCTGATTTTTAGCCCTGAAACAGGGTTGCCAGAACGTTAAATTCAGCACGATCGTTTGTGTGACTAGAGGTTACCAGTGAAAGATGGTGGGCTGATTAACAAAGATACCCGACTGTGTTGAAATATTGGTATCCGCTGGCACGATGAGCTTGTTTACAAAAATGTCTTATCCCCTTTGTTCTTTGAGGCAAGCTGGTACCGGGTGATTGGGTTAGCCATACTCGGCGAGCCATGTCATCGCATCGACCCACCCATATTGAGGCATTCCCATGCATGCACCCGTTCCTGGCCGTTATCGCCACTTCAAGGGGGGTTACTATCAAGTGCTCACCCTCGCCCTGCATACCGAAACCCAGGAGCAGCTGGTGATCTATCAATCCGAGCAGGATGGTCAGGTCTATGCTCGCCCTGTCGCTATGTTCATGGAGTGGATCGAGCATCAAGGGCAGGTTGTCAGCCGCTTCACGCCCGCAGGGCATATGGCACCTTAGCTGAGCGATATACGCGCGCCCCTGATGTGCGGCGTCAATTTTTGTCGCACCATGTGTGCAGTGACAGCACCATATGCCACCCCTCCATAGTGATAAAAATCTCATTTAATCAATTGTTTGTGATGGGCGTCACAAAAAGTGACCCGCGTCTGTAAGGTTCGTATTCTCGAGTGACACTCCCATAATGCTGCGCTTATTAAATCTGAGGCTTTTTTTGAGTCTTTTTTGCTGTTATCTCATTGGGAGAATGAATGTGAAACCTGTTGCTGCTGAGTTTATGGGTACTTTCTGGCTGGTATTGGGCGGGTGCGGCAGTGCTGTGCTGGCAGCGGCCTTTCCGCATGTGGGGATCGGTCTGTTGGGGGTTTCGCTGGCCTTTGGCCTGACCGTGTTGACCATGGCCTATGCCATCGGCCATATCTCCGGTTGCCACCTCAATCCGGCCGTTACCGTTGGTCTGTGGGCGGGTGGTCGTTTCCCTGCATCCGGTGTGCTGCCTTACATAGTGGCGCAAGTGCTGGGTGGTATCGCCGCTGCAGCCGTGCTCTATGTGATTGCCAGTGGTCAGGCCGGGTTTGATCTCTCCGCCGGTTTTGCCTCCAACGGCTACGGTGAGCACTCTCCGGGTGGTTACAGCCTGACTGCGGCACTGGTGTGTGAAATGGTGATGACCGGCTTCTTCCTGTTCGTCATTATGGGTGCCACCGATAGCCGCGCCCCTGCCGGTTTCGCGCCGATCGCCATCGGCCTGTGCCTGACCCTGATCCACCTCGTCAGCATTCCGGTGACCAATACCTCGGTCAACCCGGCTCGCAGTACCGGTGTCGCGTTGTTTGTCGGTGACTGGGCTGTCAGCCAGCTGTGGCTGTTCTGGGTTGCCCCGATTGTCGGTGCCATTCTGGGTGCGCTGGCTTATCGCCTGGTGGCGACTGAGCAGAAGTAATCGTTCAAACAAAAGTGTGGTATCGACACGCCTGCGGGCGTGTTTTTTGTTTCTGGTGGGTGCTGGTAGTGCTTGCCGAGCGACTAGAGCCCCTTGGCCTGCAGCATATCTTTGTAGCGTTGGTGCAGTAGCTGGACGCGTTCCACATAGGCGCGTGTTTCTGCATAGGGCGGGACACCGCCATGTTTTTGTACGGCTCCCGGACCGGCATTATAGGCAGCGGTTGCCAGCGTCACATTGCCGCCATACTGCCTGAGCAAGCCTGCCAGGTATTTTACCCCGCCGAAGATGTTCTGCTCCGCCAACAGGGCATTGCCGACCCCCAGCTCTTGCGCAGTGGCAGGCATCAGCTGGGTCAGGCCCATCGCCCCCTTGCGGGAAACCGCCAACGGATTAAACGCTGACTCGGCATGGATCAGGGCCCGGATCAACGCCGGTTCAACCTGATAGGTTTTGGCGGCAGCCTTGATGGTGCTGGCATAGTCATAGAGGAACAGCCCTGTGGTCTGCCAGTTGACGCTGGATTTGGGATCGCAAGCGAAGCAGTCGTTGAACAGCAGCAGCTCGTAGTGGCCCTGTTCGGGAGCCATGTCGGAGTAGCGTACCACCCCGTTCTGCTGCACCGATTTATAAACCTGGATCTGCTTCTTGCCGTTAGTCGCGACTGCTGCCGTTTGAGCGATTTCGGGTTGCGGGGCGGGCGCTGCATCATTGGCCGGACGCAAGGGGGAGGGGGCTACGGTCAGGAAGACCACCTCCGCGGGCGGGGGAGTTTGGCTCCATCCGCTTAGGGGGATCAACAACATATGGCCTGCCAGCATCCATGCTTTCAACCCTAATACTCCTTCCTGTGATGACCATGTTGAGTAAAGCATCATGACGAGGGCAGAACAAGCGGCCAACAGGATGCAAATGATCCGATTCGGTGACCGGGATCAAAGTATCCACCGCAATAAAGGGGAGTCATCATGAAGCCCTGTTTTGGTCGTCAGGCGGTGGGTCATGGCCTCTTCCACCGGGTAAGCAAGGTGTCCATGATGCCCGCTTTTTTGTTGACGAAAGGCATGCTATCGTGCTGGCGTCATCTGGTCGGATTAGCACACCGTATCTGGCACTAATAATTGATTATCAAAGGATTTGTCTGTGACAAGCAAGCTGGCGATGGAACTCACTTTCGAAGAGTACTGCGACGCCGACCTCTCTCTCATCAGGGACTATTACGAGACGACATTTTCCCACTATGTGCCGGATTTGGCCGAGCGGATCTTTGTCGTACGTGACGCGCACTGGTTGGTAGGGGCGGTGCGGTTGCGGGACGAAGAGGAGTTCTATCACTTGTGCGGCTTTCGCCTGTTGCCCCACTATCAGTCGTTGGGGCTGGGTTCTTGCCTGTTGCAACATGCCTGCCGCGATTTGCTCGAAAAGCCGGTGGTCTGCCAGGCGCTGCCTTTCGAGAAGCCGTTTTATCTCAAGGCCGGTTTTGCCGATATGCCGCTCAACCGATTGAGTGGGTCACTCTTCTCACTGTATGAGCGGCAGCAGCAGCAAGGCTATCAGGTTGAGCTACTGATACGAGAAAGCACCCAGCTCCTCCCGAATTAAGTGGTTAACGAGGCTTGGTCAGCAGGTGGATCTTGCCCGGTGACAGCTCCAGTCCCAGCAGATTTTCCTTCAGCCAGGCCTGATCCGGATCCTTGTCATTGAGTTTGTAGACAGGTTTGCTCTCCAGCCGTTTCTCCATGCTTTGCAGCAGCATACCGAGCATGAGCCCGAACTTCTTCTCGGCCGCTTCCGGTTCCAGCTTGTACTCCACCAGTTTCATGTTATCGAGAAACAGTGCGCTCTGGGCCTTGTCGTAGCGGGGTCTCGCTTCATAGGTCATCTGCAGGCGGGCGTCATATTCGGTATTGTCTGGCAGGGCTATTTTGAGCTTGCCCTTGCCATAGACCCGGGCGGTATCGGGGCGCTGGCGACCAATTTGCACATCGCTCTGCTCCAGTTGCACATGGGCCTTGATGATGCCCGGCAGCTCCAGCTGTTTGTCGACTTGTACCTGGGATTGCAGGTACTGGTTTATCTGTTGCTCATTGATGTCATATGAGCCCTGGCTTAGCATGGCCAGACTCAGCAGCATAGATTGCAGGATCATGGGGGCGACCTGATAGAATGGATTTGTCTTACAGCATACCATTTTGGCCATGTTGGGTCTGCCCAGCGCACAGTTTGTCGATCACAAGGAGTCCCCGTTGCTCAACGGTCTGGAATACGATCTCCACCTGCTTTTCTCCCGTTTTTTGGGCTGGCTGCTACTGCTTTTTCATACCGTGATCGTCACCGGGGTGTCGTTTCGGGTGATCATGAAGCGGCGTCCTATCGGGGTATCGCTGGCCTGGCTGGCCCTTATCTATGCTATTCCGTTTGCCGGGGTAGGCTTCTACATCTTGTTTGGCGAGATCAAACTGGGTCGCCGCCGCGCTGAGCGTGCCCAAGCCATGTACCGCCCTTATGCTATCTGGACGCGTCAGTTGGCCCGTCTGTTTCCCCAGCACTGTTGTGAGGTGGGTGCCAAGGCGCTGCCTTTGCACGATTTGATCCAGAGTCGCTTGGGGATGCCGATGCTGTCTGGCAATCGCATGACGCTGCTGAACAAACCCGAATCGATATTACGCGAAATAGTGCGCGATATTCGTCAATCCTCCCAGTCTTGTTATCTGGAGTTCTACATCTGGCACCCGGGTGGCGATGCTGACCAGGTATGCGAGGCGTTGATTGAGGTGGCGATGCGCGGCGTGGATTGTCGTTTGTTGCTCGATTCGGTGGGCAGCAAACAGTTCTTCCGCTCTCCATGGCCGAAAAAGCTGCGCAAGGCGGGGGTCAAACTGGTGGAGGTGCTGCCGGTCGGCGCCTGGCGCATTCTGTTCCAGCGCCAGGATCTGCGAATGCACCGCAAGCTGGTGGTGATCGATGACAGAGTGGGTTACACCGGCTCGATGAACATGGTGGATCCCCGTTTCTTCAAACAGGATGCCGGCGTCGGCCAGTGGGTCGATATCATGATCCGGGTACAGGGCCCCATGGTACCGCTGATGTGGTCCATCTTCGTCTGGGATTGGGAGATGGAGACCGGCGAGCGGTTGCTCGACAGTTTGCAGCATGATCCTGAGGTCTGGCCCCAGACCAACTACCGTGCCCAGCTTATCCCTTCGGGTCCTTTCGTTGGTGGCGATTGTATTCAGCAGAGCCTGCTGCTGGCCATCTATCAAGCCCGTAGCCATCTGGTGTTAACCACCCCCTACTTCGTGCCTGATGATCCACTGGCGGCAGCGCTCAGCTCGGCGGCCGCCCGCGGGGTGCAGGTGCAACTGGTATTGCCCGAACGCAACGACTCCATCATGGCTAACTATGCCTGTAATGCCTTTATGGAGGAGCTGCTGGCGGCCGGGGTGGAGATCTATCGCTATGATGCCGGTTTGCTCCATACCAAGAGCGTGCTGGTAGACGATGACTTCGCGCTGGTGGGCACGGTTAACTTGGATCGTCGCAGCCTCTGGCTCAATTTCGAAGTGACGCTACTGGTCGATAATCCGGCCTTCGTGGCCCAGATGACTCGCCTGGTGCAGGGTTATATGATGGAAGCGACCCCGATGACCTTGGCCAAATGGCAGGCGCGCCCCTGGTACAAAAAGGCGATGGAGAACATTTTCTATCTCTTCAGTCCCTTGTTGTGACGCTGTGGCGAGCCGGCAGAATATTGGCTTGCCATCTGATTGGACTTGCCTCGTCCCGAGTCCGCCCCGTAGAGTGCAGTGACAACTCCCTGGAGACACATGGATTTATGAAAAAGATAGTGGCCCTCGCCGTGGGTGCGGCATTGGTAGGTGGTGGTTTGGCTGCCTGTTGGTACACCGGAAACAGCTTCGATAACATAGTGGCGGAGCAGATTGCCAAGGTGAAGAACGAGACGGGCCTGGAACTGCAGTGGCTGCCGGGCAACAGCAATCTATTCGCGCGCGACGGGGTGTTGAAGCTGGTGGTCAGCCCGCAGGAGATGGCGGCACTCGATAGCAATCTGCAAGGGGATCAACCACTGGATCTGCAGTTTGTCGTGACCAGCAGGATCCTGCCGCTCTATATCAAAAGCAACGTGCTGCTTGATACCAAACAAGGCTCTCTGGCGCCGGTGTTTGCCACGTTGGGGATGGAGCAGTGGCAATTAGGTGTGGAGTCAGTGAGCAGCCTCTGGACCCAAGCTAACAGCAGCCGCTTTTGGGCTAACGAGTTCAAGGTCAAACAGGGGCTGGACGAGTTTAATTTTTTGCCACTTAGCGGAGAGTTCCACGGCGATCTGGAGGGGAGTGGTCACCTCACCATGACCTGGCAGGGAATGACGGTCCACGAAGAGCAGAGCAAGATGGATCTGGTGCTGGCCGACCTGAAGGGCAGCGCCGACATCGCCGAGATCAGCGGTGTCATGCTCTCTCCCCAGAGTGAAATGGCACTGGCGGCGCTGACCTTGCAACTGCCCGATAGCGTCAAGGTATCGTTGCAGGGGCTGACCACCGCGACCCAACTGACAGGGGACAATGCCCAAACCCTCTCCAGCAGTTATCAGATGAAGATTGCCAAACTCGATCTGGAGAGTGAAACCGATACCTTGGCATTAACTGACAGCAAGCTGGCGCTTAACCTCAAGGGGCTGGATCTGGAAGGGTATCAGGGTCTGCAGGCTGCCAGCGGTCAGGGGATTGAGGATAGCGCCATCCAGCAGGCGCTGGACAAGATGCTCAAACGTGGCGCAACCCTGGAGCTGGCCGACCTCAGTGCCAAGCTCAACGGTGAAGCTGTCGCCATGAAAGGGGATGTGGCGCTGGCCTCCACCTCGCTGGAGCAGCTGTTCAATAGCGAAGCGGGGATGCAGGCACTGAGTGGCCAACTGCATGCCAGCCTCAGCGACAAGCTGGGCAAGGCGGTGCCGCAGCTGGCCCCGATGCTCGATCAGTTGATCTTGATGGGTTATCTGAAGGCCGATCAGCAAAAACTGATCTCCGAGCTGAAGCTGGTGAAGGGTGCCGTGACGGTGAATAATTTGCCGCTTTGATAGATGGTGTGTAAACAACAACGGCTCCCGCGGGAGCCGTTGTTGTTTCTGGCATTTGCATACGTGCCGCGTTGGCGGATTACTTGAACACCACCGTCTTGTTGCCGCAGACGAATACCCGCTCGTTCAACACCAGCTCCAGCGCGCGGCTCAGCACCGATTTCTCAACATCCCGGCCCGCTTTGGCCATGTCGTCCGCACTGAAGGCGTGACCGACATGGATCACGTCCTGTTCGACGATGGGGCCCTCATCCAGATCGTCGGTCACGAAGTGGGCGGTGGCGCCGATCAGCTTGACCCCGCGATCGAACGCCTGCCGGTAGGGGCGGGCACCGATGAAGGCGGGCAGGAAGGAGTGGTGGATGTTGAGGATCTTGCGCGGGTAAGCTTCGACGAAGCTGGGGGTCAGCACTCGCATGTACTTGGCCAGGATCACATAGTCAGGCTCATAGCTGTCGATGATGGCGCGTACCTGCTCTTCATGCTCGGTACGGCTCAGCTCGTCGTGGCTGACGGTGTGGAACGGAATATTGAACTTGCCGGTGAGCTCGGCCAGGGTGTCGTAGTTGCCGATCACCGCGACGATATCCATATCCAGCGCGCCCGCGTAGTTCTTCATCAGAATATCGCCGAGGCAGTGGGTCTCTTTGGTCACCAGGATGACGATCCGCTTTTTACCCGCCTTGACCAGCCGACGCTGGGCGCCAGCGGGCAGGGCATCGTCCAGATCCGCCAGCAGGGTCTCGTCGTTGAAACGCCCCTCCAGCTCGGTACGCATAAAGAAGCGGCCATTCTCGTGATCCACAAACTCATCGTTCTTGATGATGTTGAGCTGGTGCTTGTAGCAGATGTTGGTGATCTTGGCGATGAGCCCTTTGGCATCCGGGCAGTCCGTGAGCAGTATTTTCTTTTCCATCTCTGTCATTTTCCGTTTGTGGTGTTGGCGCCGTTGTCTGCGCAGGCAACGCGTTTTTCCGGCTCTTTTTTTGGCACTGTTTTTTGTTTCGGGAACTATGCCATAAACCGATCCGCGCCATAAAGAAATTCGCCAGTCATGGCACCTCGCGCTGGCGAGCAGGCTGAAGAGCGCGATCTTGGGCCCAATCTTGAAACGCTTTTCAGCCAACGGGGGATTTTGGCTGGTATCTGCAACCGTTTTTCTTTAGGCTGTCTGCGCTTATTCTCAGGGCGGGGTGCAATTCCCCACCGGCGGTATCCCGATTGACTCGGGGAGCCCGCGAGCGCCCGACTTGGCTGATTGCCAGGTCGGGGTCAGCAGATCCGGTGAGATGCCGGAGCCGACGGTCATAGTCCGGATGAAAGAGGATAAGACAGACATTGCCGCGTTGGCCCTTGTGGGCTGGCCGCTGCATGCCCATCTCTGTCTGCCTTTCCATGCCCTGATTCTGGTCCTTGTCTTGTTTAGGAGTTTTACCATGAATCAGTCTCTACTCAGTGAATTCGGTGATCCCGTTGCCCGTGTCGAAGCGGCCCTGTCTGCCTTGCGTGCCGGAGGTGGCGTGCTGGTGGCCGACGATGAAGATCGGGAGAACGAGGGCGACCTCATTTTCGCCGCTCAATCCATGACCAATGAACAGATGGCGCTGATGATCCGCGAGTGCTCCGGCATCGTCTGCCTTTGTCTGCCCGACGAGCGGGTTCGCCAGCTGGCACTGCCAATGATGGTGGAAGCTAACTCCAGCCACTACCAGACCGCCTTCACCGTGACCATCGAAGCGGCGCAGGGCGTCACTACCGGTGTCTCGGCGGCTGATCGCATCACCACCATCCGTGCAGCCATCGCCGATGGCGCCAAACCGGGTGATCTTCACCGCCCGGGACATGTCTTTCCGCTGCGTGCGCGAACCGGTGGTGTGCTTACCCGTCGTGGTCATACCGAAGCGACCGTCGATCTGATGCAGCTCGCTGGTCTCAAACCGTTCGGAGTACTGTGTGAATTGACCAAGGAAGATGGCTCAATGGCACGTCTGCCAGACCTGGTTGCGTTCGGTCGCAAGCACCGGATGCCGGTGTTGACCATCGAAGATTTGGTGCAATATCGTCAGTTGCTGTCAGAACGAACAGCCTGAGCCTCATACGAAATTGTAATAAGGCAAAAATTTGGTTAACCTTTGTCCGTGCCCTCACCACGCGGCACTCATTTTTTAGACGAATCTGAACAAAAACTGTTCATTCAAAAAAAAATGAGGGTTTTAATGCATTTATCTGTGGTGGGGACTATGCAAAGTATGATTTTTTTGTGCCATAATCACGCCGCTTGCTAAACGTCTGGCGAGTTCAAGGGAGCTTTAAAAATGAAAAAATTGTTGTTGGTAGGTGTTGTTGGTCTGTCCGCTCTGCTGGGCGGTTGTGCAAACACCAGCGAACTGGAAACTTCCGTTCAGAATCTGTCTAACAAAGTTGACCAACTGGCTCAAGATGTTAGCGCAGTTCGTGCTGATCAGTCCAAAATCGCTGCTGATGTTGCCGAAGCCAAGCAAGAAGCTATGCGTGCTAACCAGCGCATCGACAACATGGCTACTTCTTACAAGAAGTAATCCATGCGAAAAAAATGGCGCAGTTATGCGCCATTTTTTTTTGCCTGGAATTTACTGTTTCCCCGTCAGCACATCCCTATCTTTACTTGTGACCCATGAGGTCATGCCGGTCTCCCGGCACTCCCCCATCATTACCAGCCAGTTCGACTCCGATCAGTAGAGCAGACTGTAAAGTTTGCGACGGTAGCTCTGCGCCGCCGGCGTGCTACCCATGGTCGCCAGAATGTCGAGATAGGTCTTTCTGGCATCGCCAAATGCCAAATCCCGCTTGAGGATCTCCAGCAGCAGCCCCAACGCCTCTTCCTGACGGCCAGCCTGGTTGTATTGCACCGCCAGCTCCTGAGTCAGGGTAAAATCATCAGGCTGTTCTGCATGACGGGCTTCCAGCGCGCGCAGCTCCGGGCTGTCTGCTGCTTGCAGGGCCAGCGCGAGCCGTGAGCTCAGGGTATGGAAGTGACCATCTTGCGCCGCCATCGGGATGGCGCCGAGGCGCTCCTGTGCTTCATCCAGCAGATTGAGATCGAGCGCAGCCTGAATCAGCCACAGGCTGATGTCGTGACGTTCCGGGGCAAGCTGGAGTGCTTTGGTCAGATAGGCATAGGCGATGCTGGGCTGCTCGTCAGCCAGTGCCTGTTGCCCCTTGGCCAGCAGCTCTTCTTCTTCTTTGGGGGCGAAGGCAGCGAAATACTGGCGCAGGGTGGCTTCATCCTGCGGCCCTTCGATGATCCCCTGTTCGTCAGGGCGACCCTGATGGAACAGCACCAGCGCGGGAATGGCGCGCAGACCGAGCTGGCTGGCCAGCGGCTGCAGCTGGGGATCGTTCATATCCACCTTGGCCAGGGTGACCTGTTCATTGGCGGGTCCAACCAGTGATTCGATCAGCGGTGTCATCCCCTGACACTCCGGCATCTGCGGAGCATGGAAATAGATGACGACCGGCTTCTTCATGGACGCATCGATAAGTTCAGCGTGAAAATTCTGGGGAGTAATGTCGACGATCATGAGTGGGACTCTTCAGAAAGGGTGTTGAGTAACATGGGGTTGAGCGACTGGCAATTCAAGCGCTCATCCAGCTGGTAAAACGTCACGGGTGTTGCCGCCGCGGCGAGACTGAGCCAGCCGCTGGCAAAGGGCCAATCCTGAACCTGATAAGGGGTGTCATCCAGCCGGTTGTCGAGTTGCCACCCTTGCGCCGGGACAAAGCGCACTTTCTCGAGCCCGGCGGCTATGCCGCCACCGTGGGCTTTCAGCACAGCCTCCTTGCGCGACCAGAGCCGGTAGAAGGCACTTTCTTGCTCTTGAACGGGCAGCGTGCAGAGCCACTCATATTCACTCTGTGCATAAAACCGGCGGGCCAGAGGGAGGGGATTATGGCGCCGTTTGCCCAGTTCGATATCTACCCCGAGCGGGCTTTGCGGACAGAGAGCCAATACCAGCCAGCTGCCACTGTGGCTCAAATTGAAGTGCCAGGCATCATCGTGCAGTCGGGGCTTACCATGGAGTCCGTTGCAAAATTGCAAGCTGGCAGCTGGTTGCTGCAGCCGCTCGGCCAATAGCTGGCGCAGCAGGGCGCGGCTCACCAGATATTCCTGACGCCGTTCAGGATGGGTCATGGTTTGCCAGATATGCTGCTCATCGGTTGACAGCCATTCAGGCAATTGAGCAAGCAGTTCCTGGCATACCCTGGCCGGTTTTAACAAAAAAAGATCGGTTTCGACCATGTTTTTTCACTTTAAAAAGGTACTGAAGCAGGGATAAAAGACAGTTATCTATGAGGCCCAAGGCCTTTTTTGCGATTGTATATTGTTTGGGCATGATCACATTAATTATGAAAAATCGTGCATTTCCTTGCAAAAATGTGAGCTCGATAGGGATTTTCACTTGCCTCGATAGAATTCTTGGATATAGTCGGGTGCTGTTGCCTTATAAATTGCCCTTTGGGGCCGTATTTTAACAAGATTTACTATTTTGCGGGGAGAAAGGATTGCGCCACCTGATGCTACTGCTGGTCGCGCTCGGAATGGTGGGTTGTGCCTCGGCACCCCAGACCGAGGTCGCGAGCAAGATCGAAGTTTCCATGGTTGAACCTGTCATTGAACCAGAAGCTTCCCAGACACCTGATGTGAATGAAATCCTGACTGTATATAAAGAGTGGCGTGGCGTTCCGTACCGGATGGGTGGCAGTAGCCAGCGCGGTATCGATTGTTCCGCCTTTGCCCGTGAAGTGTTCCGCAATGCCGTCGGTGTCGAATTACCCCGTGATACCCGCTCCCAAGTCCACGAAGGGACGCGCGTTTCCAAGCAGGATCTGGTCGAGGGTGACTTGGTCTTCTTCAAAATCAATCGTCGTCTCAACCACGTTGGTATCTACGTCGGCAATGGTGAATTTATCCATGCCTCTACCCGCGCCGGGGTGACGCGCTCCAAGCTGGACAGCCAATACTGGCGCAGCAAGTTCTGGCAAGCTCGCCGGATAGACATCTGAGTCAGGCTGGACAAACGGCTCGCAGTACGGACTGTTTTTCCAACCTCACTTGAACCGGGCTCGATAGCCCGGTTTTTTATTGCCGTCGTTTAGACTTTCCCGAGTCAAATCACTATAGTGTGGGCCCGTTTTCTTCGGCAGGCTCAGCATGAAACCCCGCATCCCATCAGCCGGTGGCCCCCAGTCGGGCGACCGCAAATCCGGACTTCACTCCCGTAATCGCCATCAGGCGGGCTACGACTTTGCGGCGCTCTGCCTGCGAACCCCCGAGTTGGCCGCTCACGTCTTTACCAATGACTACGGCACCCGCACTATCGATTTTGCCAATCCCGATGGGGTGAAGACTCTCAATCGCGCCCTGCTCGCCCATCACTACGGGATTGCCCACTGGGATCTGCCTGCCGGTTACCTTTGCCCTCCCATTCCGGGACGGGTCGACTATCTGCATTGGGCGGCCGACCTGCTGGCCGAGAGCGCGGGCCAGGTCCCTACCGGCAAGGGGGTGAGGGTGCTGGATATCGGGGTGGGGGCAAACTGTATCTATCCGCTGCTCGGGTGCCGCGAATATGGCTGGCGCTTCGTGGGGTCTGATATTGATCCGGTGTCGGTCAAGGCGGCGACCTTGCTGACCAAGAGCAACGGGCTGGGTAATCAGATTGAGTGCCGCTTGCAGGGCAATGCCAACCATGTGTTTCGCGGCATCATAGGGCCGAAGGAGCGCTTTGCCCTGACCCTTTGCAATCCACCGTTCCATGCATCGTTGGAAGAGGCGAGCAAAGGCTCTGAGCGCAAGCTGCGCAATCTGGGGAAAGAGGTCACCGGGACACCGGTGCTCAACTTCGGTGGTCAGAAGGCCGAGCTCTGGTGTGAAGGGGGCGAGGCAGCGTTTCTGGCCAACATGATTGCCCAGAGCAAGGAGTTTGCCACTCAGTGCCTCTGGTTCAGCTCGCTGGTGTCAAAAAAAGAGAACCTGCCGGGGGCGAAAAAGGCGCTGGCAAGGGTAGGGGCCTGTCAGGTGCGGGTGATCGACATGGCGCAGGGCAACAAGGTGAGTCGGATCCTCGCCTGGTCCTTTCTGGATGAAGAGGGATTGCGTAACGGCTGGTCGAGCGCGCGCTGAACCCCCACCACAAGGCCCGACGAGGGCCTTTTTTCATGATGAACCCGCGAATTTCCCCTGCTGGTGGCATCTCTGGTAATCGATTTCCTCATTGGCATATCGTGCTGGTTTACATGGTGTAAGTAGTTACTTCCGCCTTGGTACACGTGTACGCCGAGATTTTTTTGCACTTACCGCTGAAACTTTAATAAAATAGGACTGGTTAGACCTCTTATTCGGCATTGAATCAAATAGGGATCGGTAAATGAAAGTTGTCGATTTTCTGAAGCGCAAGCGCGAAATTTTGGCGCAGCACCCCTTTGAGCTCAAGGATTGGCTCTCTCCGGCGATCCGCGACTACTGGCGTGAGTTTCAGCAAAAGGCACATCTTCACCCTTTGTTGGGACGTGTACTGGACTTGCAGAGTGAGTCTCAGAGCGAACAGCAACAGGATGCAGCAACCGTGGCACAAGTGGCCAACGGTCAGCCGATCATGGCCCAAGAGCCCGCGATGGCGTTGTCAGGCGAGATTGGCGAGCTCTATGGGGTTCTGCAGGCTCGGGTTGGCGAAGAGACCCATGTGGGTGAGTGGCTTCATATCAGCCAACAGATGATCGATCAGTTTGCTGCGGCAACCGGCGATAACCAATGGATCCACACCAATCCTGAGCGGGCGGCCGCCGAGTCGCCCTTCAAGACCACCATTGCTCACGGGTTCCTGACCCTGTCGCTGCTGCCGCAATTGACCGGTTCGGTCGATGAGGCCACCCCCGAGTTCCCGACCGCCCGTATGGTGGTGAACTTCGGGCTGGATCAGGTGCGTTTCCCGTACCCCATCAAGGTGGACAGCAACATCCGCGCTCGTACCAAGTTGGCACGGGTGACCCCGATAAAGGGTGGATTGGAGCTGCTCAAGGAGATCAAGGTGGAGATCGAAGGGATCCGCCGCCCGGGTTGCGTGATCGAGTCAGTGACCCGCATCTACTTCTAAGCGTCCTGATTGGCATGAATGATGAAACGGGCCCACTGTAGTGTTCAACTAACAGTGGGCCCGTTTTTTTGCCTGTTTGTTGCCAGTTGTGAGGTGTCAGCCATTGCGCGCCGACCCCAGCTTGATATGACTCACAAAACCGGACCCACAGCAGTTATCCCGCTCCCATTTTGGCCACATTGAGGTCTGACGAAATAGCATATTGTGCGACTATTGGCGCCTGATTCCCTATTCTGGTGACAATAGTGCCCATCAATCACAAGATTATTCTGCCACTACTGCTTAGCCTTGCTATCTTGCTGATCCCGACCCAGTGGATCCCGCTGGAGGGGATAACGGTGGTCGAGCAGCGAGTTGTGGCTATTTTCGTGCTGGCCGCCCTCTGCTGGATCCTGGAGCCTATCCCCATCTTCGCCACCTCGGTGCTGATCATAGTGCTGGAGTTGCTGCTGCTCTCTGACAAGGGGCTCTGGTTTATGACCGCCGGCAAGAGTGAGCCGGGATTTGGTGAGCTGCTCAAATCGACCGAAGTGATGGCGACCTTTGCCTCGCCGGTCATCATGCTGTTTCTCGGCGGTTTTTTCCTCGCTATCGCCGCCACCAAATATCAGCTGGACCTCAATCTGGCACGAGTGCTGCTGCGCCCCTTTGGCCGGGATCCCAAGATTGTCATGCTGGGATTGATGTTGATCACTGCCACCTTCTCCATGTTCATGAGCAATACCGCCACCACCGCCATGATGCTGGCTATTCTCTCACCGGTGCTGGCGGTCTTTCCCGACAAGGACCCCGCTAAAATCGGCTTCGTACTGGCCATTCCGCTGGCCGCTAACCTGGGTGGGATCGGTACCCCCATCGGCACTCCGCCCAACGCGGTGGCGCTCAAATACCTGACTGGCGAGCATGCTATCTCGTTCGGTCAGTGGATGGGGTTTGCGGTGCCCTTTGTCGCTGTACTGTTGTTGCTCGGCTGGTTTCTGCTGGGGCGCTTCTTCCCGAGTACCCTCAAGCGTATTGATCTCAAGATCGAGGGGCGCTTTATGCAGACCCCCCGTGCCTGGGTGGTCTACCTCACCTTCATCACCACCATAGTGCTCTGGCTGCTGGGGGACCTTCATGGCATGAGCTCCTATGTGGTTGCCCTGATCCCGGTAGCGGTGTTCCTGACCACCGGCATCATCACCAAAGATGATTTGCACAAGATCTCTCTCGACGTGCTCTGGCTGGTGTCAGGCGGTATCGCGTTGGGGCTGGCACTGGAGGACTCCGGTCTGGCGGAGCGACTCATCACCCATATTCCGTTCCATGAGTACTCCACGCTGGCGGTGCTGGTCGGCGCATGTCTGCTGGCGGTGGTGATGGCCAACTTCATGTCCAATACCGCAACCGCTAACTTGCTGTTGCCACTGGTCGCGGTGCTGGCGGTCAGCATGCCGGAGCTGGCGGAGTGGGGTGGCAGCCATACCCTGATCCTGGCGGTGACCATTTCGGTCTCGCTCGGAATGTCGCTGCCCATCAGTACCCCGCCCAATGCGCTGGCACACGCCACCGGCCTGGTGGAGAGCCGCCAGATGGTGCGGATCGGCGTCATCATGGGACTGGTCGGTACCCTGCTGGCGATGGTATGGATCTACCAGATTGCGGCTTGGGGGCTGATCTGACCATAGATCTTGCTTGTCATGCCATGGCCCTGCGTAGGTAAGGCAACACAGCATCGTGCACGCGAATGACAAGAGGAGCCAAATGGGCTCCTCTTGTTTGTGCTCGACTTTGTGATCGACTTAGAAACTGGCACCCAAACTGAGCAGATGCTTGAACTCGGTCTCTTTGTATTCTTGCTCGATGCCGAAGAAATTCACTTCCCCATCTTCCCACTCCATCTCACTTGACCAGGAAAGGCGCAGGTGATCGTTGAAGTAGTAGCGCAGGCCCACGCTGCCGGACACATCTCGATCCAGTGTGATATAGGGAGAGGGTTGATCCAGATAGACCAGATAGCGCCCCTGACTGAACAGCTCCAGTTTCTCCCGCCACAGCGGGATAGGTTGGCGATAATCCCAGTTCATGCTGGCAAAGGGATAATCAATGATCCGGTTGCCTTTAAAGAGCACCCCAATCCCGCTCTCTTCCCTGAAGTAGGCTTTGCGCAGGCCCCCTTGTGCCACGAACTCCAGCCGACGGCGCTTCTCGTTCCAGAAGCGGTAGCCCGGGCCTGTACCATAGTCGAGGCTGAGGTAGCTGCTCTCCAGCATGTCATATTCGGCATTGAGCGAGCTGCGTACAAACCACTGATGATCGAAAAAGTAGTCAAGGGTCGGGTTCAGCTTGTAGTCGTGGCTATTGGTGACGCTGTCAGAGGTTTCGTAGGAGTATTCACCGGAGAGGCTGTAGCGCCAGTCCAGATTGGCCAGCTCGGTTTTGCCCTTGAAGTTGACGTTGTTGGTGTGTTTGTCTTTGTTTTTGAGTTTGACGTTGAGATCGCCATTACCGGTCCAGAGCCAGGCATTGCGCTCATTCTGCTCATCCTTGAACAGCTTGATCCCCCCTTTGGCGGTCGCCTTGGGTTTATCCTGCTTCTCCAGTCGCCAGCGCTTGATGGCATCCCGCTGGACGGTAACTGCGCCGGTATAGGGCAGGGCGATACGCACCGACTCCTCGCCGATCTCTTCAATGGTGCCGGTCAGGCGATCGCCGTTGTTCATCCAGAGAATGTCCTTTGCCCACAAGCAGTGGCTGGTCAGGATGAGCACGAGGGGCAGGTATTTCATGGCGTATGACAACTCCGGTATGACTCAGGCTCTGATGGCGTAGCCACTGCTGATCTAGCCGCTGGATAGCTAGCTACTGATAGGCCGGGGCAGGCCATTTTTACTGTCCAGCGCAGCGGAGACTTCATCCTGTGCGACTTCAGGGGCCGCGATAAAGTGCTCTATGGCCGGTGATAGCACCAAAGGGGCCCCATTTTCAAGCTCCTCTTCGGTACGGGAGAGCGGGGAGTGCACCTCCAGCCAGCGCCGCCCATCCGGTTCGATGGCGACCTTGACCGGTTGGTTGATAACCCGCACCGGCGTGCCGATAGGCACCATCTTGAACAGTGCCTCGATATCGTCCGGCCGCAAGCGGATGCAGCCTGCGCTCACCCTCAGACCTACGCCAAAATCCTTGTTGGTGCCGTGGATCAGGTAGTCGCGCTTGCCATAGCCAAGGCGCATGGCGAACTTGCCGAGGGGGTTTTCCGGGCCGGGGGGCACCACGGCGGGCAGGGTGATCCCTTTTTGCTCCAGCCAGGATTTACGCACCATGGGGCCGGGCACCCAGGTCGGGTCGGGATTTTTCTCGATGACGGTGGTGGTCATCTCCGGCGTTTCGCGGCCGATATCACCGATCCCGATGGGCAGCACAATCACTTCGCTCTTGCCTTTGGGGAAGTAGTAGAGACGCAGCTCGGGCAGATTGATGACGATCCCTTCGCGCGGTACATCGGGCAGCAGCATCTGGGTTGGTAGCGTCAAGCGGGTGCCTGGCTTGGGTAAATAGGGGTCTACGCCGGGATTTGCCTCAAGCAACGCCAAAAAACCAATCTGGGTATGTTTGCCAACCAGCTCCAGATGCTCATCCTGCTGGATGATGTAATCCTCCAGCTCGCCCACGAGGCGGCTATCTGCCGGCGGCAACGGGTAGCGTTTGGCCTGCACCGGTGCGGCGCAGAGCATGGTCGCAGCCAGCAGCAGGGATAGCGCAGGCTTTATGGAGAGGGTCATGAGTATCGGCAATCGCATAGGGAGATCCATCAGTTCAATCGGGGCGGAAAATAATCAAAACAGCTGCCAGGATGGCGCGATTGTTCCTCAATCAGGCCATGATTACCAGCTTGCCGCTAACCCGCAACGGTTTAGGGATACATAGGAAACCTGCCAAAATCGGCTTCTTCTACATGTTTGAATGCCAAGTGGGAAAAACAGATACAAGATTGCGACCTGATGAATAAGTGCGGCGAAAGAGCGGTATGTTGAGGGACGGCCCCTGAACCCGGTCAGGTGGGCGAGGAAGTTGCCAGCGATCATTCACTTTGAATGGAAAAAGGTGCCCGGCACATGGGAAGGGAGATCATGGCTATTGAGGGTGGTTAGCGCGGTCGCATTGTGAGCCTGCTCCCAGATATCTTATTTAGCTATTTGATATATATCATATTTTGTTGCTATCCCGTCCAGGCTTGAGTCAAAATCTGCGCCATGGAGAGATGCCGGAGTGGCCGAACGGGATTGACTCGAAATCAATTGTGGCAGCAATGCCACCCAGGGTTCGAATCCCTGTCTCTCCGCCATATACCAAGCCCAGCCTTTTGATTAGGTTGGGCTTTTTCATTTTTTGTTTTTTTGGTATGCCATCCAGCATGCCATTAGGTATTGGCTGGTAGGGTATGCAGATGAACGGCCACCGATGCGATCCGTTCGCCCCCTCTTTTGATCAACTGGCGCTCGAATTCAGCCTGCGAAGCGAACAGGTTGAACGCGAGACGACCTTGGACGTGAGTATTAAACGATAACCTCTCCATTTAACCACTCCTGATTCATCGTCTCGGTATCTCCCAGGTAATCGAGTACCCAGGCCATGGCAAGCGAATGCTTGTCCTGGTTCCAGGCAATGTAGGATGGGCTGGAGATGAACTGTCGTTGTAGATCCAGGGCAACCAGGTCGCCTTGTTTGATAAATGGCTGTACCAGATGTGTCGGTGTCATACCCACGCATAAGCTTTCTCGCAAACAATCCAAGGCCGAGGCCCAGTTTGGCACCACCAACCGGCGCTGGTTGTCCAGGGTCCATGTGTCGCGAGTGGGAAGATTACGCGAGGTGTCGCGTATGCACAATGAAGGGTAGAACCGCAGTTGGTCGTCGTTTAGCGGACTACTCAAAGATGCTAGCGGGTGTCGGGCGCTGACGACACACAACCAGTTCAGCTGACCCATGTCGCGGAAGCTGTAGCGACTGGCCACCGGCACGGCACTATTGGCACCGATGACAATGTCGGCAGTCTCATCCGCGATAGCGTCCCATACACCGTTGAATTCTTCATACCCAAGCAGCAATTCCACATCGGGAAACTGCCGATAAAAATCCAGCACCAGTTGTTGGCAACGTTCTTGTTTGACGATGGCGTTGACCGTTACTTTTAACTGACCGCTCCATCCGTTGGCTACTTGCTGACACAGGCGGCGGGTGTCGAGCATATTTTTCATCACCTCCCGCGTTTGCTCAATGAAAAGCTTGCCAGCGGGTGTCAGCACCACGTCGCGATGGCGCCGGACGAACAGTGGCACAGCCAGCCATTGTTCTAGTTGGCGCACGGTGTAGCTGACCGCCGAAGGCACGCGGTGCAGTTCCTGAGCCGCGGCGCTGAAACTGCCGTGTCGTGCCACGGAGCTGACTACATCCAATGAATATTCAGACCACATTTACTTGCATTCAAAAATATTGATACATGTCATCATTTATTACCGCTTCACACCAAAAAATCAATAAATATAATGGCCGCTGCTAACAAAATATTTGTTTTTAATTTTTTGGAGTGTTGAATGAACAAATCCTTTGGCTTCACTGGCTACCTGATTGGGCTGAGTATGCTCGGCTATTTGGGCATGGATATGTACTTGCCTGCGTTTGGGGTCATGGGTCAGCAGTTGCAGATTTCGGCTGGCGCCGTAGGCATCAGCTTGAGCATTTTCCTCGCAGGCTTTGCCGTGGGACAGTTGCTATGGGGGCCGCTTTCGGATCGCATTGGGCGCAAGCCAGTTCTGCTCATGGGCTTGAGTTTGTTTGTGCTCGGTTGTCTGGGCATGTTTTGGGTCGAGAGCGCACCTCAGTTATGGGCGCTGCGGTTTATCCAGGCGATTGGCGTGTGTTCCGCAGCAGTCAGTTGGCAAGCGCTGGTGATCGACCGTTATTCGGCGGACAAAGCCCATCGAATGTTTGCCGGTATCATACCCCTGATGTCCCTATCACCTGCGCTGGCACCATTACTCGGTGCCTACGTATCGGATCAGTGGGGTTGGCGGGCAATCTTCGCGGTGTTGTTGGGTATTTCTCTGCTATTGCTGTTACTGACATTCGGTCTTAAATCGCAGCCAAAACGTCTGATCACCGACAAAGCCCCATCCCGGCTTGGTTATGGACATTTGCTCACGTCGCGGGTATTCACTGGTAACGTGATGATTTATGCTGCCAGTTCTGCCAGTTTCTTCGCTTGGCTGACCGCTTCGCCTTTTATCCTTGGTGATATGGGTTATAGCCCCAGTGATATTGGTTTGAGTTATGTGCCGCCTACACTCGCATTTTTAGTCGGTGGTTTCAGTTGCCGTAGCGCCTTGCAACATTTCCATGGCAAGACCTTGTTGCCTTGGTTACTGGTGGCGTATTGCCTCTGTATGGTGGTGTTGTATGTTGTTGCCACGTTCACCGAGCCAACCCTCTTTAGCTTACTGATCCCATTCAGCCTGATGGCGCTGGTTAATGCCGCCAGTTATCCGATCGTTATGACCAATGCGCTGATGCCATTTGTGGAAAACTCCGGCAAGGCTGCTGCGTTGCAAAATACGCTGCAATTGGGATTGTGCTTTCTTAGCAGCCTGCTGGTGTCATCCATGATCGAGCAGCCGCTGCAGATCACCGTGATCGTAATGCTGGCGAGCGCACCGTTGGCGCTGTTGGGCTATTGGTTAGCGCGTTCGAAACGTAATGGTCAATTAAAGTTGGCCACGGTTTAGTGAGCAAATTAGTCGCAGTACCAAAATTTGTAGGGAGTTAACCGATATTTCGCGCGCTGGTTGTGCAGTCTTGGCATTGACCTTGTCGGTAGTGGGTTACATGGCTGAGCGTACCTGCTCACAGTCATAGTTTAATGAGACACAGATAATTTAACGGTCAACAACCCAAACGTCAGGAGATAACCATGATAGCTGCTAATGTGATGACTAATACCCCCATTACCGTCAACGAAAACACCCCTGTATTTGAGGTTGTAGACTTGCTGCTCGATTTAAAAATAAGTGGATTACCGGTACTCGACAGTAACGGGATAATGGTAGGTATTATCACTGAGGGAGATTTGCTGCGCCGAAGTGAACTGGGTACGGAAATAAAACGCCCGCACTGGCAAGAACTCTTTTTAGGCCCAGACAGGCTTGCCAAGGACTACGTCCAAAGCCATGGCTGTTATGCAGGGGCGATTATGACCGCCAGACCGTTAACGGTCAGTCCAGAGGCGCCACTGGATGAGGTCATCGGTTTGATGGAAAACAATAATATCAAGCGAGTTCCCGTTGTGAAGGCAGACAAGTTAGTCGGTATTATCACCCGGGTTGACATTTTAAAGGCGCTTCGCACCATATTGCAACGCGACCGCACCCCAGAGAGGGCACATGAAAAAACTACCGATGACAACTCGATGCAAAAAGAAATAATAGACCGAATACATAGTCAGCCTTGGGCGCCCAAAAGCAATATCAGGATTAATGTCAAAAATGGTGTTGTAGATATCAGCGGTGCTATTTGGGATGAAAATATAAGAGCGGCCTTGATTACGTTGATAGAAGAGGTGACAGGCAATGGCGATATCTGTGATCATCTTGTTTTCATCGAGCCAACAACAGGATTTTGTATCGCCAGAGATGATTGATACATCTCCTCTGTTGATGGTGAATCTTGTCGATAATGGCGCCGCTTATAACGTGATGATTAATAGCCAATGGTTAATAACTTGAGTTTCAATAGTGCAGGAATTTAAAACGTCCCCTTTCCAATAAATCCCCTTCCTTAATGGCTGCCTACCCTCTATTTCACAGGCTTCAATGTTTAGTGAAAGGCCATCGCGGGGTGGATGGCATAATTTGGCAATGTATTAATGTCGTCATTTGGTGGGGTGCTGGAAAATGTTGTTTAACGTTAGTCGTATCTATACAGGAAATACTATAGCCAGTGTTATTTGATTCTTGGTTATTACTTGCTTGCACGAGAGCCTTTCTTACAACACATATTTAGCTCCAGCAATTTATGCCGAGCCAGAAGGAAAGTGAGATACAGAGTCAGGATGCCTCCGACAACGAGGCCTCTGTTATCTGAACAAAACACCAATACAAGCCATATGAAAATAGCTTACCGCTATGGTCTGCGAACCCCCATGGCCGCCTAGTAACATAGCCAATCTACCGACGGATGATATCAATGACCTACCCAGAAAAATGGCCGCCCGCGATCCAAACTCGTGCAGTGTCTTATATCCAGCCAGGGATTTCATCTTGGGGGCCAGCGATGACCGACGGCGCCCTGTCGGCCCTCATCGTCGAGGGCGGGGCCATGCGCAGCATTTTTGCCAGCGGAGTCCTCGATGCTTTCATCGAGAGTGGCTATTTCCCCTTTGATTTTGCCATCGGTGTCTCGGCCGGCGCGACGACCCTGCTCTCCTACCTGAGTGGGCAGACCCGTCGTAGCCACCACATCATTACCGAACTTGCCTGCAGCTCGGATTTCCTCGACCCGTTACGTTTCGTCAAGGGTGGCAATCTGGTAGACATTGGGTGGCTGTGGCGCACCAGCTGTCACCGTTTTCCACTCGATTTCGACACCTTTCGTGAGCGGGCAATCACTTTCTATGCGGTGACCACTGACGTGGAGACGGGCTGTGCCGCCTACTTGCCGGTACGTCATGACAATATGGCTGAGGTGCTGACGGCCACTTGCTCCTTACCCGTGGTGCAGCATGAAACACCCTGTGTCGAAGGTCGTCCCATGGCGGACGGCGGTCTCAGTGACTCCATCCCGGTGATCGAAGCCTATCGCCGTGGAGCCCGCCAGCTGATGGTCATCCTGTCCGAGCCATGGGGATATAGAAAGAAGCCAGCACGCTTCTGCTGGATGGTGAAGACATTGCTAAAGACCCAGCCCGCGCTGGCCAACGCCATGCTGATGCGTGCGTATCACTACAACCGAGCCCTCGATTTCATCGCCAATCCCCCTGCTGATTGCAAGATTGAGGTGATAGCACCGCCCGGTGACTTTGCGGTATCTCGTTTCACCAAAGATCCAGCCAAGCTCGACGCCGGTTACCTGCAGGGCTACTGGCAGGGATGCCAGAGCCTGTTGCAGGCCAGAGAAGAGATAGCCTGAGCGATTAGGCGGCAGAGACGAGTCAATGGCGGTTCATGAGCATTCATCAGGGCCCCGGATGTCCGCCACGCCCTGTTTTTTTCATACCTGTGAGCGTTAGTCGGGTCTCTGTGCCGCCGCGCTTTACTGGCCATTGCATCGGGATACCACTCCCCGAATATGGGGATCATTGGCTAGATCGCGGGGCGATATTCCGCGTGCGTCATGCACCGAATAAATGACGATGTAACCATCACTCATCATAAAAATTGAGTGCAGTCAGTGGTTGATCACTCGTTTGCCGGTTTAGGGGGCATTCGCCACATTGTTGTCATTTTTGCAGTTGAACTTGAAATCGCTTTCAGAAATCCTTTTCAACTGTGATCTGCTTCATAGCTTTTTCCGTCGCCAGGCTCTAGCATGACGGCACGAATTTGGGGCTCACGCCCTCGATTTTCCCGCTGTGGGAAGTACCGGACAATCCGGCTATTTCCTTCGTTACTTTCGACGGTCATCACGGATGGCCGTTTTTTTTTGAGTTATTTCGCAGTTAAGGGTCGAGCCGCTGACGCTTTACCGTTAAAATTCCGCTTTTGCACCTGCCCGTGAGTCTTGATGTCTGCGTCCACCCTCTCTTCGGATAGTTATGCCCTGCTCAGCACCCTGCAATTGCAGCGCGTCGCCAGTACCCGTTTGCTGCAAGATCAACTGGCGGTTGGCCATGCGCTGATCGATAAACTGACTCCGCTGCAAGAGGCCGGGTTGGTGAGATTGCGCGGAGAGCAGCAGTGGAGCTTGACTGCCGAAGGCACCCTGGCCTTGATCCTCGGGGTGCGTGCCGGACTCTGCCCAGCACCGGACTGGAGCCGGGTGCCCTCGTTGACCGGGCAGGACCTCACCCATGCGGTGGTGCGCGAGCTATGTCGCGGCAAGGCGGGTGAGATCCCGACCTATTTTTCCGCCAGCGATCTGCTGACCCTGCTCGATACCCCGGATGCATACCAACTGTTGGCAGGCTCCAGCCCCGCCTGGCAGCAACTGCTGCTGGAGCACTTCTCGCTGCAACTGCTGCTCGATGCCCCTTATGAAGAGCGCTGGCCGCTGGCCAATGCCCTGGTGCGCTGTACTCCCGAGGTACAGACCCGGGCCAAAGAGTGTGAGGCCGAGTGGCACTGGCTTTGCGGTGATGGTGAGCTGGAGAGCAACAAGGATGCCGCCACCTGCTGGCCTGCGCTGCAGGCGCTGGCCCAGCAGAGCCAGAGTGGCCCGCTCGATGAGCATTTGCTGACGGCGCTGGGTCAGTGGCAGGGCGGTGATGAAGGTAATGCCGGGCAGTGGCCCCGTTCGTTCAGCGCCCTGCTCTGGCTTGGCTGGTTGCAGCAGGCCGATCCGGTCATTGCCAGCGAACAGCGCAAGAAGTGGCAGCGCAGCCTGACCGGCCAGTTCCCGCTGCTTTCTGATCTGCTCAGCCAGTGGGCAGGCGATCGCCACGGTCAGGCGGTCGGTCTGTTCGACACCCTGCAACTGCCGGTGGAGGAGCTTCACTGGGGTTATCTCTGGCTCGATCTCTGCGCGTTGGCCCGTCACGGTGCCCAGAGCCCACAGGTGGCGATGCTGCACAAGTGGGATCTTACCCATCTGCTCGATGCCGAGCCCCATCATCGCCTGATGGCGTTTTGTCAGGATCTGCTGCGTATTCTGCTGGGGGAGGGTGCCAAAGGGGCGCCGCTTTGCCAGCTGCGCAGCAGTCATGGCACGGCGGATAGTCAAGCTGATGAGCAAGAAGAGGAGGCCGACGAAGATAACAGTGCGGCCTCTGCCAGCTGGCTCAACTGGTTGCAGGGGTTGGGTCGCTCCAGCGGGGTGCGCAAGCCCCAGGAGCGGTTGGTGTGGCTGCTCCATGCCGAGGGCCCGGAGCTGGAGTGCAAGATCCAGAAACTGAGTACCAAGGGGGAGTGGACCGCTGGGCGTCGGGTCGATCCGGCGCTGCTCTCCACCCAATATGCGGCCATGCTCGATGAGCACGACTGGGCGCTGGTGCGCCCCCTGCCACGGGTGATGGGACAGTTGCCGCGGGATGTCTGGCCACCGCTGGCCGATCATCCGCGGTTGTTCAATGCCAAGGGGCAAAAGCTGCAACTGGCTATCAGTGCCCCTCTGCTGCAGGTAGTCGCCACCGAGCAGGGGATGAGTGCGGCGCTCTGCCCGGATGCCGCGGCGCGCGGGGCTCATATAGTGCCGTTGGCGCAAGACTTGTGGCAGTTGATCCTCACCCCGCAGCCGCTGCTCGACCGGCTGCCTGCGCTCGAATCTATCCCGCTGCTGCCCGCCGAAGGGCTCGCCGAGCTGCAACGGACCCTGGATGGTATTGCTGAACTCCCTTGGCACAGTCAGGTCGAGGGGCTTAGCGGCAATGCCGAACTGGCCCCCTGGCCGGGTATTCCGTCAGTGCAACTGGATTGGCAGGATGGCCAACTGTCGGTCAAGCTGGTCACCCGCTTTGACGAGCTGCCACCCCAGCCCCTTGGTAAGGGGGAGCCCATCGTACGGCAGGGGATCAAGGCGTATCACTACTGGCTGCGTGATCTCGCGGCAGAGAAGGTACAGGCCCAGTTGCTGCGTAATCAATTGCCCATCGGCCTGCCCGGCAGCGAGTGGTTGCTGCAAGGGGAGCAGGCACTGGCGCTGGTCAATGCCCTGCCCGAGCTGGTGGATGCCGGCGTGGTGATTCACTGGCATCAGGACAGCGCCCGCCTCAAGAGCCTTGATGAAGCGGCCCTGAGCCTGCGCATCGAGCGGCGGCAGGACTGGTTCCAGGTCGAAGGGGCGCTGGCGCTCGATGAGCATCAGATCCTCGATCTGCGCCTTATTTTGCGCCAGATGACCCCGGGCCAGCGCACCGTTCAGCTCGACGAGAAGACCAGCCTGATGTTGAGCGACAAGCTGGTGGAGCGGCTTACCATGCTGGGGGCCATGCTCGATGAAGAGCAGCGCATCAACAACAAGCTGGCCTATCCGCTCACGCGCCTGCTCTCGGTCATCACCACCGAGGGGGATACGGCGTGGCAATCCCTACAGCAGGAGTGGCAGCAGGAGGTCGCGTGCCCAGACGAGCTGCTCACCGCGCTGCGAGACTACCAGAAGGATGGGGTGCGCTGGCTGGCGACCCTGGCCCATCATGGTTTTGGTGCCTGTCTGGCCGATGACATGGGTCTGGGCAAGACACTGCAGGCGCTGATCGTACTGCGGATGCGCCAGCACTTGGGCCCGGCGCTGGTGGTGGTGCCCAAGTCAGTGGTCACCAACTGGCAGGAAGAGGTGGCTCGCTTCGCCCCCGAACTGGAGGTGGTGGTGTTTGAACATGCGTCCGGGCGCGAAGCGATTATTCGCGAGGCCAAGGCCGGTCAGTTGATCCTCATCAACTACGGCATGCTCGGCAGTCTGGCGGAGGCACTCAAATCCCGCCGCTGGTCGAGCATGGTGCTCGATGAGGCGCAGCAGATCAAAAATGCCGGCACCCAGCGCGCCAAGCTGCTGTTCCAGCTCGACGGTGATTTTCGCCTCGCCCTCTCCGGCACCCCCATCGAGAACCATCTGGGGGAGCTGTGGAGCCTGTTTACCTTTATCAACCCGGGGCTGCTCGGTAGCCTCGGTGAGTTCAAGCGCCGCTTTGGCAAGGCGGTCAAGGATCCCCAGCACATGGCGCTGCTGCGTGCGGTGATCAGCCCCTTCATCCTGCGCCGTCTCAAGCAGCAGGTGCTGACCGAGTTGCCGGACAAGACCGAGATCATCCACCACATCAGCCTCTCCCCCGAAGAGCGTCAGCTCTACGAAGCGACCCGGCGCGAGGTGGTGCAGCAGGTGCAAAGTGCCGATGGCCGCGCCCTGATGCATGTGCTGAGTGGCCTGACCCGGCTACGTCGGCTCTGTTGTTCGCCGGAGCTGGTGATGCCCGAGTGGTCGCAAACCAGCAGCAAGCTGGACGAGGCGATGGCGCTGCTGGAAGAGGCCATCGATAACGGTCATCGGGTATTGGTGTTCAGCCAGTTTGTCGATCTGCTGAGCCTGCTGCGCGCCCGTATCGAGCAAAAATCGTGGGATTACTGCTATCTGGATGGCGCCTGCTCGGCCAAATCCCGCCAGGAGTCCATCCTGCGTTTTCGCCATGAAGCGGTGCCGCTGTTTCTGATCAGCCTCAAGGCGGGGGGCACCGGCCTCAACCTGACTCAGGCCGATACCGTGCTGCACCTCGATCCCTGGTGGAACCCGGCGGTGGAAGATCAGGCGAGCGATCGGGCCCACCGGATGGGACAGACCCAGCCGGTGACAGTGTACCGGCTGGTGTGCGAGCAGACGGTGGAGGAGAAGATCGTCGCCCTGCACGACGAGAAGCGGGCGCTGGCCGATGGCTTGCTAAGCGGCCAGTCGGAGGTGCGCGGGTTGGACGTAGAGAGCCTGCGGGCCCTGTTGATGGGCTGATTGGCTTAACCGCTTATCCACACCGCCTATTCATACAGAAAAGGGGAGAACATCCAAAGATGTTCTCCCCTTTCTCATTTGGGATGCTGATGTGGGATGTGCCGTTTATCGCGGCAAGGCGGCCCAGTTATCCCTGCTCCAGTCACCCCTGATAGAGATAGAGGTGCAGCCGCTCGATGATGGGCTCGCCGCCAATTTTACGATCTCGCCGCGCCTGTCGGCTCTTGGGGGGATAGTTGCCCAGATGGGTGACCGCAGGCGGGGTATCGGAGCAGAGCAGCAGCGGCAGGCTGGCCTTGATCTGCTGCTTGCGCGGGGTGCGCTCCAGCCAGAGCAGGTTGATCATCGGGTGGGTCTTGACCGGGCGGCGGATCCGCAACTCGGCATCGGCGGGCAGGCGGCGAATGTCATACACCTCCTGATCCACCATCTTGCTCCACTCCTCGTTGTTGGAGAGGGCCGGAATGTAGCGGCGGCTGCGCTCCAGCATCTCCAGCACCTGCTCGCGACTGAGGCGATTGATGGTCTGCTTGTCGGCCCAGGTAAAGCCGAGGGACTGCAGCTCCCCGGCCAGCAGGGTCAGTTTGCGATAGACCTGCAAGGTGATCACCCCGGGCAGGGCGGTGTGCACCAGATCAAACTTCTCGTCCCGTCCGCCCGCCTGCTGCACCAGTGCCTTGAAATCGAGCTTGTGCTGGTTGATTTGGTCGATCAGCGGTTGCAGCAAGGGGGCGGCGGCAGCAGGAAAGCGCAACCAGCCGGGCAGCCGATGAGTCGCCTTGGTGGAGCAGCCGGGGCGGGCACTGTGATCCCGATAGGCGGCGAGGGTGGCCGCCAGCGCCGCTTCACCGTTGAGGTAACCCACCTCAATCTGTTCGATCGGGTCGTGCTCTTCCCCTTGCGGCACCGGAGGAAGGGGGTAGACATGGGCCTCTTGCAGCGTGAGCTGGCCGAGCAGGTCAGTCAGCTGGTGCAAGGAGGCTTCAATGGCTTCCATCTGTTGGCGCAGGGCCGCGGTCGGGGTAAAGGTATCCATCGATGATCCTGTGGTTTCATCCGCCGTTGACGGCATAAGCGATGGCGTCAGGGCGGGCGACTAAACTACTGTATAAATAACCATATCATTGTGTCGGTTGCGCGCCAAGGGGCTCGTTTGCAGGTTGCTGTTCAGCAGGATGTGAGTGAATGACCTGAAGTTTGTTTTATGTATCATTGTGTTAAATGGAGATCACCAAAAGATCGCCTGATTAACAACTGAATGTAATGGTGGGGTTGCCAGCGCTTGGGGGCATATTGGCGAGTGCATAGGCAGGGCGGTAAATTGCATATGTAAGGTGGTGTCATGCAGCACAATATGCTGTGGGCAGTGGATGGCCGAATGGTGATTTAATTACTCTTTATAAATCAAATGATTAAAATTGTATCAGTCAGATTTATGCCATTAGTTTTACTAATGTAATGTATCAAAATTCGTCAATTGAGTCGGATGCTCTCCCTGACTAAGCTTTGCGCATCAAATAAAGCCCAGTGCGCAAACATAATCCAGAGGAGCCACAACATGGCCAACATGACTTATACCGAAACCGGTTACCAGCAGTCCAGCCAATTGAATCTGGTTGCCCGGGTGAAAATGGCCGTTCTGACCTGGCTGGAGCGTAGCCGCAGCCGTCGCCAGCTCTCCGAGCTGCCCGAGTACCTGCTCAAAGACATCGGCCTGAACGAAGCTGACCGTTATCAAGAGACCACCAAGCCGTTCTGGCGTGGTTGATCAGCCGGGCATGGATGCCTTGTTTTTCTGTTGACTCGTTTACTGCTCCGCCCCTGTAGCGCCCTGCTATCAGTCTGGCAATAGTCTGTTTTATCTCCCCTGCTTTCCTCTTGTTGTTCGTTGATCCTCTTTCCTCTCCTCTTTATTTCACATCGCTACTGTCATTGCTGTCATCGTTCGATTGTTATCACAATTGTGTCGTTAATGTTTGAATTTGTTTAAAAAACGATTTTAAGCCGCGATGCCTTGCGTATAATCCGGCCATAGTGATCCAGAGCAAGAGGGTGAGACGGATGATTCCCCAGCACGATTTTTTGGCCCTGACCCGCAGTAATGAGTGGCAGCTTGAGCCCTTTGATTTTGCCTTGCCCGACGGCGCGCGGGTCAGCGTCTGGGATACGGGAGTGCTCTGTCTGGAGCCTGCCAAAGGCGCAGGCGAATTGCCGGGCGGGCGCAAGGATATCGTGCTCTCTTGCGGCATTCACGGCAACGAGACCGCCCCCATCGAAATCTGCAACCAGCTGCTGAGCCGCCTGCTCTCTGGCGAGCTGAGCGCCCGCCATCGGCTGTTGTTCCTGTTTGGCAATCCGGCGGCGATGAATCTGGGGCTGCGGGAGGTAGAAGAGAACATGAACCGGCTCTTCTCTGGCGCCCACAGCAAGGGGGAGGGGCTCTGCAATCGGGAGCGGATCCGCGCCATGCGCCTCGAACAGTATGTGAGCCGCTTCTTTGCCGATCCGGCCCGGCCCCGTTATCACTACGATCTGCACACCGCCATTCGCGGCTCCCGCCACGAGAAGTTTGCCGTCTACCCCTTCCCCCACGAGCGGCGCCACTGCCGCGAGCAGGTGCAGTTCCTTGGCGCCTGCGGGGTGCGCACCCTATTGCTGTCTAATGCCCCCACCACCACCTTCAGCTACTACAGCTCCCGCCAGCATGGGGCCCATGCCTTCACGGTGGAGCTGGGCAAGGTTCGGCCGTTTGGTGAGAACGACATGACACGCTTTATCGAGACCCGGCAAGCGCTGCAAGAGTTGGTGAGTCAGGATGAAGTTGTGCTGGAGCCCTGGCGGGCGGAGGATTTCACCCTGTTTGCCATCGATCGGGTGATCACTAAAAAATCGGCGGACTTTCGCTTCCTGTTTGCCAGCGATGTGGACAACTTCACCGAATTTCCCCAAGGGTTCGTGTTGGCCGAGGATGGCGAGCTGCGCTACACGGTTGAGCAGCCGCGAGAAGCCGTCGTCTTTCCCAATGCCAACGTGGCGGTAGGCCAGCGCACCGTGCTGCTGGTGGTGCCAACAAGGCTCTGGGAATAGCGCTGAGCTCTTTGCCGGCAGAGTGGTGAGGCGTTCGCAGGCAGCGCCAAGCCATCGCTTGGGTTGGCAGCTGAGACACAGCGTTTTGCCGCAGGAATAAAAAAACGGGGCCAGTCATCTGACTGGCCCCGTTTTGTATCGGGTTCAAGGGGGGGCGCTTAGCTGTTGTTCTTCACAAACAGGGTCAGCTCCTGACCGGGCTTGAGGTACTCCCCTTTATCCAGCTGGTTCCAGCGCATCACATCGTTGATGGCAACCTGGAAGCGGGCTGCGATTGAGGAGACAGAGTCACCGCGGCGTACCTGATACACCATCGATTTACCGCTCTTCTTTCCTGGCTTGGTATAGACCACCAACTTCATGCCCGGCTTGAGTGCCGACTTGGCATTCAGACCGTTCCATTTGGCCAGTTCGCTATGGGAGACACCATGGGTCTGGCTGATGCTCCACAAGTTGTCACCTGAGCGGACTTTATAGTTGATCTTGTTTTGGCTGCTGCCACGGCTGGCAAGCTGCTGAGGCTTGCTGGCAGGAGTGGCTTTGCTGCTGACCCGACCGTTGCCCGGGATCTCCAGTCGCTGACCACGACGCAGGTTATTGCTGCGCAGATTGTTGGCCAGCTTCAGTTCACTGACGCTGACGCCGTGATTCTGGGCGATCCGTGACAGGGTGTCGCCACTGGTGACCAGATAGGAGCCAGAGCCGGTGGTGGTGCGAGTGCGCTCACTTTGGGGCAGATCGGCCAGCGCCAGCTCCAGGGTATCGGCATACTCTACCGGTACCAGCAGACGGTAAGGGCCACGGGGGGACATCACGCCACGGCTCAAGGCCGGATTGACCTCCTTGAGCTGTGAGGTGCGCAGGCCCGCCAGTTGTGCCGCCACGTTCAGATCGATCCGGCTACCGGTATCTACCACCCGCAGCTGCGGCTGGTTGGCGAGCACCGGCAATTGGACGTTGTACTTGTCGGCATTGCTGATCATGTCCGCCATGGCCAAGATCTTGGGGACATACATCCGGGTTTCGCGGGGCAGGTCCAGCGACCAGTAATCGGTCGGTCGACCGGCGCGCTGGTTGCGTTGAATGGCACTGCGCACCCGACCTTCACCGGCATTGTAGGCGGCCAGGGTTTGCAGCCAGTCGCCATCAAAGAAGCGGTTGAGGTATTCCAGATAATCGAGCGCCGCATTGGTGGAGGCCATCACATCGCGGCGACCGTCATACCAGTTGTCATGGCGCAGACCGAAGTTCTTACCCGTGGCGGGCACAAACTGCCACAGACCTACCGCATTGCTGCGGGATCGGGCATGGGGATCAAACATGCTTTCGATCATCGGGACAGTAATAAGCTCCATTGGCAGCTCACGCCGTTCAATCTCCGCCACCATCAAATAGAGGTAGGGTTCAGCCCGGCTGGCAATGGTCGCCAGATGCATATCATTACGCAACAGCAATGCACGTTGTTGACGCACGCGATCATTCTCTGGGGTATCAAGCTGCATGTCATTGCTGATACGTACCCACAGATTGTCGGTATCTTCCATTTCGTCTAGCTGTTCATCGCCAAACAGAAAACCGGAAGCGTGCTTTTTGTGCGCTTTTTTGTTGACTTGGGGGGACTTGATCGACTCGATTGCCGTTAGCGCCCGGTCATCCTGATGGCTCAGGTTTTGGCAGCCGCTGAGCAACAGCGCCGCCAATAAGGCCGTTCGTACCTTCATCTCGCTCCGGTCATTTTTAGGAAAAACAGCGGGCATCATAAGGGGCAATGCCCCTTTGATCAAGGTTTGTTCAAAAAACGTCCTTCCACTGGCGCAGTATGGTGAAGGTATCTACCGGATTTTCCACGCATTTTAGCCCATGCTTTTCAGCAGAAAATTTTACCGAATCCTGCTCGCAGCGCAGAAAAATGTTGAAAGTGCGCTCGTCTGCCAGTCGGGTCGGCAGGCTTGGCAGCCCTTGCTGGCGCAGTTTGCTGATCAGACCGATCTGACGCTGGATCGCCGGGTTGCCCGGTTCGACCGCATAGGCAAACCGCAGGTTGGAGAGGGTGTATTCGTGGGCACAATAAATGAGGGTCTCATCGGGCAGGGCGGCGAGCCGTTGCAGCGAGTGGTACATCTGCTCCGGCGTCCCTTCAAACAGGCGGCCACAACCGGCCGAGAAGAGGGTGTCGCCACAAAACAGCATGCCGTTGCCATGGTAGGCGATGTGGCCACGGGTGTGGCCGGGCACATGGAGCACCTCGAGGGCGAGGCCGTGCCAGGTGATCTGATCGCCGTCGTCCAGCCACTGGCCGTGGTGATCCGGCATGGGGTCAAGTTTGGGGCCATAGAGTCTGGCATGGGGGAAGTGGGCGAGCAGTTCAGTGACGCCGCCCACATGATCATGATGATGATGGGTCAGCAAAATGGCATCGAGTTGCAACCCCAGCACTGCGAGCCGCTCCAGCACCGGCGCGGCCTCGCCAGGATCGACCACCAGGCAGTGATTTTCGTGGCGGATCAACCAGATATAGTTGTCATTAAAGGCAGGAACTGTGATGACGGTATACATGAGTTTGCTTCTCTTTAGGGAGGGTATCTTATATAACAGGATGGCGTTCGAAACCCCGAGTTGAGCTCTATTATGCAGGTGGCACATACCGAACAACAAATCGAGATACCGACCAGCTGGTCTGCCCTCCCTATGGGAGATTGGGTAGCCGCAGAAATCCAGGATCGGCTCGACAACTGGTGTCCCAATCTGTTTGGTTATCATCTGCTGAAAATTGGCGCCCTGAGTGCCGAACTCTCCTGTAAACGCTCATCCATTCGCCATCAAATAGGGGTGGCACCCAGCGGGCGCTTGCTCGATATGTATGGCGATCCGCTGGATCTGCCAGTACGTACCGGTAGCGTCGATGCCTGCCTGCTGGCCCACTGCCTCGACTTCTCTGCCGATCCCCATCAGGTATTGCGTGAAGCCGAACGGGTGCTGACCGACGATGGCTGGTTGATCATCAGTGGCTACAACCCCTTGAGTCTGGTCGGGATAGGTCATTGTGTGCCGTTCTTGCGGCGAAAACTGCCCTGGTCGGCACGGATGTTCACCCCGGGACGAGTCACGGACTGGCTCCATCTATTGGGCTGTGAAGTGATGTTTGATGATCGTTTTGGCTACTCGCTCATGGGCAAGCAGAGCTGGCATAGCTGGTGGCGAGAGAGTGTCGGGCGGGATTACTGCAGGGCGTTTGCTTCGGTATACGTGATCGCGGCCCGTAAACGGCGCTTTCCATTGCTCCCGGTGCGGCGGCGCTGGCAGTTGCCAAAGTCACTTGCCACACCGGGAATGGCACGTCAGGGCTGGTAGCCGGTATCCTCGGCCAGATCCTTGCCGCAGGCGGCGTCACGGGCCAGTTCGTCACAGCGCTCGTTTTCGGGGTGACCCGAATGGCCTTTCACCCAGAGCCATTCGATCTGATGGCGAGCCACTTCCGCATCCAGCTCCTTCCAGAGATCGACATTTTTGACCGGCTGACGGCTGGCGGTGATCCACCCTTTTTTCTTCCAGCCGATGATCCACTGGGTGATCCCCTGGCGCACATACTGGCTGTCGGTGGTGAGACGTACCTTGCACGGTTCGTTGAGGGTGCGCAGGCCCATGATGGCGGCCATCAGCTCCATCCGGTTATTGGTGGTCAGGGTAAAGCCTGCGGAAATCTCTTTACGATGGGTACCGTAGACCATGACGGCGCCGTAACCACCGGGGCCGGGATTACCGAGGCAGGAGCCATCGGTATAGACATCAATGTGTTTTAACATGAGCAATCAATCTGTTTTAGCATGAGGCTTGGGGTAAACTAGCGAGTAAAACCGAAGTTTGACATAGATTGGATCATGAACACACCCCAACTGAATCGCCAGATCATCCTGGATACTGAAACCACGGGTATGAACACCAGTGGCGGCCCTATCTATATGGGTCACCGCATCATCGAAATCGGCTGTGTGGAGGTGATCAACCGCAAGCTGACCGGTAATCACTACCACGTCTATATCAAGCCGGATCGGCTGGTTGACCCGGAAGCCATCCAGGTGCACGGCATTACGGATGCGTATCTGGCTGACAAGCCTCCCTTCAGACAGATAGCTGATGACTTCATCGAGTTTATTCGTGGCGCAGAGCTTATCGCTCACAACGCTCCGTTTGACGTCAGCTTTATGGATTATGAGTTCAGCAAGCTCGGACTCGACTTCAAGACGGCAGATATCTGCAGCATCACAGATACCCTGGCGATGGCCCGGGATATCTTTCCCGGCAAGCGTAACAACCTGGATGTGCTGTGTGATCGCTACGGCATAGACAACTCTCACCGGACCTTGCACGGGGCTTTGCTCGATGCGGAGATCCTGGCGGATGTCTATCTGCTGATGACCGGTGGCCAGACCAAGCTGAATCTGGCGAGCGAAAACAGCGAAAATGAAAACAATCAGGACACCAGTATTCGGCGGCTGGAGAGCAACCGTCCCGCGCTCAACATTGTGCGCGCCACTGCCGAGGATCTGGCACTGCACGAGGCCCGACTCGATTTGGTGCAGAAAAAAGGAGGTAGTTGCCTGTGGCGAGAGTGAGCAAGTGGTGGGGCTGCCTGCTGCTGTTAGCCTCGTTGGGCGCAACAGCGACCGAGACTGAGGTGTTTGCACCCTCTGATATTCCGTTGCTGGATAACCGTTTTCGTATTGATTACGGGGTGAAGGAGATCACCTTTATCGTCAAGCGCAAGCCACAAACTCCTTCGGTGATCTTGGTGCGGCCCGATGGTAGCAAGCTCTATGTGGGCAAGGTCAAACCCGATGAGGTTGGCTGGCTGGCACTCCCTGAACATGACCTTATCACCCTGCGCAATCCCATGCCCGGTCCCTGGCAGGCCATTGGCGAGGTCGACCCCGATAATCGGGTGCGCATCCTCTCCGATATCCGGCTCGATATCGCGGCGCTACCGATGCAGCTCTATCAGGGGGAGCTGATCAAGCTCAAGTCATGGCTGTTGATTAATGGTCAGCCGCCAAAGGATAAATATTACCTCTCTGATCTGGGGATGACCGTCAAGCTGCAATCCTTCAGCGATGCCAGCCAGCAAAGAGTGGTGCTGGATGAGGTACTTGGCCACTATCGCGATGATGGCAAGGGGCTCGATGAAGTGCCGGGCGATGGCATCATGACCGCTGAAGTGAGCCTGCAGGATATTCCCGGCGGTAAGTACCGCGCCATGTTCAGCACCGGTAATCAGGTGTTCGTGCGGGCCCGTTATCAGGATATCCTGCTCTATCCCTCTCCGTTTACCTATAGCCTTGCGCCGCCTTCAGAAGAGTTGGGCGCCAAACTTTCACTTCTTATAGATCGTGATGAACTGGATCCTGCCTCTGTGGTGGTTAAAGGCCGTGTGACCAGTAATGCGGGGGGGGATTACGCTTTTAGCGAGATGGCCATTGAGCCCAAATTGGACATTGATCTCTCCATGATCACCGCTGTCGGGCAACATGTGGTGAATGCCACCCTTTATGGCACCACCCTGCAGGGCCGTGAGCTGAAAATCACCTTACCGGCCAAAACCTTCAACATCTTTCCGCCACCACCACCTCCTGAGCCTGTGGTGGTAGCGCCAGTGGCCTCCAGTGCTGCAGCGACTGATGAAGTAGCAGAAAAGCAAGGTATAAGCTGGTTAGTCTGGGTGCTGGCCGGTGGCGGGGTGTTATTGGCCGTTATTCTGGGTGGGGTCGGATTTGTGGTGGTGCAAAAACGGCGGGCCCTCAAGCGTGCCCTGGCTGCCGCGCAGGCTGAAAATCAGCAATCGGCGCAACCTGCCGCCAAGCTGGATCTTAACTTGCCAGAGCAGTGATGGATGAGTTGCCGCATCGGTGCGCAACCATCCTGAACCACAAACGGTGACCCACAATAGAACACGGGAGGCAGGTTCGACTGGTTTATCGCCAGCAGATCCTGCCTCCCGTTTGTTGATATGAGGCGCCATGGCGCCTCATGGTGTTGCTAGCGTGCCGCTTTGACCGCCAAGCCCAGCTGCCACACCGCCATGGCGTAGTGGGTGCTGTGGTTGTAGCGAGTGATGGCGTAGAAGTTGGGCAGGCCGTACCAGTATTGGTAGCCGGTGCCCACATCGAGGCGCAGCAGGCTCGACTCGCTGTGGTTGCCCAGGCTGCTGGTGGGGGTCAAACCGGCGCTGCGCAAGGTGGCAACCGGGTAGCGGGTCTGGAAGCCGTGCTCATAGCCGGGCAGTTGCCCCTGGCCGCGCACCGCCACCGGTTGGCCTTTCTCCCAGCCGTGGGCTTTAAAGTAGTTGGCGACGCTGCCGATGGCATCCACCGGATCCCACAAGTTGGTGTGGCCGTTACCGTCAAAGTCCACCGCATAGCGCTGGAAGCTGGAGGGCATGAACTGGCCATAACCCATGGCGCCGGCGTAGGAGCCCTTGGGTTCTGCCGGATCCATCCCCTCGTCACGGGTCATCACCAGGAAGGCTTCCAGCTCGCTCGTGAAGAACTCGGCGCGGCGCGGGTAATCAAACGCCAGGGTGGCCAGCGCATCCAGAATCCGGGTCTTGCCCATTACCCGGCCCCAGCGGGTCTCGACCCCGATAATGCCGACGATGATCTCCGGCGGTACCCCATAGATCTGTTCTGCCCGATTGAGCTCGCTCGCGTATTCACGCCAGAAGTTGACGCCGTTTTGCACGTTGTCGGGGGTGATGAACTTGGCGCGATAGCGGTTCCAGGCACCGGTCGGGCCGGTGGGCTTGGCGGTAGTCGGCGCCTGTGCATCCATCAGGCGGATGATCCAGTCGTAACGCTCTGCCTGTGCCAGCACCTGATGCAGTTGTGTGTTATCAAAACCGTGCTTCTCGACCATCTTCTGGACGAATCTGTCCACATTGGCGCGATTGGCGAAATCCCCTTTGCTAACCCCTTGTGTGTAAACGGGTTTGTTCGAGGGTGCCTGATTGATAAAGGCGCTGTTGGGCTGGGGGATGACCACGGGCTTGGGGGCCGGGGCGCTGCTGCAGCCACCGAGCAGGGGGAATAACGACAGAGTGAGAAGAGAGGCAAGGCGACGCATAGGGTTCTCAAAGAGACTGAAAAAAGTGCCGTCATGGTAAAACATTGTCATCCGCGTGCAAGTGTTCCGTGTGCCTTGTTGGCCGTCAATTCATCGAGCGATGGATTAGCCCTCCGGTGAGGGCTGCACTGTTCAGCGAGGGGTCAGCGCGGGGTGTAACGTAGAGTGTGATAACCGCTCCAGAGCCGGGTCAGGGTAGTGATGAGGCAGAGCAGGGCAAAGCCGTAGGCGAGCGGGGCGAAGGCGGCGGGCCACAGGCACATCAGTACAAAGAGGGCGATGGTCTCGCTCCCCTCGGTGAGGCCGCCCAGATAGTAGAGGGATTTGTGGTGGTAGACCGGATTGTCGATCCCCCGCTTGCCCGCCATGATGGCAAATGCCAGAAAGCTCGAGCCGGTGCCCATAAAGGCAAACAGCAGGGTGGCGGCGGGCAGCGCATTGGCAGGGGCGGCGAAGGCAAAGCCCAGCACCACGGCGGCGTAGAAAATAAAGTCGAGCGTGATGTCGAGAAAGCCGCCGCAGTCGGTGATGCCGGTTTCCCGCGCTACGGCGCCATCGAGCCCGTCCAGCAAGCGGTTGAGCAGGATGGCCGCGAGCGCCCACTGATAGCAGCCAAAGGCCAGCAGCGGCAGCGCCAGCATGCCGATGGCAAATCCGGTGAGGCTTATCTGGTTTGCACTGATCCCGGCACGGCAGAGCGGTTTGGCAAGCTGGGTGAGAGGGCTGCGGATCACGGGGATCAGATGGCGATCAAACAAGGTGAACACTCCTCGGTTAACAGTGGCATTCGGTGAGGTTGAGTATGGTGCCCGGCGCGTCTTCCGCATCGTGGGTCACCAGAATAGCGGGGATGGCCAGCGCCTTGATCTGCGCGAACACCAGCTCGCGAAAGGCGGCCCGCAGCGGCTTGTCGAGGCGGGAGAAGGGCTCGTCCAGCAGCAGGGCGTCGGGTTCGGCCAACAGTGCCCGCAGCAGGCTGACCCGCGCCCGCTGACCCCCTGACAGCAGTTGCGGTAGCTTGTCAGCCTGATCCGCCAGTGCGACCTGCGCCAACGCGGTCAGCGCCTTTTCCTGCCGCGTGCGTTTTCCCTTGATAGTTGCAGGCATGCCGAACATCAGGTTCTCCGCCACCGTCAGATGGTCAAACAGCAGATCATCCTGAAACAGCATACCGATGCGCCGCGCCTGTGCGGGCAAGGGGGTGAGTAGTCGCTCGCTGAGCCTTACCTCCCCCTCCAGCCGGATCGGGCCGCTATCTGTCTGCGCGCCCGGCAGTACCCCCGCCAGCCCTGCCAGCAGCGAGCTCTTGCCACAGCCACTGGGGCCCATCAGGGTCAACACCTCGCCTGGCGCAACCTGCAGGGCGGGCAGTGAGAACAGCAGGTTCTCCTCCAGATAGAGGCGAAGAGGCGTGGTGCTCAGCATATGGCCATTTCCATCATGAGAGTTCATCATTGGCCGCTCCCCTTGAGCGCCGGATTGATCCGCGCCGGCAGCCAGAGCGCCAGCAGATAGATAACGAGCGGCAGCAGCAGTTGCAGCAGACCGTATAGCCCCGCCAGCCGCCGATTGAGTCCGCTGCCGATGGCCACCGCTTCCGTGGTGATGGTGACCACTCTGCCAGCCCCAAACAGCAGGGTCGGCAGGTATTGGGCCAAACTCACCGCCGCCCCGACGCCGAAGGCAAACAGCAGCGGGCGCGCCAGCAGCGGCGCTTTCACTTGCCACCAGGCTCGCCATGGCGTTGCCCCCAGCAGCAGGGCGCTCTGGGTGATCCGTGGATCGAACTGGCGATAGGGGCCGTGCAGGCAGAGATAGACATAGGGAAAGACAAACAGCAGCTGGCTCCAGAGCACCCAGCCCCAACCAATGCCGCTGCTTATCGAGTCATGTGCAAGCCAGTCCAGCCCGAGCCGGATACCAAACAGCAGGCTCGCTTGCGGCAGCAACAGCGGCAGGCAGATAAGCCAGAGCGGCCAGGGGCGGCGCCCGGCTTGCGCCTCCAGACTGCACACCGCCATCATCAGTGCCAACAAGCCGCTCACCAGGGCCAGCAGTGCGCTGGTTGCCAGCAGTGGCAGCAGGGTTGGCAGCAGATCCAGCCAGTAGTGACTGCTCCACTGGCTGGGCCAGAGGGCGGGAAAGGGCCAGCGGCGCGCCAGTGACCAGAGCAGCAGGGCCGCCAGCACCGCCAGATTGAGGGTGATCAGGGTTAAGGCAAAGCCTGCTGCGAGGCGGTTGGCAAGGGGATGGGACGCCGCCCGTTTGCCATCGAGCCAGCGGCCTTTGCCCAGCTCTTGATGAAGCCACTCCAGTAATCTGAGCAGGGCGATGAGCAGCGCCGTGATGGCGAGCAGCAGCAGGGCGCCGCTGGCGGTGGCACCGCGCCAGAGCAGATCCGGGTCCTGATACCAGAGCCACAAGCGCACCGCCAGCGGGGCGGGCGCATCGGGCCCGAGCAGCTGGGCTAGATCCACCACCGCGACTCCGTAGGCCGCCACCGCATAGATGGGCAGGCGCAGGGCAGGCCACAGCGCTGGCAGCAGCAGGCGCCACCAGATCTGGGGGGCGCTGAAACCGAGGCTCGCCCCCAGCCACTGCTGGCGTGCCAGCAGGATGGGTTGCTGCGCGGCCATCGCCATCAGCAGCAAAAAGGGGGTCTCCTTGAAAACGAGCAGTGCAATCAGCCCGAGCCCCCAAGGATCCCGAATGGTCTGCCAATCGGGGGGCAGTTCAAGCCCGGTCAGAGCTGGCGAGACGAGCCGCAGCAGCCAGCCGGAGGGGGCGAGCAGAAAGGCAAAACCGATGGCAAAGGCGACGTGGGGCATGGCCAGCATGGGCGAGAGCAGACGGTGGAGCAGCCCGAAAGCCCGACTGTCGCTGTGGGCCAGCAGCAGGGCGGTCAACAGCAGACTACCGAGGGTCGAGGCGGCGCCAATCCACAGGCTCAGCGCTGCTGAGTGCCAAAGACCGGGTTGGGCTAGCAGCAAGGCGAGATGAGAGGCGGTCATCCCCTCCGCCAGCAGTTGCCATAGCCCTGCCAGCAGAGGGATGACGAAGAGCGCCAGATAAATGACCGCCATCCCCGTACTCATACTGGGGTGGCGTGTCAACCGACGCCACGGTCGGGAGCAGGAATGCGGGTGACCAGCAGCACTCATCAGTGACCGTAACGCTCGGCCCAGGCCGCTTCCAGCTTGAGCTGCCAGCTGGGGTGAGGCTCGGCCACCGCTTTGAAGCGCAGTGCCGGTTGCCCTTTGGCGGAGTCAGGCAGCGCATCGGCCCGTAGCACGCTGGGATCACCCCAGAAGGCCGGATTGGCTTTACGTGCCTGCGCCGCTGGGCTCAGCAGGAAGTTGGCCACCACCTTGGCCCCCGCACGGGCGTTGGCGTTGAAGGGGATGGCGAGAAAATGGCTGTTGGTGAGCGCGCCTTTCTCCATGGCGACCGCAGCCACGCTGGGGGGCAGGGCGCCAATCTGGGCGGCACTTTGCGCCTCCTGCGGGTTGAAGCTGATGGCCATCGCCAGTTCGCCATCATCAAGCAGCTGGCGGGTTTCGGCGGCGCTGGTGGGGAACAGCTTGCCCTTGCGCCAGAGTGCCGGGTGCAGCTCATCGAGCCAGGCCCAGAGCGGGGCGGTGAGCTTGGTAAAGTCGCTTTCGGTCGCCTCCCGATAGAGGGGGGCGGGGTTTGGCGTCAACTCCAGCAGGATCTGCTTGAGAAAACTGGAGCCATGAAACTGGGGCGGCTTGGGATAGGTGAAGCGGCCGGGATGGGCCTTGGCCCATGCAAGCAGGGCCGCTGCCGAGGTGGGCAGGCTGGTGACCTCTTCGGTATCGACCATCAGATTGAGCTGGCCGATGCCCCAGGGGGCTTCCAGCCCTTCCACCGGCAGGGTGAAGTCCTCACTCACCGGCAGGCTGCTGTCTACCAGCACCATGTTGGGCAGCTCCTGAGTAAAGGGTGCGCCAAGCAGCCCTTGCTCCTTGAGCGCCTTGAAGTTCTCGCCGTTGACCCAGAGCAGATCGATGGGGCCGCCCGCTTGCTTGCCCGCCTGTTTGTTGGCCAGCAGCTGGCTGACGCTCTGGGCGATGTCATCCACCTTCACTTGCACCAGCTTGACCTGATAGTCGCGCGCCAGCTCCTGCCCGGCCCATACCAGATAGGCGTTGATCTCCGGGCTGCCGCCCCAGGCGTTGAAGTAGACGGTCTCTCCTTTCGCCTCCTTAAGGGTCTGTTGCCAGTTGCCGTTTGGGGTGGCCGCCAGCAGGGGGCCGCTGGCCAGCAGTGGCAGGGCGCACAGCAGGGCGTTTAGCCGCTGCTTGAGTTGAGAGTTCAGGCGTGAGCTGATCTGTGAGAATGGCTTGAGCATGAAAGTTTCTCTGGTTGTCAGGCGCCACGGCGCCAGCGGTGATAACGGGCCAGCAACGCCAGTACCCGGGTGGGCTGGTGGGCCCGTTTCCATTCACCCGCCACGTATTTGTTCCCCTCCATCAGGGTGGGATAGGCGTGAATGGTGCCGAGGATCTTGCCAAGGCCGAGGCGGTGACGCATGGCGAGCACGAACTCGGCGATCCGTTCACCGGCGTGAGTGCCCACTATGGTGGCGCCAAGGATAGTATCCTTGCCCGGCACGGTCAGCACCTCGACAAAACCGTGGCGCTCCCCATCGGCGATGGCGCGATCCAGCTCGGCCAGCTCGAAGCGGGTCGCCTCGAAGGGAATCCCCTGCGCCTCGGCCTCCTGGCGATTGAGCCCGACCCGGGCAATCTCTGGCATGGTGTAGGTGGCCGCCGGAATGACCCGATAGTCGGCCCGAAAGCGCTTGAACTGGCCAAACAGGGCATTGACCGCCGCATACCAGGCCTGATGGGCGGCGAAGTGGGTGAACTGGTAAGGGCCCGCTACGTCTCCTACCGCCAGTATGCTGGGGAAGTTGGTGGCAAGGAAGCCATCGACCGCTATGGTGCCGCGGGGGGCAAGCTCGACCCCCAACGCTTCGAGCCCGAAGCCGCTTACATTGGCGGTCCGACCCAGTGCCAGCAGCAGTTGATCACCTTCCACCACTTGTGTCTCATCGCCTCGGCGCAGTTGCAGCCGGATGGGGAGATCCCCCTCGGCTGCGGGCAGATAGTCGGCTCGTTCGGCGCGCCAGCCGGTGAGTAGCTGCACGCCATCGCGGCTCATCTGCCCGGCCAGCGCATCGGCGACCTCTCTCTCTTCGCGGGGCAGCAGTTGCTCCGAGAGTTCCACCAAGGTCACGGGAATGCCGAGCAGGGCGAAGCTCTGGGCCAGCTCGCAGCCGATGGGGCCGCCGCCCAGCACCAGCAGGCGGCGCGGCGGGGTGCGCAGCTGCCAGAGGCTATCCGAGGTGAGGTAAGGCACCTGATCCAGCCCCGGCAGCTTGGGCACCAGCGGCCGGGCGCCGGTGGCGATGACGATATGGCGGCTGGCAAGGCGCTGGCCGTTAACCTCCACCTCCCAGGGAGAGATCAGCCGCGCCTCTCCTTCGATGCACTCCACTCCAAGCCCCTGATAGCGCTTGATGGAGTCGTGGGGCTCGACCTCCTTGATAACCTCAGCCACCCGCTCCATCACGGCGGCAAAATCGGCGCGGGAGTGGCTTGGGCTAAAGCCCAGCTCGTCGGCTTTACGCTGCTCTGCGGCAAAGCGGGCGCTTCGGATCAGCGCCTTGGAGGGGACGCAGCCGCTGTTGAGGCAATCGCCCCCCATCTTGTGTTTCTCGATGAGCGCCACCTTGGCCTTCACCGCCGCCGCGATATAGCTGGTGACCAGCCCACCTGCACCGGCACCTATCACCAGCAGGTTGTAGTCATAGCGAGCGGGCTTGCGGTAGGGGGTGAGCAGGCGCTGCTGCGCAAGGTGTGCGGTCAATTTTTTGACCAGCCAGGGCATCAGCCCCAGCAGGGTCAACGCCACCATCAGGCCGGGGGAGAGGATATTGCCGGTGCTGGTCAACTGGCCAAGCTCGCTGCCCGCCAGTACGTAGACGAAGGTGCCGGGCAGCATGCCAAGCTGGCTCACCCAGTAGTAGGTGCTGACTCTGATGGGGGTGAGCCCCATCAGCAGATTGACCAGAAAGAAGGGGAAGATGGGGATGAGGCGCAGGCTCAGCAGATAGAAGGCCCCCTCCTTCGCCATGCCGGACTGAAAGGTGGCCAGCTTGTCGCCAAAGCGGGCGGTGACCCAGTCGCGCAGCAGAAAGCGGGCGCTGAGAAAAGCCAGGGTCGCGCCTATGGTGCTGGCGAAGGAGACAAGCAGCAATCCCCAGGCGACGCCGAACACTGCGCTGCCACCCAGGGTGAGCAAGCTGGCGCCGGGCAGGGAGAGAGCGGTGCTCAGCACATAGATAAGCACGAACAGCAGGCTGGCCGAGACAAAGTGGCTGTCAACCCATTGCGCCACTGCCGCCTGCTGGGCCTGCAAGGCCTCCAGACTGAGGTAACGGCCAAGATCGAGGGCAAAAAAGGCGCCGATAAGGCCCCCCATCACCAGTGCAAGCAGCAGGCGTGTCCGGTTCATCAGGCGTCCTTGCTGTCAGGCTTGGCAGGGCGTTCCGGCTGCACCGGCAGCTGACAGAAGCCCTGCGGCGCGATATCGAGGGCGGCGTTGAACTTGGCCGACATGTTCTGAAAGGCGATAAGACCGGTCAGTTCCACCATGGCGTCGTCATCGAACCAGGGTTTGAGGCGGGCCGCCTGCTCATCGCTCACCCCATCGAGGCCAGTCATCGCTTCGGTGTAGTCGAGCACCGCTTTTTCCCGCTCGTCAAACAAGGGGCTTTCGCGCCAGTTGGCCAGCGCCTCCACCTTCTCGCTGGAACCGGCTCTCTTTACCAGGGTCATGGCGTTGATGTCGACGCAAAAACGACACCAGTTGAGCTGGGAGACCCGCACCGTCACCAGCGAGCGCAGCACGGGATCGATGGGGGAGCGCTTGCGGTTGATGACCCCGTAGAGGGTGGCGACGGCGGCAAAGAGGCGCGGCGAGCGGCCCCAGCATTTGCCCGGAATAAGCACCTGACCATAGTTGCGCTTTTGCAGCCAGAAAAAGGGGCGGATGAACCAGGCATATTCCCGGTCGGGTTTGACCTCAACGCGCATCAGTTACCTTCTTGTTGTTTCACACTTACGGTTTCAAATTGGGTTTGTAGGCCTGACCGAGGCGCTCGTTCAGGCGGGTCAGGAAATCCTCGATCCGCGCCCGGTTGGTGCTCAGATCGCTTTGCCCCTGACGGGAGGCTGATCGCATATCGATGCGGGTCTCTTTGGGGCCAGCAAAGACCCGCAGCGCCACATCATCCTGAAAGCCGAACCAGCCGGTGGTAACCACCGCATCCAGACCGTCGGGGCTGGGTCGTACCTGCCAGCCCAGCTCCTGCATCAGTTCGTTGGCTTCAATCACCACTTCGGCAGGAGAGGCCCTGGTAAAGAGAGGACCGGGTTTTGCCTCAACTGCTTTCAGCGGTGCGCTATTTATTGGCAGATCCTGCGCCGTTCTGAGCTCTGCCGCCCAGCGCAGTTGGGGGGGATTGTAGGGATCTGTGCTCACATCGTTGATCAGCGGCATGCGCAGCGCCTGTGCCACAAAGGTCAGCGGTAGCAGCAGTGGCAAGGCGCCAAGGCCGCTGGCATAGCGGTTACGGCTCCAGGGCAGACGCACCAGCAAGATCAGGGAGACAAGGGCTCCGATGAGACAGATCGCAAAACCGATCCACCAGGGCCAGAGATGAAAGCGGCTGCCGAGGGCGCCAGCGAGCGGGAGTAACCAGGCCAGTATGGGCCACAAGCAAGAACGGGGCATAGCACGGGATCCATCGTCGAATGTGGACAATGCCGAGAAGGATAAACTTAATTACCTGATAACGTTAGTAAATTGATGAGAGTTTGGCGTGGTTTTGGTCAGTTTTGCGAGGGGGATGCAGAGGGAGGTGAAGCCCGCCTGACGGGAGCTTCACCGAGAGAATGGTCAGTTGCGATGACTTAGTTGCGATAGAGCACTTTGATCAGATGGAAGCCGAACTTGGTGCGCACCGGCCCCAGTACCTTGAGCAGCTCGCCCTTGAATACCGCATCGTCAAAGGGCTTGACCATATCCCCTTTATTGAACTCCCCCAGATCGCCGCTGCGTTTTGCAGAAGCGCAGGTGGAAAAGCGCTTGGCCATCTGGCCGAAGTCGGCTCCCTTCTCGATCTTCTCCTTGATCTCCAGACACTGTTTTTCGGTCTTGACCAGAATGTGCTGGGCACAGGCTTTTTTCATCGGGGCGCTCCTGGGAGTGATGGCGAAGGTTGTTAACGCCAAGGGTGGTAGCAAATCGGGGCGCAAGAGTACCCCAATTTGCCACCGGCGTCAGCCATCACAGCCCGCCATTTACTGGCGCACGCCAGCCCTGTTACTGGCGAGCACGGGTGGCCAGCACGGCGCGGGGACGCGCTTGCCAGATGATCTCCAACCCGAGCAGGGCGTAGAGGCTCCAGATGGCCAGCGGATTGAGCCACTCTCCTCCCAGTTGCAGGGTCATCAGGGCGCAACCTGCCAGCAGCAAGGTGATACCCGGCAGCCGCCAGTGGACGGGCAGGGGGGCCAGCAGCGCCATCGCCAGCAGAATGCCGAGGCCAAACGGCAGGTTCAGGGCGGTAAAGGCCAGCGCCTGCTGACCACTCATGCCGGTTAGCAGGGCCAGCAGGGCGCTGCAACAGGCGAGAAAGGTGATGAACTCGAGACGATCGGCAATATAGTCAGCCATCTGTTCGCTACGTGCATGCATGATGTGTCTCCTTCAGTTGATGGTTCAAGTGTGAGGGAGGGACGTCTGCAAAGGCAGCGGGATAATTCGATTGCGCTGAACGAGCAATTCTTAATCACCCGCTACGGCGGGCTTTAGGGTGTGCCGGGCCTGTTAAACGGTGATGGTGGGGTGATGCCGACAAACTCTGTCGTGGTGGGTTTCTGGTGGTAAAGAGAGGGGGAGAGGTGACAAATGGTGTCTGACGACGAAGTGAACCTTGTTCAGGGCAGGTCAATTCGCTTCCATCGGGAAAGTGGGCGTCGTCATTGTCACCAAAATGTATGATTTGTGGTCAACCTCTTAAAAGATATGGCGAATTTGCCAATGGCGCCGCGCTGTCGCTGGCCGATGCCTATGTTAGGATAAGGTTCGCCATTTTTCTGGCGCGCATTTTTGTGTCACGGCCATGCACGGCATGGAGTGCTGCGCCGCATTCGGGGTTGGCCCGAAAGGGCGCTGGTTTCCTTCACCACAGATTCAGGAATATTGACCTTTGACAGGATGCATTTCATCCCTGCTGGCAGGGAGTTTACTGTCCGGCCCTGCGTTTCGCCGCGGCCTGCGGGTACTGGGGGTGGGCCTGTTGCTGTCGCTGCTGGCTTCGCCCGCGTTTGCCGCCAAGCTCACCTATCAGGTCAAGGGGTTGAAAGGGGAGAACAAGGATAACGTTGAAGCCTACCTCAATGCCCTGCCGGTCTATCAGGAGCGGCAATACCGCCCGGCTCGAGCCAAAATCACCGAGAGCGTGCAAAAGGCGCTGCAGGTTTATGGCTACTACCAGCCGAAAATCACCCTGAGTCGCGACAAGAAGACTCCGTCCAAAGTGGTGATTGAGGTAGACAAGGGGGAGCCGGTCATCGTCTCCCGCCTCGATATTCTGCTGGAGGGGGATGCGGGCAGCGACGAGCTCTACAGCGCCCTGCTGGACAAGTTGCCCCTCAAAGAGGGGGGGCCTCTCAATCACGCGAAATATGAATCCATCAAGGCGGATCTGGGCAGCCTCGGGCTGGCCCGCGGTTACTTTGATGCCAAGCTGAGCAAGAGTCAGGTCAAGGTGTTCCCGGACAAGGGGACGGCAGAGATATTCATTCTGTTCGAATCGGGCCATCGTTACCGTTTTGGCGAGATCCGCTACGATGCTACCCCCGAAGCGCTTCACCTTATTCGCCCGCTTATCAACATCAAGAGCGGCGACCCCTATCTCGCCATCCGTCTGGCCGAGATGTCGCAGGATGTCTCCTCCACCAAGCTGTTCCGTCAGGTCGATATCAAGCCGGTATTGAGCGAGGCGAGCAACTATCGGGTGCCCATCGCGGTGACGCTGGATAACCGGGTCGATCACGAAATCGAGACCGGTATCGGTTATGCCACCGACGTAGGGCCGCGGATGAGTGCCACCTGGGAGAAGCCCTGGGTCAACCGCTACGGTCACCGCCTGTTTGCCACCGCCAAGGTGTCGGCGCCGGAGGCCGAGCTCAGCTTCGACTACCAGATCCCGGTGGGTAACCCGCTGCGCGACTACTACTCCATCCAGACCGGCTACCAGTACAAGGACAACAACGATACCCGCTCCGATCTCACCACTATCGGTGTGCACCGCTGGACGCGACGGCCGGAGAGCTGGGATCGGGACGTCTTTATTCGGCTGGAGAACGAGATCTATACCCAGGGCGCCGACGAGGGGAACAGCTTGCTGCTGATCCCCGGGGTCTCCTGGTCCCGACTGCGGGTGCGCGGCACCCTTGTGCCCGACTGGGGGGATCGCCAGCAGATGACGCTGGAGTTCTCAGACCCCAGATGGGGCTCCGACATCAGCTTTATGCGGGTGTGGGGGCGCAGCAAGTGGTTGCGAACTCTTGGCGATAACCACAGATTCCTGATGCGGGCCGAGCAGGGGGCCATCATAGGTGACAGCTTCTCGCTGGTGCCGCCGTCCTTGCGTTTCTTTACCGGTGGCGATCAGACGGTGCGCGGCTTTGATTACGAGACCATCTCTCCCACTGGGCCGGATGGCAAGCTGACCGGTGGCCGCTACACCAGCGTGGCCAGTCTGGAATACAACTATCGCTTCAGCGAGAAGTGGCTGGGGGCCATGTTTGTGGATGGCGGTACCTCCACCACCGATTACAGCGAGCCTTGGAAAATAGGTACCGGCGTCGGTGTGCGCTGGGTCACCCCCATCGGTCAGGTCAGGCTGGATCTGGCGGTCGGGGTATCGGAGGAGGACAAGCCCTTGCGGCTGCATTTCGCATTGGGGCCTGAATTATGATGTTGTCTAAACGCTTTTTTCTTTGGCCGCTGCGGCTGTATCTTGCGCGGGGGTCTGCATTGTGATCTGGCTAAAACGCATTTTTCTCTGGCTGATGGGGCTGGTGTTCCTGCTGCTCATCGGCGTCAGCCTGCTGGGCTTCACCCATCAGGGCAACAAGTGGTTGTGGCAACAGGCCAAGGGGGCGCTGCCTTCCCTCAAGGGGGAGCTGGTGGCGGGTCAGCTTGGCTATGGCTGGACTCTGGAAGGGGTCGGCTGGCAGGATGAGCTGGTGGATGTCACGGTGGATCGCGCCGTGCTCGACTGGGATCTGGGCAAGTTGCTGCAGGGCAAGCTTTGGATCAAATCCCTGGCGGTGACCCATCCGGTGGTCAAGGTAGCCGACTCCGAGCCGGTACCGGAAGCGCCCTCCGAACCCTTTGTCTGGCGCCCGTTGCCGCTCAAAATTCAGGTCGACAGCCTCAAGGTGGCCGATCTCGATCTGGCAGTGCCCGGTGTGGCCGTGACACTGGGGTCGCTCGATATCGGCGCCACCCTCAACCGCAAGGGGCTGATTGTACGCGGCCCGGTGCTCGATAACCTCAAGGTGACGCTGGACGACGCGGCCCCCGCCTCCAAGCAGCCAGCCACAGCGAACGTCAATCCCGTTAACGAGAAGACTGTTAACGGGAAGACCGCGAACGAGAAACAAGCCGGGGCTGCGGTGGCTCGCACCGACAAGGCCAGCGCCGAGACCGCCAAACAGGGTAAAGGGGCACCAACTGCAAAGGCAGCCCCCATTCTCCTGCCCGCCATTCACCTTCCTTTCCCCATCCAGCTGGAAGGGGTTAGCGCGACCCGGGTGCAATACCAGCAGGGCGAGCTGATCGAAGGGCTCGACAAGTTGCTGCTCTCTGCCACTGCTGCAGACGATCGCATCGAGGTGCGTGAGCTCTCGCTGCGTCACGCCATGGCCGATCTGGCGCTTAAGGGCCATATCCAGCTCAGTGATGACTACCCGCTGGCGGTGACGCTGGATGCCAAGGCCCGCAAGGGGCTGCTGGATGGTGAGCTGCAAGGGCAGCAGTCCAAGCTGACGCTGAGCGGTTCGGTCGGCAAGCTGGGGCTGGCGTTGTCGGCCAAGGGACCGGTCGCCGCCAATCTCAAGGGCTCTCTGGCCTCGCTCGACCCGGATCTGCCTTTTGATTTGGCCCTCGACTGGAAGAGCCTAGGCTGGCCATTGCATAAGCCTGCCAAAGATGAGCCGAGTTATCGGCTGGATAAAGGGAGCCTGACCGCCAAGGGCAAGCTCTCCGGCTACCAGTTTGCCCTCAATACCTCCGGCAAGGGGACCGATGTGCCTCCTTTCAAGCTTGCGCTGGACGGCAAGGGGGATCTGGAGCGGCTCAGCAAGATCGCCTTGCAGCTCAACGCCCTCAAGGGGGAGCTGAAGCTCGATGGCAAGCTGGCCTGGAACAAGGGGATCGAGTGGCAGGGGACCACCCTGTTCAAGGGGATCAATCCGGCCGAGCTGGTGCCTGAGCTGAAAGGGACGCTGGCCGGCGAGCTGGAGAGCCGTTTCGTGATGAACGAGGCGGGCCACTGGGAGCTGAAACTGCCCAAGCTCAAGGTGGATGGCAAGCTCAATCAGTACCCGCTGGCCCTAAAAGGGGAGCTCAGCGGCAACGACAAGATGGAGTGGCAGATCCCGGCGCTTTCGCTGCAAAGTGGCCCCAACCAACTGCAGGCCAAGGGCAGTATCAGCAGCGCCCAGTGGAAGCTTGATGCCAACCTGCAGGCTCCCCAGCTGGGGGGCATCTATCCCGGCCTGAAAGGGGATATCAAAGGGCAGGTGAAGGTGAGCGGCAATCAGCAGACGCCAAAAATCGATGCAGATTTGGCCTCCGACCGGCTCTACTATGCCGGTACTGACCTGAAGGGAATTAGCCTCAAGGGCAATGCCGCGATCGGTGCCAAACCGGCCGGTGAGCTCTCGCTGTTGGTGGCGCAGCTGAAACAGGGTGAGACCAAGCTTAGTCAGCTGGCCCTGAACCTCAGCGGCGATATCAGTCAGCATCTGTTGACCCTGACCATGAAGGGGGACCCGCTGGCGGCCAACCTCAAGCTGGGTGGCGGCGTGCGCGGGGATCACTGGCGCGGGGCGCTCTCCGAGTTGCAGCTGAAAACCCCGCTGCGGCGTTGGGACTTGAGCTCCCCCTGGGCGCTGGATCTCGATCTGCCGCGTCAGCGGCTGGCGATGGGGGATCTCTGCCTCGGCTCCCAAGGTGCCAGCCTCTGCGTCAAGGGGAGTCAGGTCTCCGCTGCGCAAGGCACCCTGGAGTTTGCCCTGAGCGAATTTGATCTCAAGCGGCTGCGCCCCTGGTTGCCGGACAACTTCCGTTGGCAGGCGATGCTCTCGGCCGACGGCCGTGCCAGCTGGCACGGCAATCAGCCGACCTTGCATGCGGTGGTGCGCACCACGCCGGGCACCTTTGTCGCCGATGGCCTCAAGACTGACTATCAGCAGCTGGCTCTGGCCCTGGATTTCGAGCGGCAGCAGGCAGCAATTCGCCTCGATTTTGCCTCCAAGCAGATCGGCAATATCGATACCGACCTGCTGATCAAGGAGCCTGCCGGTCGCGGTCTGCTCGGCGGTCAGCTCAAGTTTGACGATCTCAAGCTCAATACCTTCGCGCCACTGATCCCTGAGGTGCGCTCCTTGCAAGGGATCATCTCCGCCGATGCCCGTTTCGACGGCACTCTGGCGGCCCCCCTGCTGTTTGGTCAGCTCAACCTGCGTGACGGTGAAGTGCAGACCCACTCCGACATGGTGACCCTGACCAAGCTGGTGACCCGCCTCAAGATCGAGGGCAACCGTGCCGAGCTTGATGGCTCCATGCTGGTGGGAAAGGGACCGCTGGCGTTGGGCGGCTGGCTCAGCTGGGCCAAGATGCCGGTCAGCGGCAGCCTCACCATTCAGGGCAAGGATCTGGAAGCGCAATATCCGGGCATGGGTCGGGTCAGAGTCTCTCCCGATATCGCCGTGTCGCTCGGTGAGGAGACCCGCATTACCGGTCAGGTGGATATTCCCTGGGCGCGCATTCTGGTCAAGAGCCTGCCGGATTCGGCGGTGGCGGTCTCTGACGATGTGACTGTGGTCTATGACGATCTGCCTCCCGCGCCCCAGCAGGCCAGTTTACCGCTGGCGATGAAGGTGGCGATCCGGTTGGGCAGTGATGTGAAGATCGATGCCATGGGGCTGAAGACCGATGTCTCCGGCGGGATCAATCTTCGGCAGGATCCTGAGAAGCCACTGGCAGGCAATGGCCAGCTGGTGCTGACCAATGGTCGCTTCAAAGCCTACGGTCAGAACCTCATCATCAAGGAGGGGCGGATCCTCTTCTCCGGTCCGCTGGATCGGCCGTTCCTCAACATCGAGGCTAACCGTGACCCTGCCACCATCGAGGGTCAGGTAACGGTCGGGGTGCGGGTGACCGGCCCTGCCAGCAAGCCGGAGATCAATGTCTACTCAGAGCCGCAGATGGCGCAGTCGGAACAGCTCTCCTATTTGCTGCGTGGCAAAGGGTTGCAGACCGGCGGTGAGGATGGCGGTTTCAACGGCCTGCTGGTGGCCGGTGCGGTGAGTCAGGCCAACGGCGTGGTGTCGAGCATTGGCGAGTCGCTGGGGATGAGCGATGTTTCCCTCGATACCGCGGGCAGTGGTGACAACACTCAAGTGACCCTGTCGGCCTATCTGCTGCCGGGCTTGCAGTTCCAGTACGGGGTCGGGGTATTCAGCCCTATCGCCGAATTCAAACTGCGCTACGAGGTATTGCCACGGCTCTATCTGCAGGCGATGAGCGGGGTAGCCCAGGCGGTCGATATCTTCTATCGCTTTACCCTGTAACGCTTCGCCCTGTAACAGGGCAGAGATGAGAGTAAACGGGAGGCGCATGCCTCTAATGCCGATCAGTTAAGGATCCATTGACCGATCCTTCTGATGTGTGAAAATCCGAAACCTGTTGATTGGTTTCGGATTTTTTATGCGTATCGCTCAAGCTCTCGACTTCCTCCACGCCAGCAAGGC